>NZ_PZKG01000062.1 GCF_003034985.1 Cereibacter changlensis JA139
TGCACCTGCGCCTCGGCCACCGCCTGCCTCGGCCCGTCACCCAAGAGCCCTGCCAGCAGCGCCGCCGGATCGCCGTTGAACACCACATGGTCGCAAGGCAGCGCATGCCCGTCGCCCAGCTGCACGCCCGACACCCGGCCGCCCTGCCGCATGATCCGCGCGACCGGGCTGCCGTAGCGGAGCGAGACCCCCTGCGCCTCGGCCAGCTTCGCCAGGGCCAGCGCCAGCCGGTGCATCCCGCCCGCGACGGCCCAGACCCCCTGCGCCTCGGCGGCCCAGATCAGTGCCAGCACCCCGGGCGAGCGGTCGGGCGTGCCGCCGACATAGGTGGCGTAGCGCCCGAAGAGCTGGCGCAGCCGACGGTCGCGGAACTGCAGCGCGAGAAGCCGCGCGAGGGACATGCCGGGCAGCAGCGCGGGCCAGATCTTCGGGTCGCGCAGCGCGGCCAGCGCGATGGCTTTCTGGTCCGGCGCTGCCGCGTGCATCATCGGTGCATCGAAAGCGGCATAAAGCCGCGCCGAGAGATCGTGGAAGCGCCGGAAGCCCCGCGCCTCGGCCACCCCGGCCAGTTGTCCGATCGCTTCGGCATTGGCCTCGGGGTCGGAGCCGAGATCGAGCGTGCTGCCGTCCGACCACCAGTGCCGCGCCAGCAGCGGCTGGCGCAGCAGGGTGAGGTGATCGTCGAGCCTCTGCCCGCAAGTCTCGAAGATATCGTCGAAAACGCTACGAAGAGTCAGCACCGTCGGCCCGGCGTCCACGGGTCCGGCGAGGCTCGGTAGGGTGCGCATCTTGCCGCCCGGGCCGTCGCGCGCCTCGACCAATGTCACCTCGAGCCCGGCCCGGGCCAGACGGATCGCCGCCGCCAGCCCGCCCATCCCGGCGCCGATCACCACCACTCGTCTGCCTGTCCGCGTCATGGCCGGGATTGTTGACACTCCATCGTGAACTGTCCAGTATGAATGACATCATGTGTCAGAAAAAAATGACACACCGAAGCCGATGCACATCGGCGCTGGAGGACGCGACCGGCGGGCGGGCTGCCCGGGGTGCGTAAGAACCGCAAGAGGAACATCGGATGGCGTTGGACAGGCGGATTGAAGCGGCGATGACGGCGGCGATTGCGCGCGGGCAGGGCGGTGACGCCCCGGCCCGGCTGGCCTCGGCGCTGGATTATGCGGTGACGCCCGGCGGGGCCCGCATCCGCCCGACGCTGCTGCTCAGCGTGGCCATCGCCTGCGGCGACGACCGGCCCGGCGTGTCGGATGCCGCCGCCGTCGCGCTGGAACTGATCCATTGCGCCAGCCTCGTGCATGACGACCTGCCCTGCTTCGACGACTCGGACCTGCGGCGCGGCAAGCCCACGGTGCACCGCGCCTATTCCGAGCCGCTGGCGGTGCTGACCGGCGACAGCCTGATCGTCATGGGCTTCGACGTGCTGGCCCGTGCCGGCGCCGCCGACCCGCTGCGCGCGCTGCAGCTCGTCTCGGCCCTCGCCACCCGCACCGGCATGCCGATGGGCATCTGCGCCGGGCAGGGCTGGGAGAGCGAAAGCCAGATCAACCTCTCGGCCTATCACCGCGCCAAGACCGGCGCGCTGTTCATCGCGGCGACCCAGATGGGTGCCATCGCCGCCGGCTACGAGCCCGAGCCCTGGGAAGAGTTGGGGGCGCGGATCGGCGAGGCCTTCCAGGTGGCCGACGACCTGCGCGACGCGGTCTGCGCCGTCGAGGAGATCGGCAAGCCGGTGGGGCAGGACGTGCTGCACGCAAGGCCCAACGCGGTGAAGGAGCTTGGGGTGCAGGGCGCGATGAAGCGGCTGAAGGACATCCTCGGCGGCGCCATCGCCTCGATCCCCTCTTGCCCGGGCGAGGCGATGCTGGCCGAGATGGTCCGCCGCTACGCCGAGAAGATGACCCCCGGCGCGCTCTCCGCCCCCGTCGCCAGCCGCGTCTGATGACAGCCGTGCCCGCGACGAACCGTCCCGCGCGCGGGCTGCCCAAGCTCGCCCGGCTCGGGCTGCCCAAGCTCGCCCGGCTCGGGCTGCGCCTCGCCGGATCGCCGCGCGTTCAGGCGCTGGCGGCCCGCACTCCCGGTCTGCGCTGGCTGGTGCGGCGCGAGGGCGAGGCGATCTTCGACTTGGTGGCGGGCTTCGTCCATTCGCAGATCCTGCTGGCGCTGGTCGAGCTGAAGGTGATGCCTACGCTGCGCGACGGGCCGCAGAGTGTGACGGCGCTTGCCGCGCGCTGCGCCGTGCCGGTGGAGCGGATGCAGCTGCTGTTGCAGGGCGGGGCGGCGCTGAAACTGCTGAAGCGCCGCCGCGACGGGCGCTTCGACCTCGCGACGCGCGGCGCGGCCTTCCTTGCGGTGCCGGGGCTCGAGGCGATGGTCGGCCACCACGACGTGCTCTACCGCGATCTGGCCGATCCCGTCGCCTTCTTCCGCGGCGAGGTGGAGACCGAGCTTTCCGGCTTCTGGCCCTATGTCTTCGGCGCGGCGGGCGCCTCCGATCCGGCGGTGACGGCGAAATATTCGGGGCTCATGGCCGACAGCCAGTCGCTGGTGGCCGCCGACACGCTGCGGCTGGTGGATTTCCAGGGCATCAAGCATCTGATGGATGTGGGCGGCGGCACCGGGGCCTTTCTGGCGGCGGTGGGGCAGGCCCATCCGCTGATCAGGCTGAGCCTCTTCGATCTGCCGGTGGTGGTCGAGGCCGCGCCGGAACGGCTGGCGAAGGCGGGGCTGATGCAGCGGGTGGAGATCCACGGCGGCAGCTTCCGCGACGACCCCCTGCCGCAGGGCGCCGATGCGATCAGCCTGATCCGCATTCTCTTCGACCATCAGGATGCGACGGTGGCGGCGCTGCTCGCCAAGGTCTTCGCTGCCCTGCCGCCCGGCGGGCGGATCATCATCGCAGAGCCGATGTCGGGCGGTGCCCGGCCCGACCGCGAAACCGACACCTATTTCGCGCTCTACACCGCCGCGATGCGCACCGGGCGGACCCGCTCCGCCGTCGAGATCTCTGCATTGCTGGCGCAGGCCGGATTCGCCGAAATCCGCCCGCGGCCCGGCTTCCGGCCCTATGTGACCAGCGCGATCACCGCCGTGCGTCCGTTGGTCGCGTCGGATCCGGTGGGCAGTGCAAATCCGACGCAGGCAGAAACTGTCTAATAAAGTTGACAGTTGCGGCTGTCTGATTAAAGTTACACCTGAAGCGTCGGATTGGTGATCGAGTCCCCGAAGGGGCCCGCACCAGACAAGTCGCAGGGGAACCGCCGTGAAAACTACCGCTGTCATCCTGTCCGGTCCGAGGGATCTGAGTCTGGGAAGCCTCGCGCTCAACGCCCCGGTGGCGGGCGATCTGGTGGTCGAGATTTCTCATTCCGGGATTTCCACCGGCACCGAGAAACTGTTCTGGTCCGGCACGATGCCACCCTTCCCGGGCATGGGCTACCCGCTGGTGCCCGGCTACGAGGCGGCGGGGCAGGTGGTCGAGGCCGCGCCCGAGACCGGCTTCAAACCCGGCGACCGGGTCTTCGTGCCGGGGGCCAACTGCTTTGCTCCGACCGAGGCCGGCCCGGTGCGCGGTCTCTTCGGCGCCGCCTCGCGCTATCTCGTCACCCCCGCCCATCGCGCCGTCCGCATCGACGCGGGACTTCAGGCCGAAGGCGCGCTTCTGGCGCTGGCCGCGACCGCGCGGCACGCGCTGGCGGGGCTCAACACCGCGCTGCCCGATCTGATCGTCGGCCATGGCACGCTCGGGCGACTGCTCGCCCGTCTGACCATCGCAGCGGGGGGCGCTGCGCCGATGGTCTGGGAAACGCGGGCCGAGCGGCGCCATGCCATGCAGGGCTACCCTTGCGTCGATCCCGCCGAAGACCCGCGCCGCGACTATCAGGCGATCTACGACGCCTCGGGCGATCCGCAGCTCTTGGACAGCCTGATCGGCCGCATGGCCAAGGGCGGCGAGGTGGTGCTGGCCGGGTTCTACACCCAGCCGATCAGCTTCTCCTTCATCCCCGCCTTCATGAAGGAGGCCCGGCTGCGCATCGCCGCCGAATGGGCCCCGGAAGACATGGTGGCGACCCGCGCGCTGATCGAGTCGGGCGCGCTGTCGCTGTCGGATCTCATCACCCACACCCGCCAGGCCGTTGAGGCGCCGGAGGCCTACGAGACGGCCTTCACCGACCCCGACTGCCTCAAGATGATCCTGGACTGGAGGGCCACCGCATGACGCTCGATGTTCCCAACCTCAAAGATTTCGATCAACGGCTGAGAGACGAGGCGGCGGAGGAGCCGACGCTGGAGATCCCGCAATCCGAACCGACCAAGAAGACGCAGATCATCGCGATCTACGGCAAGGGCGGCATCGGCAAGTCCTTCACCCTCGCCAACCTCAGCCACATGATGGCCGAGATGGGCAAGCGGGTGCTGCTGATCGGCTGCGACCCGAAATCCGACACCACCTCGCTGCTCTTCGGCGGCAAGGCCTGCCCGACGATCATCGAGACCTCGACCCGCAAGAAGCTGGCGGGCGAGGAGGTGAAGATCGGCGATGTCTGCTTCAAGCGCGGCGGCGTCTTCGCCATGGAGCTCGGCGGGCCGGAGGTCGGTCGCGGCTGCGGCGGCAGGGGCATCATCCACGGCTTCGAGCTTCTGGAGAAGCTCGGCTTCCACGACTGGGACTTCGACTATGTGCTCCTGGACTTCCTCGGCGACGTGGTCTGCGGCGGCTTCGGCCTGCCGATCGCCCGCGACATGGCGCAGAAGGTGATCCTCGTCGGCTCGAACGACCTGCAATCGCTCTACGTCGCCAACAACGTCTGCTCGGCGGTGGAGTATTTCCGCAAGCTCGGCGGCAATGTCGGCGTGGCCGGCCTCGTCATCAACAAGGATGACGGCACCGGCGAGGCTGCGGCCTTCGCCAAGGCGGTGAACATCCCGGTGCTGGCGGCGATTCCGCAGGACGAGGATCTGCGCCGGAAATCGGCGAACTACCAGATCGTCGGCAGCTACGCGACGCAATGGGGCGAGCTCTTCGCCCAGCTGGCCGAAGCCGTGGCGGGCGCCCCGCCGATCCGGCCGAACCCCTTGTCGCAGGACGGTCTGCTGAATCTCTTCTCCGCCGAAACCACCGGCAAGGACTTCGTGCTGACGCCGGCCTCGGACGAGGACATGCGCGGCAAGAACACCGTGCTGAAGAAATCCCTGGAAGTGGTCTACGACAATGCTTGATCTCGAAGCCCTCGCCCAACTCGACCGCGCGCTGGACCGCATCGCGCATCGCGCGAAATCCATGACGGTGGGCGCGAAATGACCGCGGAAATCGGATATGACAGCGCCCGCGCCACGCCTCTGACCGAGGCCGCCGCGGACGAGACCGGGCCGGAGGCGCCGGTGGCGCAGCCGGACGGCAGCTGTTCGTCCGGTGCGATGGCCGGGGCGGCGCGCGAGGCCAACCCCGAGATGATGGCGCGCTTCGCCGCCGACTATCCGGTCGGCCCGCATGACAAGCCGCAAAGCATGTGCCCCGCCTTCGGCTCGCTGCGCGTCGGCCTCCGGATGCGCCGGGTGGCCACGGTTCTGTCGGGCTCGGCCTGCTGCGTCTACGGGCTCAGCTTCGTGTCGCATTTCTACGGCGCCCGCCGCTCGGTCGGCTATGTGCCGTTCAACTCCGAGACGCTGGTCACCGGCAAGCTCTTCGAGGACATCCGCGACGCCGTGCATGAGATGGCCGACCCCGACCGCTATGACGCGATCGTGGTGACGAACCTCTGCGTGCCGACTGCCTCCGGCGTGCCGCTGAAGCTGCTGCCCTCCGAGATCAACGGCGTGCGCATCGTCGGCATCGACGTGCCGGGCTTCGGCATCCCGACCCATGCCGAGGCCAAGGATGTGCTGGCCGGGGCGATGCTGAAATACGCCCGCGCCGAGATCGAGGCCGGGCCGGTGCAGGCCCCGGTCTCGGGCCGCTCCGACCGTCCGACCGTGGCGCTTCTGGGCGAGATGTTCCCCGCCGACCCGATGATGATCGGCGCGATGCTGGCCCCGCTGGGCCTCGCCGCCGGCCCGGTCGTGCCCTGCCGCGAATGGCGCGAGCTCTATGCCGCGCTCGACTGCGACGTGGCCGCGGCGATCCACCCGTTCTACACCGCCGCCGTCCGCGAGTTCCAGCAGGCCGGTCGCCGGATCGTCGGCTCGGCCCCTGTGGGCCATGACGGCACGGCGACATGGCTCGCCGCCATCGGCGAGGCCTATGGCGTCAGCGCCGACAAGATCGCCGCTGCGCAGAACGCCTTCCTGCCGGCGATCCGCGGCGCGCTGGCCGCCACGCCGATCAAGGGCCGCATCACCCTCTCGGGCTACGAGGGCTCGGAGCTCCTGGTCGCCCGCCTGCTGATCGAAAGCGGCGCGGACGTGCCCTACGTCGGCACCGCCTGCGCCCGCTCGCCTTGGTCCGACCTCGACCGGCAGTGGCTGGAGGATCGCGGCGTCGCCGTGAAGTTCCGCGCCTCGCTGGAAGACGATTGCGCCGCGATGGAAGGCTTCCAGCCCGATCTCGCCGTCGGCACGACCCCGGTGGTGCAGAAGGCCAAGGCGCTCGGCATCCCGGCGCTCTATTTCACCAACCTCATCTCGGCGCGTCCGCTGATGGGGCCTGCCGGGGCAGGGAGCCTCGCGCAGGTGGTCAATGCCGCCATCGCCAACCGCGACCGCATGACCAAGATGCGCGGCTTCTTCGAGGGCGTGGGAAGCGGCGACACCGCGGGCATCTGGGAGGGCTCGCCCAACCTCCGCCCCGACTTCCGCGCCGCGCATCAGAAGAAGCTGGACAAGCTGGCGAAGGCCGCCAAGGCCGAGGAGATGATCTGATGCTGTTGCAGGATCATGACCGGGCAGGGGGCTACTGGGGGGCGGTCTATGCCTTCTGTGCCGTCAAGGGTTTGCAGGTGGTGATCGACGGCCCGGTGGGCTGCGAGAACCTGCCGGTGACCTCGGTGCTGCATTACACCGATGGCCTGCCGCCGCACGAGCTGCCCATTGTGGTGACCGGGCTCGGCGAGGGCGAGATGGGCTCGGGCACCGAAGAGTCGATGAAGCGCGCCTGGAAGGTGCTGGACCCGGCGCTGCCTGCCGTGGTCGTCACCGGCTCGATCGCCGAGATGATCGGCGGCGGCGTGACGCCGCAGGGCACCAACATCCAGCGCTTCCTGCCCCGCACCATCGACGAGGACCAGTGGGAATGCGCCGACCGCGCGATGACCTGGATCTTCTCGGAGTTCGGGATGACCAAGGGTCGCATGCCGCCCGAAACGAAGCGCCCCGAAGGCGCCAAGCCGCGGGTGAACATCCTCGGGCCGATGTATGGCGTGTTCAACATGGCCTCGGACCTGCACGAGATCCGCCGTCTGGTCGAAGGCATCGGCGCCGAAGTGAACATGGTGATGCCGCTCGGCGCGCATCTGGCCGAGATGCGGCATCTGGTCAACGCCGACGTGAACATCGTCATGTACCGCGAATTCGGCCGGGGCCTCGCCGAGGTTCTGGGCAAGCCCTATCTGCAGGCCCCGATCGGGATCGAAAGCACCACTGCCTTCCTCCGCACACTGGGCGAGATGCTGGGGCTTGACCCGGAGCCCTTCATCGAGCGCGAGAAGCACTCGACGCTGAAGCCGGTCTGGGACCTGTGGCGCAGTGTCACGCAGGACTTCTTCGGCACCGCCAGCTTCGCCATCGTGGCTACCGAAACCTACGCGCGCGGCATCCGGAACTACCTGGAAAACGACCTCGGGCTGCCCTGCGCCTTCGCCGTGGCCCGTTCCAGAGGCAAGAAGACCAACAACGAGGCGGTGCGCGCCCTGCTGCGCCAGCATCGGCCCCTGGTGATGATGGGATCGATCAACGAGAAGATCTATCTCGCCGAGCTGAAGGCCGGGCACGGCCCGCAACCCTCTTTTATCAATGCATCTTTTCCGGGTGCGGCGATCCGGCGCGCTACCGGAACCCCGTTTATGGGCTATGCAGGGGCAACGTGGTTGCTTCAGGAAGTTTGCAACGCCCTGTTCGATGCCCTGTTCCACATCCTGCCCCTGGGCACGGAGATGGACAGTGCGGCGGCCACGCCGACAACTTTGCGCCGCGACTTCCCCTGGGATGCCGATGCGCAGGCGGCCTTGGACCGCATCGTGGAAGAACATCCGATCCTCACGCGGATCAGCGCCGCGCGCACCCTGCGCGACGCCGCGGAGAAGGCTGCCCTGGATCAGGGCGCCGAGAGGGTCGTGCGAGAAACCGTCGAAGCCCTGCGCGGGCCGGGCTTCGGCATGATGAGGGGAGAGAACCAATGAGCGATCACACCGCCAATTCACCGGTTCATGCCGCCAGGGCCCACGGGCACCGCGCTCCGCGTGCCGAGTTCTACGCTTATTTCGTCGTGATCCTGATGGGCGCGCTGCCTGTCGCGCTGCTCACCTGGATGGCGTCGGTTGTGCGCCACGGCCGTCTGCCGGCGCGCGGCCCCTTCGCGTCCGCCTGGTTCGACGCCAAGGCGATCACGCCGCTGATTTTCCGGGCCTGAGGGCCCGGCACACACCATTCGCCATCCCGAAGAACGGGATGGCGGATCATCGGGAGGGCATGGTGCCCTTTCGTGACCACGCCACGGGGCACGTGGCGTCAGTCTTACGATCCGGAGGATAGCATGGCTGATAAATCTGACCTGGGATACACAGGTCTTACGGACGAGCAGGCGCAGGAATTGCACTCCGTCTACATGAGTGGGCTCTGGCTGTTCACAGCGGTGGCCGTTGTCGCCCACCTGGCGGTGTACATCTGGCGTCCGTGGTTCTGAGGGGAACAAGATCATGAGCAAGTTCTACAAAATCTGGATGATTTTCGACCCCCGTCGCGTCTTCGTGGCTCAGGGCGTGTTCCTGTTCCTGCTGGCGGCGATGATCCACCTCGTGCTGCTCAGCACGCCCAGCTACAACTGGCTGGACATCGCGGCTGCGAAATACCAGCGCGTCGCTCCCGTCGAATAAGCGGGAACACCCTCTGTTGCGGGCGGTGCCCACCGCCCGCGACGATCCACCATCAAGCACATGAGACGGCTCCGCCGCGCGCATTCCGTGCCGGCCGGGCCGACTGCAAGCGGAGAGGGAAGCATGGCACTGCTCAGCTTCGAGCGAAAATATCGCGTGCCGGGGGGCACGCTGGTCGGCGGAAACCTGTTCGACTTCTGGGTCGGCCCTTTCTACGTCGGCTTCTTCGGGGTCACGACGTTTTTCTTCGCGGCCCTTGGAACGTTACTGATCCTCTGGGGCGCCGCGATGCAGGGCACCTGGAACCCCTGGCTCATATCGATCAACCCGCCGCCGGTCTCGGCCGGTCTCGCAGCGGCGCCGCTGCACGCCGGCGGGCTCTGGCAGGTCATCACGATCTGCGCCATCGGCGCCTTCGTCAGCTGGGCGCTGCGCGAGGTGGAAATCTGCCGGAAGCTGGGCATCGGGTATCACATCCCCGTCGCCTTCGCCTTCGCGATCTTCGCCTACATCACGCTCGTCGTCATCCGTCCGGTGCTCATGGGCGCCTGGGGCTACGGCTTCCCCTATGGGATCTGGACCCACCTCGATTGGGTGTCGAACACCGGCTACACTTACGGCAACTTCCATTACAACCCCGCCCACATGATCGCCATCACGTTCTTCTTCACGAACGCGCTGGCCCTGGCGCTGCACGGCGCCCTGGTGCTCTCGGCCGCCAACCCCGAAAAGGGCAAGGAGATGCGCGGGCCGGATCATGAGGACACGTTCTTCCGCGACCTGGTCGGCTACTCGATCGGCACCCTCGGCATTCACCGCCTCGGCCTGCTGCTGGCGCTCAACGCCACCTTCTTCAGCGCCGTCTGCATGATCATCTCGGGCACCATCTGGTTCGACGAATGGGCGACCTGGTGGACGTGGTGGGTTGACCTTCCCTGGTGGGCCAATATCGCAGGAGGCGTCAATGGCTGAGTATCAGAACATCTTCACCCAGGTTCAGGTCCGAGGACCTGCCGACCTGGGGATGACCGAGGACGTGAACCTTTCCAACCGCTCCAACCCCGGTCCCTTCTTCACGCTGCTCGGCTACTTCGGCAACGCGCAGCTCGGCCCGATCTACCTCGGCAGCCTCGGCGTGCTGTCGCTGATCGCCGGCGGTCTGTGGTTCTTCACCATCGGCTTCTGGTTCTGGTATCAGGCGGGATGGAACCCGGCCGTGTTCATGCGCGACCTGTTCTACTTCTCGCTCGAGCCGCCGGCGCCGGAATACGGGCTGACGCTCTCGGCCCCGCTGAAGGAAGGCGGGCTCTGGCTGATCGCCTCGTTCTTCATGCTGGTCTCGGTCTGGGCTTGGTGGGCCCGCACCTATCTGCGCGCCAAGGCGCTCGGCATGGGCACCCACACCTCCTGGGCCTTCCTCTCGGCCATCTGGCTGTGGATGGTGCTGGGCCTCATCCGCCCGGTGCTGATGGGCGAGTGGGCGCAGGCGGTTCCCTACGGGATCTTCTCGCACCTCGACTGGACGAACATGTTCTCGCTGACCTACGGCAACCTGTTCTACAACCCGTTCCACGCTCTCTCGATCGCCTTCCTCTACGGCTCGGCCCTGCTCTTCGCCATGCATGGCGCGACCATCCTCGCTGTCTCCCGCTTCGGCGGCGAGCGTGAGCTGGAGCAGATCGTCGACCGCGGCACCGCCGCCGAACGGGCCGCGCTGTTCTGGCGCTGGACCATGGGCTTCAACGCCACGTTCGAGGGCATCCACCGCTGGGCCTGGTGGTTCGCCGTGCTGGTCACGCTGACCGGCGGCATCGGCATCCTGCTGACCGGCACCGTGGTCGACAACTGGTACGTCTGGGCGCAGGTCCACGGCTACGCCCCGCTGACCAACTGATGAGGAGCGATCGACATGGCTGACAAATTCAACGATCACCTCTCCATCCATCCCAAGACGGCGCTCCGCAACTGGATCGCGTTCCAGATGATGAAGGGAGCCGGCGTCGCCGCCGCGCTGTTCTTCGGGACCGTGATCTTCATCGGGATCATCCGCGTCATCGGCCGGATGCTGCCGGTGAACCCCAACCCGATCGACCCCGGGGTGACGAGCTTCCTCTACGAGGGCGCAACGGCGCTGTCGCGGCTGGTCTGACGCAACACCGGGGCAGGCGGGAGCACTGCCTGCCCCAGCCATTCGGGCCAGACGCCGGCCCGGGTCCGCGGCGCAACCACAGCCCGGTTCCCTTCCTGGTGGCGACAGGAAACTGATGCCGTGTGGTTCACCGCACGGCATCCTTTTGATTTCAGGAGGCACAGATGGCCCATCCCCGCCCCGAAACCCCGCTTCTCGACCGCGTCTGCGGACCGGCCGACATGAAGGTGCTGTCCGACGCCGATCTGGCGCGGCTGGCAGAGGAGGTGCGGGCCGAGGTGATCTCGGTTGTCTCCGAGACCGGCGGCCATCTCGGCTCCTCGCTCGGCGTGGTCGAGCTGACGGTGGCGCTGCATGCGGTGTTCAACACCCCCACCGACAAGCTGATCTGGGACGTGGGCCACCAGTGCTATCCGCACAAGATCCTGACGGGCCGCCGCGACCGGATGCGCAGCCTGCGGCAGGGCGGCGGGCTCTCGGGCTTCACCAAGCGGTCGGAGAGCGACTACGACCCCTTCGGCGCGGCGCACAGCTCCACCTCGATCTCGGCGGCGCTCGGCTTCGCCATGGGACGCGAGCTGGGCCAGCCGGTGGGAGACACCATCGCCGTGATCGGCGACGGCTCGATCACCGCGGGCATGGCCTATGAGGCGATGAACCACGCCGGTCATCTGGGCAAGCGGCTCTTCGTGATCCTGAACGACAACGACATGAGCATCGCCCCGCCGGTCGGCGCGATGTCGCGCTACCTGCTTGGCCTCGGCGCGCCCTTCGCCGCGCTGAAGGCGGCGGCGGACGGGCTGGAATCCGTGCTGCCCGGCCCCTTGCGCGACGGCGCCCGCCGCGCGCGGCAGCTGGTCACCGGCATGCCCGGCGGCGCGACGCTCTTCGAGCAGCTCGGCTTCACCTATATCGGCCCGGTCGACGGCCATGACATGCCCTCGCTTCTGGCAACGCTGCGCGCCGCCCGCGCCCGCACCACCGGGCCGGTGCTGATCCACGCGATCACGGTCAAGGGCAAGGGTTTCGCCCCCGCTGAACTCGCCGAGGACAAGTATCACGGCGTCAGCAAGTTCAACCCGGTGACGGGCGAGCAGGCCAAGTCGAAATCCAACGCGCCGAGCTACACCTCCGTCTTCGGCAACACCCTGACCGAAGCCGCCGCCCGCGACCCTCGCATCGTCGGCATCACCGCCGCCATGCCCTCTGGCACCGGGCTCGACATCATGCAGCGCCGCTTCCCCGGCCGGGTCTTCGACGTGGGCATCGCCGAGCAGCATGGCGTCACCTTCGCCGCCGGTCTCGCCGCCGCTGGAATGAAGCCGTTCTGCGCGATCTACTCCTCCTTCCTGCAGCGCGGCTACGACCAGATCGCCCATGACGTCGCCCTGCAAAACCTGCCGGTCCGCTTCGCCATCGACCGCGCCGGGCTGGTCGGCGCCGATGGCGCGACCCATGCCGGAGCCTTCGACGTGGGCTTTCTCACCACGCTGCCCAACATGACGGTGATGGCGGCGGGCGACGAGGCGGAACTCGTGCACATGATCGCCACCGCCGTCGCGCATGACGAGGGGCCGATCGCCTTCCGCTTCCCGCGCGGCGAGGGCGTCGGGCTGGAACTGCCGGCGCAGGGCGAGGTGCTGCAGATCGGCAGGGGCAGGGTGGTGCGCGAGGGCGCGGATGCGGCGATCCTCTCCTTCGGCGCGCATCTGCACGAGGCGCTGCGGGCGGCGGCGTTGCTGGAGGCGGAGGGCATCAGCGCCACCGTGGCCGACGCCCGCTTCGCCAAGCCGCTCGACACCGGGCTGATAGACCAGCTGGCCCGGCATCACGCGGCGCTCGTCACGCTGGAGCAGGGGGCGATGGGCGGCTTCGGCGGCCATGTGCTGCATTACCTCGCCAATTCGGGCGGGCTCGATGGCGGCATTATCCTCAGGGCGATGACGCTGCCCGACCGCTTCATCGAACAGGCGAGTCCCGAGGCGATGTATGCCGACGCCGGGCTCCGGGCCGAGGATATCGCGGCCACGGTGCGCAACGCGCTGGCACGCGGCAAGGTGACGCCACTGCGCCAGTCGCAGAAGCCGCGCGCGGTCTGAAGGCGCGCGGCCGGCCTGCGGTCAGTGCCGCCCGGTCAGCCAGTTGCCGAAGGTGGCGAGCTTCGAGGTCGGGCCTCGCCGCGCCGCCTCGCGCCGGTCGGCGGCGTTCAAGAGCGCATACATCCCCCGCACCCCCATCCAGCGCAGCGGCTCCGGCTCCCACACCCGCACCTTGCGGTTCACCCAGGGCAGGGCGGTGAGGTCGGTCTTCCGCCCCAGCGCCAGATCGGCCAGCGTGCGCCCGGCGAGGTTGCTGGTGGAGACCCCGACGCCGACATAGCCGCCCGCCCAGCCGATCCCCGTCGCAGGGTCGAGCCCCACCGTCGCGCACCAGTCGCGCGGCACGCCGATCACCCCGCACCAGGCGTGGTCGATCCGCGCCCCGCGGGCCGCCGGGAAATGCCGCTGCAGGATGGCGGTCAGCCGCGCGACCGTCTCGGCATCGGCCTGTCCCCGCCTGTCGGTCTTCGAGCCCATCCGGTAGGGCACCCCCCGCGCGCCCACGGCGATCCGCCCCTCGCGAGTGCGCTGGCAGTAGCAATAGGCATTGGCGAAATCGCCAAGGATCTCGTGTCCCTGCCAGCCGATCTTCTCCCAGACCTCCGCCGGCAGCGGCTCGGTGACGATCTGCGCCGAGTTCAGCGGCAGCCAGTCGCGCTCCGACCCGGGCAGCCCGGCGGTAAAGCCCTCGGTCGCGCGCAGGATCACCGGGGCGCGCACGCGGCCCCGATCAGTTGTCACAACGCCCTTGTCGATCCGCGTCACCGCCGTGCCCTCGGCGATCCGCACCCCGGCGCGCTCCACCGCGTGGGCGAGGCCCTGCACCAGCTTGGCCGGCTGCACCCGCGCCACGCCGCCGACCAGCAGCGCGCCCATCGTGCCGGGGATCCTCACCCGGGCCAGCGACTCCTCGGCGCCGATCATGCGGATGCGCTCCGGCCCTTCGCCCCAGCTCTGGCGATGCGCCACCTCGGCGGCGACACGTTCCAGCTGCGCCGGGTTGGTCGCCACCATCAGCTCGTCGGTGCGGCGGATGTCGGCGTCGATCCCCTCGGCCTCGGCCACGCGGATCACCTCCTCCACCGTGCCGCCGAGCGCGGTCACCATGGCGCGCACCCCTTCGGGCGAGCCGTGCGACAGGTAGCTCTCGTGGTTCCAGGCAAAGCCCCCGGTCAGCCAGCCGCCGTTGCGCCCCGAGGCGCCGAAGCCTGCGAACTCCCGCTCCAGCACCAGAACGTCGAGCGAGGGATCGGCCTGTTTCAGATACCACGCCGTCCAGAGCCCGGTGTAGCCCGCGCCGACGATGCAGACATCCGCCGTGCGGTCGCCCTCCAGCGGCGGGCGGGGGGCGGGCAGGCCGCCGATATCGGCATACCAGAAGGAAATATCGCCGTTTCGGGCAGGGGTCTGCGGCATCTCGGGGCTCCGTTTCGCTTGGCCCGAACGATGCCGGGCGCCCGGCGGCTTGGCAAGCGGCAGGGCAGCCGGCATCCCGGTTATCCCCAGCCCGGCAGGGGCGATTTCGGCTTCCTCTCCCTGAGGTTGCGGGAGGGATGCACAAAAATCGCGCGATGGCGCTTCCGCCCCAGTGGATTATGTGCCACGCTCACCACATTGACATGCCGCGCTCTGTTGCCGCGCCCCGGGTTCTGTGGCAACAAGGTGGCCAAAGCAAACTAGACCAAAGAGTTTAGCCAATGACGGATTTTTCCACGCGGCGTTTGATGATGGTCGATACCCAGATCCGTCCGTCGGATGTGACGAAATTCCCGATCATCGACGCCCTTCTCGCAGTGCCCCGCGAAGTCTACGTGCCGCGTGACCGGCGCGAGACCGCCTACATGAGCGACAATCTCCCGATCGGGTCGGGCCGCGTCATCCTCGAACCGCGCACCTTCGCCAAATTCCTCGACGCGCTGAACATCCAGCCCGACGAGGCCGTGCTGGATCTCGGCTGCGGCCTCGGCTACTCGACCGCGGTGATCGCCCGTCTGGCCGAGGCCGTGGTCGCGGTGGAAGAGGACGAGACGCTGGCCACCGAGGCGCAGCGCACCCTGTCGCAGGAAGGCGTCGACAACGCCGCGGTGATCGTCGGCCCGCTGGCCGAGGGCGCCGCCAAGCATGGCCCCTATGACGTCATCATGCTGGAAGGCGGGGTCGAGACCGTGCCCGAGGCGCTTCTGGCGCAGCTGAAGGACGGCGGCCGGATCGGCTGCCTGTTCATGGAGGGCGCGCTCGGCGTCGCGCGGATCGGCTATCGGATCGACGGCGCCATGACCTGGCGCTCCGTCTTCAATGCCAGCGCGCCGGTCCTGACCGGTTTCGCGCTGGAACGTACCTTCGCGCTGTGACTGCCAGCACGGCTTTGCAAATCCGACCGGATCGAACTGGAGACGTGAATGCGTAAGATGAGATTTCTGGCTGTGGCGGCCCTGTCGGTGGCGGCGCTGACGTCGGCCGGCGCCTTGCGGGCGGAAACGCTGGCAGACACGCTCATTGCCGCCTACCGCAACAGCAACCTCTTGGACCAGAACCGCGCCCTGCTGCGCGCCACCGACGAGGACGTCGCCGTCGCCGTCGCGGCGCTGCGGCCGATCGTGCAGTTCGTGGCCCAGTCGGACTATGCCTTCTCGCGGACCAGCGGGTCGACGCTCGGGGCAGGCGGTCTGCCGGTTTCGACCGGCCGATCCAACAACGAGAGCCTCACCTCCTCGGTCGGCCTCACCGCCAGCATGACGCTCTACGATTTCGGCCGGAACGCACTGGCGATCGAGGCGGCGAAGGAAACCGTGCTCGCCACCCGCGAGGCGCTGGTGGGGGTCGAGCAGAATGTGCTGCTCGATGCGGTCACCGCCTATGTGCGGGTGCAGCTGGCCCAGTCGATCGTGAACCTGCGGCAGAACAACAACAGCCTGATCTCGCAGGAACTGCGCGCCGCGCAGGACCGCTTCGAGGTCGGCGAGGTCACCCGCACCGACGTGTCGCAGGCCGAGGCGGCGCTTGCCGCGGCCCGCTCCAACCTGGTCAGCGCCGAGGGCGATCTCGTGGTCGCCCGCGAGTACTTCAAGGCCGCGACCGGGGCCTATCCGCGCAACCTCGCGCCGCTGCCGGCCGCGCCGCGCACCGCCGCCAGCGTCGAGCAGGCCCGGCAGGTCGCGATGCGCGGCCACCCGCAGGTGCGCCAGGCTCAGCGTCAGGTGACCGTGGCCGAGATCAACGTGGCCCGCGGCAAGGCGGCCTTCGGCCCGTCGCTGACCGGCAGCGCCCGCGTCGGCATCGATGACCGCGGCCAGGAAACGGCGGGCGTCGGCCTGTCGTTCAACCAGACGCTCTACGCCGGCGGCGAGCTCTCGGCGCTTTATCGCAGCGCCATGGCCACCCGTGACGCGCAGCGCGCCAACCTGCTGCAGACTGGGGTGACTATCACCCAGAACGTCGGCAACGCCTGGTCCAACGTACAGGTCGCCGCCGCCAGCATCACCGCCGGCGATCAGGAAGTCCGCGCCGCGCGCACCGCCTTCGAGGGCGTGCGCGAGGAGGCGACGCTGGGCGCCCGCACCACGCTCGACGTGCTGAACGCCGAGCAGGACCTGCTGAACGCCCAGGCCGACCGGCTGACGGCGGAAGCCAACCGCTACATCGGCATCTACCAGCTGCTGGCCGCGATGGGCCTGCTGACGGTGGACCACCTGAAGCTCGGCATCCCGACCTATGACGCCTCGGCCTATTACAACTCGGTGAAGAGCGCTCCGGCGACCAGCACCCAGGGCCGTCGCCTCGATCGGGTGATGAAGTCGATCGGCGGCAACTGAGCCACAGGTTCACCGCAAATTACCGGATCGGCGGGCTCAGGCCCGCCGAACGCGTTTCCGGCCCGGCGTTTTCTTGTATCCGCCTCCCGGCAGGCCTAGACTTGGCCTGTTAGCCACCCGCCCAGACCTTCCACCCGCCCAGACCCTCCACCCGCATGGGGCCCAATGTCCGACCGATCCCTCCCTCTCGACTCCGAGGACGTGCTGTCCTCGATCCGCAAGCTGGTGGCCGAGGATCCGCGCCTCGGCGTGGCCGCGGCCCGCGAACCGGCGAAGGCCGAGCCGGGCAAGCTGCTTCTGACCCCGGCGCTGCGGATCGCCGAGCCGAGGCCGGCGGGCGAGCTGCATCACCTGCATCTCGGCCCCGCCTCCCGCGTCGACCTGCCGAAAGCCGCCGCCGAGGACTGGCAGCCCGAGGAGGAGGCGCCCGAGGCGCCGCATACCTTTGCCGGGGATGACTGGCAGGAGGACAACCCGATCAGCGCGGTGATCGAGGCGGTGTTCGGTCAGCAGCCGCAACCCGAGCCCGAGCCCAAAATTGCGACAAAGCCCGATCCGGCGGAGCCGGCTGCGGAGACCGCTCGGACCGCCGAGCCGCTGGTTCTCGGCGCGCCGCGCCGGGCCGAGCCCGCGGCGCTGCCGGAGGCGGCGGGGGAGGAGTTCGACGCGGCTATGCTGCGCGAGGTCATCCGCGAGGTGATCCGCGAGGAGCTGCGCGGCCCGCTCGGCGAGCAGATCACCGACAATGTCCGCAAGCTGGTCCGGGCCGAAATCATCCGCGCGCGCGGCTGATCCCGCGCCGATCGGACAGGCGGCCGCAAAAACAAAACGCGCTCCCGCAGGAGCGCGCTCTTCATCGGACGCGGCAGGAGGTCGGATCAGGCGGCTTCGGCCTGGTCGAGCTCCAGAGCGTGACGGCGTTCGCTTTCTTCGCGCGACAGGGCGACCGAGGTGCGGATGCCTTTCGTCACGAATTCCATCAGACCCTTCACGACGCGTTCGTTCGGGTCGATTCCGGCGCAGGACAGCACTTCGCGGCCATCGCGCGAGCGCGCCCAGCGGGCGATCTGTTCCGGTCCGTTGCCATACTTCTTGTCATCGGCAATCGCGTCATCCAGTGCGGCCAACACCACGGCTGCGAACAGCTTGCGGGCGCGCTGCCCCTGTTCGAAGTTGAAGGCGGTGCTGTCTATGAAATCTGCCATGAGGTGGTCCTGTTCTTGCTCTTGTCTTTTCCGGCGTCCGGGGAATATGACGGCTAAACCGTGATTCGGGGTTTCGACTTTGGAATTGCTGCCATGCGTGTAACACATGTCTCGCGCGTCGCACTACTGTATCTAGTCGGATTGCCAGCAGGCGTAGCGGCATATATAGGGGCGCAAAGTTCACCTTCAACCTTTTGCAAGGTTCTCCGCTCATGCCGAAGATCAATGGAAACGAAATCAAGCCGGGGTTCATCCTCGAGCACGACGCGGGGCTTTGGGCCGCTGTCAAGGTCAACCATGTAAAGCCCGGAAAAGGCGGCGCTTTCGCGCAGGTTGAGCTGAAGAACCTGCGCGATGGGCGCAAGTTGAACGAGCGGTTCCGGTCGGAAGACAAGGTCGAGCGGGTGCAGCTGGAGAACAAGGACCAGCAGTTCCTCTACGAAACCGACGGCAAGCTGGTGTTCATGGACGCCGAGACCTACGAGCAGACCGAGATCGACGCCGAGCTGCTGGGCGACCGCCGGCCCTTCCTGCAGGACGGCATGACGGCGACGGTGAACTACTACGGCGACGAGCCCCTCAACGTCACTTTGCCGCAGAAGGTGCGCTGCAAGGTGGTCGAGACCGAGCCGGTACAGAAGGGCCAGACCGCGGCCAACAGCTTCAAGCCGGCGATCCTCGACAACGGGGTGCGGATCATGATCCCGCCCTTCATCGGGCCGGACGAGGACATCATCGTCCACACCGAACTCCTGGAATATTCCGAACGCGCCTGAGCGCCACCGCCCCTCGGGGTGACACTCTCCCGACAAGGCCGCCCCGAGGGGCGGCCTTTTCACACCAGCCGCAGCACCGCGTCGCCGGCCCGCATCTCGCCCGTCGCCCGGTCGAAGCGCAGATAGGCGATGCCATGCCCGCCGGACTGGGTGTAGAGCGTGCCGACCGGCTTGCCCTCGGCCACGATCTCGGTCCCGACCGGGGCCGACCCATCGACGCTGACCCGCGCCAGACCCTTGCGCAGCTCGGTCTTGTGCTTCATCCGCGCGGTCACTTCCTGCCCGACATAGCAGCCCTTGCGGAAATCCACCCCGTGAAGCCGCTCGAAGCCGGTCTCCAGCAGATAGCTGTCGTCGGGGATCAGCTCGATCCCGGTCTCGGGGATGCATTCCGCCACGCGGATCGCTTCCCAGTCGATCTCCGGCGGCCCGCCGGCGGCGCCGTAGCCGCGCCAGCCGAGCGCCTCGTGCCGCGGGTCGGGCAGGGCGCCCGGAGGCGCCAGCCCCAGCCCGCGCGACACCGAAAGATCGGTCGGCGCGATCTGCACATCGGCGCGCAGCTTGTACATCGTCAGCCGCCGCACCGTCGCCTCGGCGATGTCGGCCTTGATGTCGATGAGCAGCCGCTCGCCGGTGTTCACCACGAAGAAATCGGCCAGATACTTGCCCTGCGGCGTCAGCAGCGCCGCCCAGACGATGCCGGGGCCCTTCTGCAGCTTCAGCACGTCGTTGCTCAGCATGCCCTGCAGGAAGGGCAGGGCGTCGGCCCCGGTCACGGCATAGACCCTGCGGTCGGTCGCGGCTTCACCCAGCATCGTGTTTCCCCTCGGCGTTGAACTGCAGACGGTAGAGATCGGCATAGAGCCCGCCGCGCGCAAGGAGCTCCTCGTGCCGACCCTGGTCGACCACCTGACCCCGGTCCATCACCACGATGCTGTCGGCCTCGCGCACGGTGGACAGCCGGTGCGCGATGACCAGCGTGGTGCGGCCCTCGCCCAGCCGGTTCAGCGCCTCGGCCACCAGCTTCTCGGATTGTGCATCGAGCGCCGAGGTCGCCTCGTCCAGAAGCAGCACCGGCGCGTCATGGATCAGCGCCCGGGCGATGGCGACGCGCTGCCGCTGCCCGCCCGACAGACCGGAGCCGCGCGGGCCGACCGGCGTGTCCACCCCCAGCGGCAGGCCGGCGAGGAAGTCGCTGACATGCGCCGCGTCCAGCGCGTGCTCCAGCCGGTCCTCGGACACCTCGCGGCCCAGCGAGACATTCTCGCGCACCGTCTCGTCGAACAGCGCGGAATCCTGCGAGACCACGGCATATTGCGCCCGAAGCTCCGACAGGTCCATCGTCGCGGTGTCGACCCCGTTCAGCAGGATCCGCCCCGAGGCGGGCTCGGCCAGCCCGGTCAGAAGGTGGAACACCGTGCTCTTGCCGGCACCCGAGGGCCCGACCAACGCGGTCATCCGGCCGGCCCGGGCGGTGAAGCTGAGCCCGCGCAGCACCGGCTGGTCGCCATAGGCGAAGTGCAGATCCTCCAGCACGATGTCGGGCGCGCCGGGTTTCGGATGGGCCGAGGCGACGGCGCGGGGCACCGAGGGCTCGGTGTCGAACAGCCGGTAGATCCTCTCCAGCGAGGCGGCCGCGATCTGCCAGAAGCCCGACAGGTCGCCCAGCCGGCGCAGCGGCTGGAAGGTCAGCGCCATGGCGGTGAAGAAGGACATGAACTCGCCCGTGGTCCGCTCGCCCGAGGCGATCTCGCGCCCGCCGAGCATCAGCACTGTGAAGAAGCCGATGCCGGTGATCACGTCGATCAGCGCCGGGATGCTGGCGCGGCCGACCGCCATCTTGGTCTGCGCCCGGATGATGGTGTTGACGATCTTGCGGAAACGGTCGGTCTGATAGCCCTCCATCCGGTTCAGCTTGATCGCCTGCACCCCGTGGAAGATCTCGTCCAGCCGGGTGGAGCGCATGCCTGACTGCACCCGCATCTGCTGGGTCTTCTTGCGGATGTAGCGCTGCACGATGATCGCGGGCAGGATCAGCAGCGGCGCGCCGACCAGCGCGGCCAGCGTCCAGACCGGGTCGATCGCCACGGCGACGACGAAGAGCGAGACCAGCGCCACCAGATCGCGGCCGAGCCCCATGATGACGCTGGACCACACGCCCTGCACCGCTTGGGTGTCGCCCTGCACCCGCTCCATCAGCGCGCCGGGCGGGTTGGTCTGGAAGAAGCCCTGATCCAGCGTCAGGATGTGGCGCAGCAGGTCGACCTGCATCGCGGTGGAGCTCTTCTGCGCCACCGTGGTCAGGATCGCCTTCGAGGCGACCGAGGTCACCGCCCGGATCAGGAACAGCCCGAGGATGCCGCAGCCGACCCAGATCAGCAGCCCTTGCCCCCCGGGGGCGAAGACCCGGTCGAACAGCGGCTCGATCAGATAGCTCAGCGCGCCCAGCGTGCTGCCCTCCAGCACGGTGAGGCCGAAGGCCACGGCCATCAGGCCGACATGCTGGTGCAGATAGCCGCGCCACAGCCTGCCGAACAGGCGGCCGGAGGCATAGCGCGGGTCCTGGGGTTTGCGGGCCAAGGGGGAACCTTCACAAGGAGCGGCAGGGAACGCCAGCACCGGTTGATCTATCGCGAAATCCGCCGGGCTTGCAAGGCGCGGCCCCGGATTGACCTTGCCCGAGCCGCCGCGTAGCCAGAGGGTTCAGCCCTTCGGAGACGCAAATGAGCCTTGCCAACGGTCGTGCCTATCTCGCCATTCCTGGTCCCTCGGTCATGCCCGACCGCGTGCTCGCCGCCATGCACCGCGCGGCGCCCAACATCTACGAGGGCGACCTGCACCGGATGGTCGAGGGCCTCTGGCCCGACCTGAAGGCGGTGGCCTGCACAAGGCAGAACGTTGCGATCTACATCGCCAACGGCCACGGCGCCTGGGAGGCGGCAAACGCCAACCTGTTCAGCCGCGGCGACCGCGCGCTGGTGCTGGCCTGCGGCCGCTTCGGCATCGGCTGGGCCGAGTCCGCCCGCGCCATGGGCGTCTCGGCCGAGGTGCTGGATTTCGGCAAGTCGAGCCCGGTCGACCTCTCGCGCGTCGAGGCGGCGCTGAAGGCCGACCGCGCGCATGAGCTGAAGGCGGTGCTGCTGACCCATGTCGACACCTCCTCGTCGATCCGTACCGATGTGGCGGCGGTGCGCCAGCTCCTCGACACGCTGGGCCATCCGGCGCTGCTGGCGGTGGATTGCATCGCCTCGCTCGGCTGCGACGAATACCGGATGGACGACTGGGGCGTCGATCTCACCGTCGCCGCCAGCCAGAAGGGGCTTATGACCCCGCCCGGTCTCGGCTTCGTCTGGTTCTCCGACAGGGCGAAGGAGCGCTGCCGCGACTCCGACCTGCGCACGCCCTACTGGGACTGGACGCCGCGCGCCGGGGCCCGCGAGTTCTACCAGAACTTCAACGGCACCGCGCCGACGCATCACCTCTTCGGCCTGCGCGAGGCGCTGAGCATGATCGCCGAGGAGGGGCTGGAACAGGTCTGGGCCCGGCATGACGCGCTGGCCCGCGCGGTCTGGGCGGCTTTCGACGCCTGGGGCGCGGGCAATTCCGAGATCGGGCTAAACGTCGCCGACCCGGCCTTCCGCGGCCGCTCGGTCACCGCCGCCCGGCTGGGCGCGCCGCATGCCAGCCGGCTGCGGGAATGGACCGAGCATCGCGGCGGCGTGACGCTCGGCATCGGTCTCGGCATGGCGCTGCCGTCGGAGCCCGCCTATCACGGCTTCCTCCGGGTCGCGCATATGGGCCATGTGAACGCCCATATGACGCTGGGCGCGCTGGCGGTGATGGAGGCGGGGATGGTCGCGCTCGGCATCCCGCACGGGCCCGGCGCGCTGGCCGCCGCGGCCGGCGTGATCGGCAAGGCGGCGTCGCCGCTGGCCTCGGCCTATTGAGCGGAAGGGGCCGGCTTAACGGGTCGGCCCTCGATCCCGACCATGCGGCGGATGTCTTCCGGCGTGCAGCCCTCGGCGCGGTAGAGCGCCAGCGCCCGCCCGTCGTCGCGCTTGGCCAGCCGCTTGCCTTGGGCGTCGCGGATCAGCCGGTGGTGGTGGAACCGCGGCGGCTCGTGGCCGAGCAGCCGGTGCAGAAGCGCATGGATCGGCGCCGCCTCGAACAGGTCGGCGCCGCGCACCACCTCGGTCACGCCCTGCGCCGCGTCATCCACCACCACCGACAGGTGATACGAGGCGCCCATGCCGCGCCGCGCCAGCACCACGTCACCGATCGTCTCGCACATCGCCTCTGGGCTCAGCGCATGGGTTCCGCGATGCTCCGGCCCGGTCTCCTCGAAGCTGAGCGGCCCGGCCACCTGAAGCGCCGCCGCCATGTCGAGCCGCACCGCATCCTCCGGTCCGTAGCCCGCCATCGACCGGCCGCGACAGATGCCGGGATAGACCGGCCCGTCC
>NZ_PZKG01000063.1 GCF_003034985.1 Cereibacter changlensis JA139
CCGAGCGCGCCGAAGGCCGCCTCCACCGTCGCGGCCTTCGTCCGCAAGGCCGGCGGCGTCTCGGAGGATCTAGGGCATCTGATGCAGAGCCTTCTGGTGGGCATTGAGGCCGACCGGCCGGTGCTGGCCCCCGCCTCCGGGCTCTGCCGGCATAACCCGCGACTTCTGGCGCGGCATGAGGTCTCGATGCGCGAGGTGAAGGAGCGGCTGGTGGCGATCCTCGCAGCCCGCTTGCCGGAGGAGGATCCGGTGGTGCTGCGGCTGCTGGCGCTGGAGCCGGTGCGGCTGGCGATCGACCGCTGGCTCGCCGATCTGGAGCCGTCGCCGACCGAGGCGGTCGCCGCGATCTGGCCGCGGCTGCCCGGGCTGGCGGATTGCTTGGCCTGCCGCAGGGCGTTTCCTGACAGCTACGGGCGCGAGACCGGAACTGCGGGAGCTTGCCGCCGCACAGAGAGAGCCGCGGCATCCGGTTAGGTCCAAAGGGACGTAGCCCTGGCACGCCGGCTAAGAGGGCGGTCGGCCTCCGTCCCGATAGCCCCGCCCGATCCGGAACATTCGTTCATAAACCAGATCAACCCGCGACGGGTTGCAGCCGGAGCTTGGCCCGCGTCCTGTCCGCGCCGCGCAAGTAGCGCGAGAAGCCGAGGTCGGCGCTTTCGATCTCGGTCGGCCGACCGGAGACCACATCGGCCAGCACCCGCGCCGAGCCAGCCGCCATGGTCCAGCCGAGCGTGCCATGGCCGGTGTTCAGGAACAGGTTCGCCATCGGCGTCCGACCCACGACGGGGGTGCCGTCCGGCGTCATCGGCCGCAGGCCGGTCCAGAAGCTCGCCTTCGACTGGTCCCCTGCCCCGCCGAACAGATCCTCCACCGAATGCACCAGCGTCCGCTTGCGCTTTTCGCTCAGCGACAGATCGAAGCCGGCAAGCTCCGCCATACCGCCGACCCGGATCCGGTCACCCAGCCGGGTGATGGCGATCTTGTGGCTCTCATCCATCACGGTGGAGACCGGCGCGCGGGTCGCGTCGGTGATCGGCACGGTGATCGAGTAGCCCTTGAACGGGTAGACCGGCAGCTTCATCCCCAGCGGGGCCAGCAGTCGCGGCGAATGGCTGGCCAGCGCGACGACGAAGGCGTCGGCAGTCACCTCCCCCTCGGAGGTCAACACGGAGCCGATCCGCCCGCCGGACTGCACCAGCCTCTGGATCGTGACGCCATGCCGGAAGCGAACGCCGAGGCCAGCCGCCAGCGTCGCCAGCCCCTGAGTGAACTTGAAGCAGTCGCCGGTCTCGTCCTTCGGCAGCCGCAGCCCGCCGACGATCTTCCCCGCCGCATCGTGCAGCCCGGGCTCGGTGGCAAGGCAGCCCGCCACATCCAGCAGCTCGAAGGGCACCCCACCCTCGCGCAGCACCTCCGTGTCCTTGCCCGCGGCATCCAGCTGCTTCTGGCTGCGGAACAGCTGCAGCGTCCCCTGCTGCCGTTCATCGAAGGCGATGCCGGTCTCGGTCCGGATCTCGGTCAGGCAGTCGCGCGAGTATTCCGCCAGCCGCACCATCCGCGCCTTGTTCACCGCATAGGCGGCGGAGCTGCAGTTGCCGAGCATCTGGAACAGGAAGCGGATCTTGGCCGGATCGGGCCGCGGCTGGATGATCAGCGGCGAATGCTCCATGAACATCCATTTCAGCGCCTTCATCGGGATGCCCGGCGCGGCCCAGGGCGAGGAGTAGCCGGGGCTGATCTCGCCGGCATTGGCGAAGGAGGTCTCCAGCGCGGCGGCGGGCTGCCGGTCGATCACCGTCACCTCATGCCCCGCCCGGGCCAGTTGCCAGGCCGATGTGACGCCGATCACGCCAGCGCCGAGAACCACGATCTTCATGCCAGATGCTCCTGCTCGCCCTGTTTTGGGCTGTGCCGGTCAATCTAGCGGGTCTGACGGAAATCTTCTGGACATTATGCCCGGCCGATGTGGCATCTGCGCACAGTTCTGCGGTGTAGTGCCGCAGAGGCCGAAGAAAACTGCACAGACCGGGCAGGTGCGCAAATCTTGGCCCGTCAGCGGTGTGAGGGCGCGAGTGTTGGTTGCGTCAGGGCAGCGCTGCTTTGTGCAACTGATGCACTGATGCCTTCCGGGAACGGAGCGTCCCTCGCGGACGGGGTTTCGCAGTTGCCAGAGGCGGGATACCGAGGCAATCGAGGAGCCCAGTTTTCAACGCGCCCCAGTAACGCGCAATATCTGCCTATTTTGCTCAGATCCGCCCTACTGGCTTGATTAAGCGTCAGCAACCACGGATTCTCTGGGGCCGGAAAATGCGTAGGAGACATCGATCATCCTTCGGATGCTACCAAAGCCAACGGCCCAAGGCAAAGACTTCGTCGCAGGTGCAGGTCCAGTCAGCGATCATCTTCCGACCAGCCCTGCCCCCGGTTTCGCACGCGAAACCTCACCCCTCCAGCAGGCGCTGCAACTCCCGCATCATCCGCTCGACAAGCGCCGCATCGACCCTGTCGCCGTGGAAGCGGATCGCAAAGCCCTTCGCATCCTGTTCCGCCTCGACCCGGATCCCGGAGCGCAGTCCACTACCCTTGCGCGATGGCCGCCCACCCCGCGCCGGGTCCGGCGCCTTGCCCTCGGCGGCTTTCACCAGCGGCTCTATAAGCGCCCATTCGGTTGCCGGGTCGTCGCCCTGCCCGCCGGCCAGCGCCTGCCGCAGCGCCCCGGCATAGCCCGCACGCAGCGCCTGGGCCAACCGCAGCCCTGCGCGCTCACCCAGCGAGGCGGCGAAACCGAGCATGTCGCCCAGCTCCTCGTGAATCACCGCAAAGCTGCGGATCTTCGAGCGCTTCGCCTTAGAGGCCGCATGGAACAGCGTGTCCACCGCCTCCTCCACCGAGGCAAAGGCCCCCTGCCCCGCCGCCAGCGCCGCGATCCGGCCGCGCTCGTAATGCGACAGGTCGGAGCGGATCTCGTTCTCCTCCACCATGGCGACATAGGCGGAGGAGACATCGGCCGGCCGACGCAGCAAAGCCCGGATCATGGCGTAACGCGCATCGCCGGTCTCGGCATGCAGCTGCCGCATCGCCGAGAGCCGCCGCCAGCCAGAGATCAGGCCGTAGCTCTCTCCCGGCCCCTCGCGGCGGAACACCTCGACCGGCAGGCGCAGCCCATGTGCCTTGATCGAGGCGCGCAGTTCGTCCATCTCCTCGCCATCGACGCGCAGGCGGTCGCGGGTCAGCTCCTCGGCAACGATCTCGGCCAGCGGGATCTCCAGCACCAGCAGGCCCTCGGCCTCGGCGCGACGCAACCGACCAGCGTCGGCGCTGTCCCGCGCTGCGGCGGTGCGGTCGGGGCCGGCGATCGGCACCGACAGCGCCGCAGCCTCGGCGGCGACTTGGGCGATAGGCGGGCGGGAGGAGACCGGGGTTTCGCACGCGAAACCTGTCTCCATTTCCCTCAGTTCTTCGGCCGAAGGGGCCTCAAGTCTTCTGCGCTTTGCCATCTGCAGCCTCCTTCTCCATCATCGCCTGATCGCGCCACCAGGAGCCGATCAGGATCTCCTTGAACTCCGCATAGGTCCGGTCGAAGGTCTCGCGCCCCCGGACATAGGTTTCGCGGTTGAAGTCGCGGTAATCGGCTTCATAGATGCCATTCACCTGCTCGCCAGCCTGACCGACCAACGCGGTGAAATCCTGGCGGTAGGCATTCATGAAGTCGCCGAAATAGGCCTGCACCACATTGGCGAGGTCCGTCTGCTGGTTCGCATCGAAACGGGTGATCAGCGCCCTCACCACATCCCATTCGAACTTCATCTCCGGCAGGCCGGCGGCGCGGCGGGCGGAATTCTCACCATCCTCGATGCTGGCGAAGGTCGAATAGAGCATGTCGAAGAACCGGCCGGTCGAGTCGAACTCGAGGAAGGAAGCCCCAAGCGGTACCAGCAGGATGTCGGCGGCAGCCAGTGCGTTGATCGTCAGGTACCCAAGAGCAGGAGGGGTGTCGAGCATGATGATGTCATACTGGTCGAGCAAACCCTCGCGGTCGAGGAAACCGGTCAGCGCGTCCCAGAGCGGCCAGCGCCGCAGCATCATCCGCCAGACCGGCACTTGGAATTCGGCCCAGTAAAGGTTCAGCTGCGCGCCGATCAGGTCGATGTTCGGCCAATGGGTCTTCTGCACCACATCCGCCGCGGTGATCTTCATCGCCTCGGTCAGGGTTTCGTCGAGGGGCAGGGCGGCCTCGCCCCGTGCCGCGCGCACCTCGTTCTCCTCCACCACGGCGGTGGCGTAATCCTTGGCCAGCAGCGGGAACACCGTCTGCCATTCATCCGCGACAGTCCCGCCCATGATCGAGGTCATCGAGCCCTGACTGTCGAGGTCGATCACCAGCACCCGATAGCCATCCAGCGCCGCCGACATGGCGAGATGCGCTGCGGTCGAGGTCTTGCCGACGCCGCCCTTGAAGTTGGCGACGGCGACGACCTTCGCCGGCAGGCCCTTGGGGCGGTAGGGGCGATATTCCTTGGTGGTGGCGCCTTCCTCGGCGAAATGGTTTCGCAGCGCGAGCACTTCCTCCAACGTGAACCACTTGGCGCCGCCTTCGCCTTCGCCTTGCGGTAGTTCCGGATGGTTGCGCAGCACACGGCGCAGGTGGGAAGATGCGACGGGAATCAGATAGCGGCAGATCTCCCAGGTGGAGAACTTGCGCAGCCGCTTCTTGCCGTCCGGCGCATAGCCTTTCCGGGCAAGATCGTCGCGCCCACGGCCGCAAAAGGCGGCCGCCTTGGCGAATCGGGCGGTGTCGACCGGGCTGCCCAGCTTCGCCGCCGCTGTGGCTGGGTCGAGATTGAAGTAGGGCGGCAAAGGGTAGTCGGACTTTCGCGTCATGCGGTGGCCTCTGGTGAATGTCATGCATTTTCATGCTTACCCGAGGAAGTATGGCACATCCCTCGTTCCATGTGAATCGGCGTATGCCCTGTGGGCCCGTTTGCCTTGCAAACTGGGTTTCGCACGCGAAACCTGCCACCTTTCCCTTCTTCCCCTCAGAAAACCCAACGGAAAAGCTTGTAGAGTATTTCAGGAATTTAAGAATCTTTAGCTCTGGACAATGGTTGTTATACAAAGGCTTACATTAAGTTCGGCACCCGTAAACAGGAGCTAAGGCGCCGCTTTACGGGACCATAGGTGCCCATCCACGGGATCAGCGGCATCCGATTCCGGGAGGTCGGGAACCCGGCGGCGGGGGGCCGGTTTTCCGGCAAAACCGCCGCCGATTCGCTGCTCAGCGCCGTTCAGGACTCGGCTTGCACTGTCACATCGGCTGTGCGAGACGCTCGCTCCCCCGTCCGAGGCGCCTCCCGCGACTCGTTCCGGTGTTCAGGTACCCGTTTCCGGGGGCAGGGGCTTTCTTCGATGGGTACCTTAATGAACCTTGATGACAGGTGCCTTTTGCGGCACGATGAGGCCGGGCAGAGTAGGGAAGGGCATGGCGCAGAAGATCGCTGGCCGGAGCAGGGCGGATGTCGCGGAGGATATCCCGCGCGAGGGGTTGACGGGCGCGCTGCGGCGCGGCTCGGTGAAGAAGAATGTCGCGGCGATCCACGTCTCGGGCAAGCTGACGCTGTTGCAGCGCAAGCTGTCGAACGTGCTGTTGCTGAACGCCTATGACCACCTGATCAGCCGTCCCAAGCACAGCATCGATGCGCGGACCCTCTGCCTGATGATCGGCTACAACTCGAACGACATGGAGACGCTGAAGGCCTCACTACGCAGCCTGGCCGAGACGGTGGCCGAATGGGACATGCTGGACCAGAAAGGGCGGCAGGAGTGGGGCGTCTCGTCGCTGCTCTCCTATGCGAAGCTTTCGGGCGGCGTCTGCGAATATGCCTATTCCCCGGCGTTGGCCGAGAAGCTGCACGACCCGAAGGTCTTCGCGCTGATCAACCTGAACATCCAACGGCGTTTCACCAGCGGCCATGCGCTGGCGCTCTATGAAAATTGCTTTCGTTTTGTCCGGACGGGCTCGACCGGCTGGTGGCCGATCGACCTGTTCCGCCGGCTGATGGGCGTGGAGGATTCGGCCTACTACGAGAGCTTCAAGCAGCTGAACGCCAAGATCATCAAGCCCGCGGTGGCCGAGGTGAACAAGACCTCGAACATCCTGCTGACGCCGGATTTCCGTAAGATGGGCCGGGTCGTCACCGAGATCCGCTTCCTGATCAAGGAGAACCCGCAACTCGCCATGTTCGAGATCGACGACGGCGAGGGCTCGCGCAGCTCGCCGGTCTATCTGCGGCTGATCGCTCTGGGGGTCGGCGACCGGCTGGCGCGGCAATGGATCGCCGAGCATGGCGAGCCCTATGTGACCGAGAAGCTGGATTACGTGGTGGGGCAGGGGGCCGTCGCCTCGCCGGTGCGCTATCTCTCGGCGGCGCTGCGCGACGACTATGGTGCCCCGGCGGCGCCCGAACCTTCCCCCGAGGTGGTGGAGGCTGCGGCTCGCCGTCAGGCCGCCGCCGAGGCGCAGGCCAAGGCCGAGGCCGAGCGCGAGGCCGCCGTCGCCGCTGAACGCCGCGAGCGCGCCGAGCGGATGGCCCGGGTCCGCGCTGTGGCCGAGGCGCGCAACCCGACCCAGCGCGACGCCGACCGGCGGCTGTTCCTGCGCCAGCTTGACGGCGATCTGGAGCGCGAGGATTTCGCCCGCCACGGCTGGGCCTCGGCGCTGAACGCCCGGGCGATCTTCGCCTTCTGGGAGGATCTGGAACCGGGGATCTTCGACCGGGTCGCGTAGGGCAGGGGCCATTGGTCCACGGCACGCGGGAGCAGGCCCCCTTGCGTGCCGCTTGTCGCAGACGGGGGGCAGGCCTATACCCCGGTTCCTGAGTCACAGCAGCGTGAGCCCATGACCGATTCCAGCCCCACGCCCGCTGAAGCTGCTCCCCCCGTCGCCGCGCCGCATCCGCCCGGCCATGGCTGGAAGCTGGTGCTCGGCTCGATCGGCGTCGTCTATGGCGACATCGGCACCAGCCCGCTCTACGCGCTGCGCGAGTCGCTGCATGCCGCCGGGCGAGACGGGCTCAGGCCGGAGGAGGTGATCGGCGTCATCTCTCTGCTGATCTGGACGCTGATCCTGATCGTGACGGTGAAATACGTCCTGCTGATCATGCGCGCCGACAACCGGGGCGAGGGCGGCACGCTGTCGCTCGTGGCGCTGGTGCAGCAGGCGATGAAGCGGCGCCCGGCCTGGCTCTTGGGGATCGGCGTCGTGGGCATCTCGCTGTTCTTCGGCGACGCGATGATCACGCCCGCCATGTCGGTGCTCTCGGCGGTCGAGGGGCTGTCGCTGGTCGCGCCGCATTTCCAGCCCTTCGTCATCCCGACGACGCTGCTCATCATCCTCGGCCTGTTCTTCGCGCAATATCAGGGCACCGAGCGCGTCTCGGTGTTCTTCGGCCCGATCATGACGGTCTGGTTCCTGGTGATGGCCGGCATGGGGCTCTGGCACATGAGCGATGACATGCGTGTGCTGGCGGCTCTGAACCCGGTCCATGCCCTGGGTTTCCTGGTGGAGAACGGCCTTGCCTCGCTGATCGTGCTGGGCTCGGTCTTTCTCGCCGTCACCGGGGGCGAGGCGCTCTATGCCGATATGGGGCATTTTGGCCGCCGGCCGATCCGCATCGCCTGGGGGCTTCTGGTATTTCCGGCGCTGACGCTCAGCTACCTGGGGCAGGGGGCCATGGTGCTGGCCCATCCAGAGACGGCGTACAACCCGTTCTTCCTGATGGCCCCCGGCTGGGCGCTGCTGCCGCTGGTGCTGCTCGCCACCGCCGCCACCGTCATCGCCAGCCAGGCGGTGATCTCCGGCGCCTTCTCGATGATGCAGCAGGCGACGCAGATGGGGCTGCTGCCGCGGCTGGAGATCCAGCATACCTCCGAGACGCAATATGGCCAGATCTACCTGCCCAAGGTGAACCTGATCCTCGCCGTGGGAGTCATCCTGCTGGTGCTGGCCTTCGGCAGTTCCTCCGATCTGGCGGCGGCCTATGGCATCGCGGTGACGGGGGATATGGTGATCACCTCGGTGCTGGCCTTCGTGCTGTTCTACAGGGCGTGGAAATGGCCGCTGGTGCTGGTCGTCGCCGTTGTCGCGCCGATCCTGACGCTGGAGCTTTTGTTCCTCGCCGCAAATGCCACCAAGATCGCCGATGGCGGCTATGTGCCGATCCTGATGGCGCTGACGATCTGCCTGCTGATGTGGACCTGGGTGCGCGGCACCGCCCATGTGCAGCGCAAGGCGCGGATGGGGATGGTCTCGGTCGAGACGCTGATCGGCATGCTGAAGAAGTCGCACCCGATCACCTGCCCGGGCACGGCGGTGTTCCTGACCTCCGACCCGGACATGGCGCCCTCGGCGCTGATGCACAATCTCAAGCACAACCGGGTGCTGCACAAACAGAACTTCATCGTCACCGTCGGCGTGGCTCCGACGCCCCGGGTGCGCGACGCCGACCGGCTGGTGATCCAGCGGCTGAGCGAGGAGTTCGTGAAGGTCCGCATGACCTTCGGCTATATGGAGCAGCCGAACGTGCCCAAGGCGCTGGCGCTGGCGCGCAAGCAGGGTGAGAAGTTCGACATCATGTCGACCTCCTTCTTCCTCAACCGCCGGTCCTTCCGCTCGGCTCGGGGGCAGGGGCTGCCGAACTGGCAAGAGCGGGTCTATATCGCCATGACCAAATCGGCGGCGGATGCTACCGATTTCTACTGTCTGCCCTCGAACCGCGTGGTCGAGATGGGCCAGCAGATGACGATCTGACAGGGTTCAGGCCAGCCGCCCCTCGTCGTCGATCAGCAGCAGCTGCGCCGGCGGCTCGCCGCTCCAGCGCCAGAGCACGAGGTTGAGGCTGCCCTCGGTGGCGCCCGGCGCGTAGCTGCGCACCCGCAGCCCGGCGAAGCCTTCCTGCATCAGCCGCGCCGCGAAGGCCTGCGTCGGCACGAGGCCGGTCTTCTGCATCGCCAGCCGCCAGTCATCCGCCGCCAGCGCCTCGGCGCTCATGCCACGGGCGGCCAGCGCCGCCGCATCGCCCGCGTCGAAGACCGGGCCGATATCGGCGGCGTAGCTCACCAGCGTCATCGGCTGCAGGCTGCCGATCCGGTTGGCCTCGCGCAGCGCCGTCATCACCGACAGCGAGGTGTAGAGCGCGGGCATGCCCTTGGGGTTGAAGCGCCCGCCGTGCAGCCGCGCGCCTTCGCCCGACAGCGGCTCACGCGCCCGGATCGGGTTGAGCGCGCGGTAGAGCAGGCCGCGATAGCGCATCATGCCTCAGGCATGGATGCCGGCATCCACCGCGTCGATATAGTCCATCACCTCTGCCGCGCGCCCTTCGCGCACCAGCTGCATCGCGGTGAGCCCGGCGAAGCCCGACAGCGGCTCCGACCGGTACCAGGCATAGGCGATCAGCGCCGAGCCGAAGCGCGGCTCGACCCGGTTCAGGATCTCGACCATCTCGCGCAGCCGCTTCTGGGTCTTGGCGCTGGCGATCCGGTCAGGGCGCATCACCGCGTCGCGGCCCAGCCCGACGGTCCGCGCCACCTCGTCCCGGGTGGTGCGCAGCGCCTCGGCGATTCGCGCCGGTGCGAACTGGCCGGCTTCGGCGAAATTGCTGATCTGCATCGCGTGCTCCACTTATTCTGACATGATATAGCGTCAGCTCATGTGTCGGGCAAGGTCGGGACGGTCAGGCCCGCGTCCCGGCTTGTGGCAGATTGCCGCCGATCCGGGTGGGGCCGGGAGTTTGCGGGATCGTTTTGCGCGGCTCCGCGTTGCAACCGAACTGGATCCGGGAAGCGCCGATGCGCGATACCGGGCGGCCCGCGTTCCGGAATCTTCGGTCGCGGGGAAAACGAGCAGAATGGAGGCAAAGCGGGCCAATGTGGGCGGATGATCCTATTAACAGTCCCTTCAGAAATCTTTGAAATGACCAGTGCTACAGAGTCGTGCTAAAAAGAACCGTCAGACTGGGGAGGATGACATGTCAGGACCCGCATCTGAGAAACTGCCTTTCGTCGATATCGACCAGGCCCTCGAAGAGCAGGGCAGATTGCGCCATCTGCGCAGTCCCGAAGAGGTCGACCTGCTCCGCATGATCTACGACGCCCTGATGCAGGCCCCGCCCGGCCCCTTGGCCGAGGCCGGGACGGCGGCGTGACCGCGCAGCGATGACACAAAAACTTGCGCGCCTGCGTGGCGCGCATGCCCCTTGTTTCACGGGGCCGAAAGCGGAGATCCGCCCGCTGCGGTGGACTATACAATTGCGTTTCGGCCCCGCTGAAGCTTAAGTATTGGGCATGGAATTAACGAAAATCCCGGCCGAAAAGGCCCGACTCGGCCGACCGCAGGTGCTGAGCGACGACGAGAGGATCGCCCAGATCCTCGCGGCGGCTGGCGAGGTGTTCAAGCGCATCGGCTATTCCGGCGCGACGATGGAAAAGATCGCTGCGGAAGCCGGAATGTCGAAGCGTACACTTTACCAGAATTTCCCCGACAAGCTCACGCTGCTGTCGGCCCTGTTGAAATGCTGCGACAGCAATCCCCTGCTGCAAAGCCTGGCGGAGGAGGATTTCTCCGGCCCCGCCCGCGACGTGCTGCGCCGCTCACTCTTCGAGATCGCAGGCCATATCCTCGCCCCGTCCCAGACCTGCCTGACCCGGCTGGCCATGGTCGAGGCGCCGACCTCGCCCGAGATGTCGCGGCTGTTCTACGAGAATGCGCTCGGCGGCGTGGTCGCCTTCTTCGCGCGGCGGCTGCGGCTGATGGCGGAGCGCGGGATGATCCGCTGCGAGGATCCGGACCGGGTCGCCGACTTCCTGATCGGGGCGCTGATCGGCCATGTCCATCTGCGCCAGCTCACCAACGTCCAGGACCCGCTGCCGCCGGCCTGCGACGAGATCGTCGCGCGGATCGAGGCGCTGATCGCGCTGGTGGCCCCGGCGATGCAGCTCGCCGAGGCCTGAGGGGTGCCCGCGAGGCTTCAGACGTGGGCCGGTGCTACGACCGGCTTGCGGCGGAAGATCCGGTTCACCAGCACGAAGAACACCGGCACGAAGATCACCCCCAGCACCGTGCCGCTGATGGTCCCGGCGAAGGTGCCGAAGCCGATGGCGACCCGGGCCCCGGCCCCGGCGCCACTGCTGAGCACCAGCGGCAGCACCCCCAGCGTGAAGGCCAGCGAGGTCATCACGATCGGCCGGAAGCGCAGCACTGCCGCCTCGCGGATCGCCTGCAGGATCGGCTCGCCGCGGGCCACCCGGTCGCGGGCGAACTCGACGATCATGATGCCGTTCTTTCCGGTCAGACCGACCACCGTCAGCATGCCGACCTGGAAGTACACCCCGTTCGCCTGCCCGCCGAGCCATGCCCCGATTAGCGCGCCGAGGATGCCGACCGGCATCGCCAGGAGGACCGCGATCGGGATGATCCAGCTTTCATAGAGCGCCGCGAGGCAGAGGAAGACCGCCGCCAGCGACAGCACGTAGAGCATCGCCGCCTGGTCGCCGGCCTCGCGCTCTTCCAGCGACAGGCCCGTCCATTCCAGCGCGAAGCCAGGCGGCAGCTGCTGCGCGAGCCGCTCCATCTCGGCCATGGCCTCGCCGCTGGAGACGCCGGGGACCGGTTGGCCCTGGATCTCCATCGCCCGCACCGCGTTGTAGCGCGACACCTGCTGCGCTCCGTAGAACCAGGACTGCTCGGCGAAGGTCGAGAGCGAGACGAACTCGCCATCGGCATTCGGGATGCGCCAAAGATGCAGGTCCTCCGGCGTGGTCCGCGCCCAGGGCTCGCCCTGCACGTAGACCCGCTTCACCCGACCGTTGTCGATGAAGTCGTTCACGTAGGACCCGGCCCAGGCCGTGGTCAGGAAGTTGCCGACATCCGCCGCCGTCACCCCGACCGCGCCCGCCTTGCGCCAGTCGATGTCCAGCCGGAACTGCGCCGCATCCTCCACCCCGTTCGGCCGCACGCCGGTCAGGATCGGGCTCTGCGAGGCGAGACCCAGCAACATGTTGCGCGCCGCCAGCAGCTCCTCGTGGGTCTGCCCGGTGCGGGCCTGCAGGAACAGGGTGAAGCCGTTGGAGTTGCCGAGCTCGGTCACCGCGGGCGGCACGATGGGGAAGACCATCGCGTCGCGGATGCCCATCAGCGGCGGGAAGGCCCGTCCGGCGATGGCCGCGACGCTCTGCGACGGGTCGGTGCGCTCCTCCCAGTCGTTCAGCAGCAGGAACATCATCCCCATGTTCTGCCCCTGGCCGGCGAAGGAGAAGCCGACCACGCTGAACACCGATTTCACGTTCTCGGCTTCGTTCTCGAGGAAGTAGTTCTCCACCTGCTTCACCACCTCGGTGGTGCGTTCGGCCGTGGCGCCCGAGGGCGTCTGGATCAGGGTGAACAGCACGCCCTGGTCCTCCTCCGGCAGGAAGGCCGTCGGGGTTTTCACGTAGAGCGCCGCCATGGCCGCGACCAGCCCGGCATAGACCACCATCATCAGCAGCGGCTTGCGCACCACGAGCCCGACGAGGCTGCCATAGCGCCGCGTCGTCTTGTCGAAGCCGCGGTTGAACAGGCCGAACAGCCCGCGGCGCGGCGCGCCATGGGTGTTCTTCAGCAGCGTGGCGCAGAGCGCCGGGGTCAGCGTCAGCGCCACGACGACCGAAAGCGCCATGGCCGAGACGATGGTGATGGAGAACTGCTTGTAGATCTCGCCGGTGGAGCCGCCGAAGAAGGCCATCGGCACGAAGACCGCCGAGAGCACCAGCGCGATGCCGATCAGCGCCCCCGTGATCTCGCCCATGCTCTTGCGCGTCGCCTCCAGCGGGCTGAGCCCGTCCTCCGCCATGATCCGCTCGACGTTCTCGACCACGACGATGGCGTCGTCGACCAGAAGGCCGATGGCCAGCACCATGGCCAGCATGGTCAGCGTGTTGATCGAGAAGCCGAGCGCCGCCATCACCCCGAAGGTGCCCAAGAGAACCACCGGCACCGCCAGCGTCGGGATCAGCGTGGCGCGGAAGTTCTGCAGGAACAGCAGCATGACGAAGAACACGAGGATGACGGCCTCGACCAGCGTCTTCACCACCTCCTCGATCGAGATGGTGACGAAGGGCGTGGTGTCATAGGGGATCTCGTAGGTCATGCCCTCGGGAAAGAAGGCCTCGAGCTCGGTCAGCTTGTCGCGCACGATGGTGGCGGTATCCAGCGCGTTGGCGCCGGAGGCCAGCTGGATCGCCATGCCCGCCGCCGGGGTGCGGTTGAAACGCCCAGCCACCTCGTAATTCTGCGCGCCGAGCTCGACCCGCGCCACGTCGCGCAGCAGCACCAGCCCGCCGTCGGTTTCGGCCCGCAGCACGATCTGCTCGAAATCCTCGGGCGTCTGTAGCAGCGATTGCGCGGTGACCGTGGCGTTGATCTGCTGACCCTCGGGTGCGGGCAGGGCGCCGAAGGACCCGGCCGAGATCTGCGCATTCTGCGCCGAGACCGCGGCGACGATGTCGCCGGGAGCGAGGTCGTAGGCGGTCAGCTTCTCGGGGTCGAGCCAGATCCGCATCGCCCGCTGCGAGCCGAACACCTCCACCGACCCGACGCCGGGCAGGCGGCTGAAGCTCTCGACCATGTTCGAAGCCATGTAGTCGGCCAGCTCCACCTCGGAGATCGAGCCGTCCTTCGAGGTCATGGCGACCACCATGAGGAAGCCGGCGGAGGATTTCTTCACCGTGACGCCCTGCCGGGTGACGGCCTGCGGCAGCAGCGCCTCGGCCTGGCCCAGCTTGTTCTGCACCTGGACCTGGGCGATGTCGGCGTCGGTGCCGAGCTCGAAGGTCAGGGTGATCGTCGCCCCGCCGGTCGAGGTCGAGGAGGAGGAGATGTAGCGCAGCCCGTCGAGCCCAGTCAGCTCGCGCTCGATCACCTGGGTCACGGTATCGGTGACGGTTTCGGCCGAGGCGCCCGGGTAGACCGCGCTGATCACCACCGAGGGCGGGGCGATGGTGGGATATTGCGAGACCGGCAGCCGCAGCACCGAAAGCACGCCGATCCCCATGATGACGATGGCGATGACCCAGGCGAAGATCGGCCGGTCGATGAAGAAACGCGCCATCTCAGTTCACCGCCGCTTCGGCGCCGACCAGCTCTTCGGGGACGACCTGCGCCCCGACCGCGGTCTTCTGGAAGCCTGAGACGATGACTCGGTCGCCGCTCTTCAGCCCCTCGCTGGCGATCCAATTGCCGTCATGCGCCTGCACCACCTCGATCACCCGGTTCTCGACCACGTCGCCCGCGCCGACCACCCAGACGTTCGGCACGCCGTTGCGGTCGCGCGTCACCGCCTGTTGCGGCACGGCGACGGCGTCTTTCGCCACCGCCAGCGGCAGCTCGACCTGCACATACATGCCGGGCAGCAGCAGCCCGTCTGGGTTGGGGAAGCTCATGCGCAGCGTGACCATGCCCGTCGTCGGGTTCACCTGCGGCTCGGCGGCGGTCAGCTTGCCGGTCAGCGGGTAGACGGTCTTGTCGGCCAGCACCAGCCGCACCTCGCCGCCCGCCGGCGAGGCTTCGCCCGAGGCCTGGCGGTTGCGCCATTTCAGCAGGTCGGTGGCCGATTGGGTCACGTCGACGAACACGGTGTCCAGCCCGCGGATCGTCGCCAGCGCCGTCGCTTGGCCCGCGCTGACCAGTGCGCCGGTCGTGGTCTCGGAAAAGCCGATGGTGCCGGCGATCGGCGCGGTGATCATGGTGCGGTGCAGGTCGATCTCGGCGCTGGTCATCTGGGCATTGGCCAGCTGCAGCGCGGCGGCCGCCGCATCGCGGGTGGCGATCGCCAGATCGAGACGTTGCTCCGACCCGACGCTGTTGCCGAACAGCTCCTGCGCCCGTTTGGCATCCTTCAGGCCGGAGAGATAGGTGGCGCGCGCCTGCGCGACAGCCGCCTTGGCCGCGGCGACCTGCGCGGCATAGCTGTCATCCTCGATCTTGTAGAGCGGTTGCCCTTCGGTCACGACGCTGCCTTCCTCGAACAGCCGCTCGCGGATGATGCCGTTGACCTGCGGCCGCACCTCGGCGACGGTCGAGGCGTTGACCCGCCCCGGCAGCACCGAGATGATCGGGAAATCGCCCTGCTCCAGCGTCAGCACCGACACCGGGCTCGGGCCGCCGGGGCCCATCTGGGCGGCGGCGGGGATGGGGGGAAATGCCAGCAGGGCCAGCAGGGAGAGAGCGCTGGCTCCGGTTCTGATCCGGGTCGTGGGCATCGGGGGTCTCCGGGAAGGGGCTTGAAGCGGCATGCTTGCAAAACGATGGCGTTTCTTAAATCGGATTCCGCAGCGCAGCAAGTGCGGGAGCGGCTTTGCGAATGTGCAGCCGTGAACAGTGACCGGAGCGACCATGGCGGCAGCGCAGGCCCGGCGGGACCGTGACCGCCGGCCGGCGCCATCTTCACCTTGATGTCGAGCGCGTTTCGCCCCAGCCTTGTTCAACCGGGCCTTGTGCCCGGGTTGAAGGCCAAGAGTTTGATGAGAGTGCTTGTGATGACAGTTCTGCCCGCCTTACGGGTCGCCGGACGCCGCCAAGCCGTGGCGGTTGCGGTCCTGCTCACCGCGCTGATCTTCATCGCGGCAGGAGTGGCCATTGGCCTCGTCCTGCCGCTGGTGCTGGGCGAGCCGGTCGGGCCCGCCGCAGTCGTTGCCGGCCTCGTCGCCCTCGCGATCACCGCGCCGCTGGGCTGGCTCTTGGTCTTCACCCTTGCCCGGGTGGAACGGCAGCGCCAGGGGCTTGCCCGGCGCGAGGATCTGTGGCGGGCCATCACGCGTTTCGCCAAGGTCGGCTACTGGGAGTTCGACGTCTCCACCGGCGCCATCTCCCTGTCGGGCAATGTCCATGTCGCGCTGGGGGATCCGGAGCACAAGTTGCAGCTGACTTTGCCGAAGCTGCTGGAGATGCTGCATCCTGAGGACCGCGACGGGCTGACGGCGGCGCTTGCCAATGTGCTGGCCGGTGGCGGCGGCGAACAGATGGAGTTCCGGCTCGAGGGGCTCGACGGGCTCGAGAAGACCTTCTGGGCGACGGGAGCCGCGGTGGCGAGCTCCGGCAAGCAGGTGACCCGGATCAGCGGCGCCTGCCAGGACATCACCGAGCGAAAGGCGCTGGAGGCGGCGCTGCGGGAAAGCGATGCGCATTACCGCTACGCGGTGGAGCTCAGCCCGCTGATCGCCTGGACCGAGGGGCCGGATGGCGAGGGGATCGACCTGGACGCGGGCTGGCTGGCGCTGACCGGGATGACCCAGGCCGAGGCCTCCGACGGCGGCTGGGTCCGGAGCCTCCATCCGGAGGATGCGGAGCGGACCGTCGCCGCCTGGGACCACTGTCTCGCGACCGGCGAGCCCTATGACGTGATCCACCGGCTGCGCGTCGCCGACGGCAGCTATCACTGGGTCCGCACCCGGGCGCAGGCCCGTCTCGACGAGCATGGCGAGGTGATCCGCTGGTACGGCACGGTGGAGGACATCCACGAGCGGCTCTCGGCCGAGAACGCCCTGCGCGAGAGCGAGGCCTTCGCCCGCAGCATCCTCGACAGCAGCACCAACTGCGTCGAGGTGATCGACCTGGAGGGCCGGCTGCAGTTCATGAACCGGCCCGGCCTGGCGATGATGGGGATCGAGGATTTCTCGCGCGAGCAGGGGCGGCCCTGGGTGGAGCTCTGGCCGGAGCCGGCCCGCGCCGAGGTGCAGCGGGCGATGGATGTCGCCCGTGGCGGCGGCGCCGCCGGCTTCACCGCGGCCTGCGCGACGCTGCAGGGCACGCCGCGCTGGTGGGAGGTCAGCCTGACGCCGATCCCCGACGCCGAGGGCCGGCCGCTGCGGCTCCTCTCCACCGCGCGCGACGTGACCGAGGCGAAGATGGCGCAAGATGCGCTGGACGAGTCGCGCCGCGTGGTCGAGGAAAGCGCGCGGCGGCTGGCCACCGTGCTGGAAAGCACCACCGACAGCGTGATCATCCTCGACGCGGATTGGCGCATCGGCTTCCTCAACGCCCGCGCTGCCGAGATGATGTCGCTCGGGGACGACGTGATCGGGCAGGACTTCTGGACGGCGCTGCCGGGGGACTGCACCTTCGAGGCCCGGGTGCGCGACGCCACCGCCCGGATGGAGGTGGTGCAGTTCGAGGAACTGCACAATGAGCTCGGCATCTGGCTGGAGATGCATGTCTTCCCCTCGGTCGACGGCGTGTCGATCTTCTTCCGCGATGTCAGCCGCCGGCGCGAGGCGCAGGACCAGCTGCTCTACCTGTCGCGGCACGACCACCTGACCGGCCTGCCCAACCGATCGATGCTGCGCGAGCAGCTGGACGAGGCGCTGCAGCAGGCGACGGAACGGTCGCAGGCGGCGCTGCTGTTCCTCGACCTCGACGAATTCAAGTCGGTGAACGACACTTGGGGCCATCCGACCGGGGACCGGCTGTTGGTCGAGGCGGCGGCGCGACTGCGCGCCGTCGCGCACGACGGCGACCGGGTCGCCCGGCTCGGCGGCGACGAGTTCGCCGTGGTGCAGACCGGGCTGCAGTGCCGCGAGGAGGCCGAGGAGATGGCGCTGCGGCTGATCGCGGCGCTGAGCGAGCCCTACTGCATCGACGGGCGCACAGTGGTGGTCGGCGTCAGCATCGGCATCGCGATGGCGGCGGACGCAACCGCCCGGGCCGATCACATCATCAAGGAGGCCGATGTCGCGCTTTACCGCGCCAAGGACGAGGGCCGAGGCATCTGCCGCTACTACGAGCCGGGAATGGACTCGCTGGTGCAGGGCAAGCAGTTGCTGCGCGCCGATCTGCGCAAGGCGCTTGGGCGGGGCGAGCTGAGCCTCGCCTTCCAGCCGCTGATGAATTTCGCCACCGGCCGAGTCGGCGCGATGGAGGCGCTGCTGCGCTGGACCCATCCGCAGCACGGCCCGATATCCCCGGACGAGTTCATCCCGCTGGCCGAAGAGACCGGCGTGATCGTGCCGCTCGGTGCCTGGGTGCTGCACGAGGCCTGCCTCGCCGCGGCGACCTGGCCGGAGGAGATCACCGTCTCGGTGAACCTCTCGCCGGTGCAGTTCCGCCGTCACGGCCTGGTGGAGGCGGTCGAGGCCAGCCTGAAGGCCAGCGGCCTCGAAGCCTCGCGGCTGCAGCTGGAGGTGACGGAGACGGTGCTGATGCAGAACGTCGCCGACGAGCTGGAGGTGCTGCATGCGCTGCGGCGGCTGGGGGTCAGGATCGCGATGGACGATTTCGGCACCGGTTATTCCTCGCTCAGCTATCTGCGCACCTTCCCCTTCGACAACATCAAGATCGACCGCAGCTTCATCGCCGACATGTCGCGCAACGCCCAGACCAACGCCATCGTCCGCGCCGTGGTCGAGCTGGGGCAGAGCCTCGGGGTCACCACCACGGCGGAGGGGGTCGAGAACCGGCAGCAGATGCAGGAGCTGCGCGCCATGGGCTGCCACGCCGGGCAGGGCTTCCTGTTCAGCCCGCCGGTGCCGGGATCCGAGGTGCTGGCGCTGATCGAACGGCTGGGCACCGAGGGCTGCGCCGCGGCCTGAGACCCGGGCGCGGCCCAGGTTTTGCAGGCCTTGCCGCAGGTTGCGCCATTCTGTCGCAGCCCTGCGGGCTGGATATGATTAGTCGGGGTTACACCTTTCGGCGGTGTTCCGACGACCGGGACGCGCCCGCCGGAACATCCGCCGCCTGCCGGACTTACCCCCGCACCGGCCCGGTTCCGACCGCCAAGGACGAGGTTGACCCATGTTCGAGAGTTTTGACGCCACCCTGCTGGCGCGTATCCAGTTCGCCTTCACCGTATCGTTTCACATCGTGTTCCCCGCCTTCACAATCGGGCTGGCGAGCTACCTCGCCGTGCTGCTCGCGCTCTACCTGAAGACCGGAAACTGGGTCTACGAGAAGCTCTTCGACTTCTGGAAGACCATCTTCGCCATCTCCTTCGCCATGGGCGTCGTGTCGGGCATCGTCATGTCCTACCAGTTCGGCACCAACTGGTCGGTGTTCTCCGACCGGGCAGGGCCGGTGATCGGGCCGTTGATGGGCTACGAGGTGCTGACCGCCTTCTTCCTCGAGGCCGGGTTCCTCGGGATCATGCTGTTCGGCCGGCACCGGGTCGGGCCCGGGCTGCACATGTTCGCCACGCTGATGGTGGCGATCGGCACGCTGATCTCGGCGACCTGGATCCTCTCGGCCAACAGCTGGATGCACACCCCCGACGGTTTCGCGCTGAACGAGTCGACGGGGCAGTTCGTGCCGGTCGACTGGTGGAAGATCATCTTCAATCCCTCCTTCCCCTACCGCCTGCTGCACATGGTGCTGGCGGCCTACCTGACGACGGCGCTGGTGGTCGGCGGTGTCGCCGCCTACCATTTCCTGCGCGGCGGCGGCCAGCGCCCCGAGGTGCGCCGGATGTTCGCCATGGCCATGGCGATGATCGTCGCGGTCGCGCCACTGCAGATCGTCGCCGGCGACATGCACGGGCTGAACACGCTGGAGCATCAGCCGGCCAAGGTCATGGCGATGGAGGGCCATTTCCAGAGCCACCCCGATGGCGCGCCGCTGATCCTGTTCGGCCTGCCCGACCGCGACGCGCAGACCGTGCATTACGCGCTGGAGATCCCCAAGCTGTCGTCGCTGATCCTCAAGCACGACCTGAACGCGCCGCTGGCCGGGCTCGACACCATCCCGCGCGACCAGCAGCCGCCGGTGGAGATCGTGTTCTGGTCATTCCGCATCATGGTGACGCTGGGCATGGCGATGCTCGCCCTGGGTGGCTGGGCGCTCTATGCCCGGCTGCGGGGGCGCCTGTACGAGAGCCGCGGGTTGCACCGCTTCGCGCTGGTGATGGGGCCGATGGGCTTCGTCGCCGTGCTGGCCGGCTGGGTCACGACGGAGGTCGGCCGCCAGCCCTGGACGGTCTACGGTCAGATGCTGACCGCCGAGAGCGTCGCGCCGATCTCGGCGCCGGCGGTGGCGGCCTCGCTGATCGCCTTCATCGTCGTCTATTTCGCCATCTTCGGCACCGGGGTCGGCTACATCCTGCGACTGATGAAGCGCCTGCCCACCGTGGACGAGGACGACATGATCGACTCGCCGCTGCGGACCCACGGCATCACCCCCGGCCCCGCCAATCCCGACCGCGTGAAGGAGCACCACCATGGAGCTTGATCTGCCATTCATCTGGGCGGGCATCATCGCCTTCGCCGTCTGGGCCTATGTGGTGATGGACGGGTTCGACCTCGGCGTCGGCATCCTGTTCCCGCTCTACCCGGAGAAACACGACCGCGACGTGATGATGAACTCGGTCGCGCCGATCTGGGACGGCAACGAGACCTGGCTGGTGCTGGGCGGCGGCGGGTTGATGGCGGTGTTCCCGCTGGCCTATGCCACCATCCTGCCCGCGCTCTATGCGCCGCTGATCGTCATGCTGCTGGCGCTGGTGTTCCGCGGCGTCGCCTTCGAGTTCCGCTGGCGCACCGAGACCGGCAGCCGGCGCTGGGACGTGGCCTTCTTCGGCGGCTCGCTGGTGGCGACCTTTTCGCAGGGGATCGCGCTCGGCGCGCTGGTGCAGGGCATCGAGGTCGAGAACCGCGCCTATGCCGGCGGCTGGTGGGATTGGCTGACGCCCTTCTCGCTGGCGACCGGCTGCGCGCTGGTGCTGGGCTACGCGCTGCTCGGGGCGAGCTGGCTGGTGCTGAAGACCGACGGTGTGCTGCGCATGGAGGCGCAGAACCACGCCCGGCTGGCGCTGTTCGGCACCTTGGGGGCGATGGCCGTCGTCAGCCTCTGGACCCCCTTCCTGCATTACGACTATCTCGACCGCTGGTTCCACTGGCCGACGGTCGGCTTCAGCGTGGTGGTGCCGCTGCTGGTCGCCGGGATCGCGCTGCTGCTGTGGCGCGGCCTGACCCACGGGCCGGACTGGCAGCCCTTCGTCTGCGCGCTGGGGCTGTTCGCGCTCGGCTTCGCCGGGGTCGGCATCAGCTTCTATCCGCATATCGTGCCCTTCGCCCTGACCATCGAGGAGGCGGCGGCCCCGGCCGAGAGCCTCGGCTTCCTGCTTTGGGGCGCAGTGGTGCTGATCCCGATCATCCTGATCTACACCGGCTATGCCTACTGGGTGTTCCGCGGCAAGATCGATCCGGAAGAGGGGTATCACTGATGGCCGAGCCCCTGTGGAAGCGGCTGCTCTGGTTCGCCGCCCTCTGGGTCGCGGGGGTGGCCTCCGTCGGGGCGGTGGCGGCGGTGATCCGCTATTGGCTGATCGGCTGATCCCAAAAAAACGAGCGCATCCCCGGGGCGGGGGATGCGCTCTCCTGAAAAAAATGCCTGCAATCTATTCCTTCAATCGGGGCATCAAGTCCGGGACGCGGTGAAGGTTCCTGCCGCCGGGGCGGTTTTTCTCACATTGCGAAAGATGTTGCAGTCGTGCCACGCCGCCCCGGGCTAGCCGATCCGGACCAGCAGCGCCCAGGTGGCCAGCGGCGGCGGCAGGGCGAGCAGCGCCGCCCCGGTCGCGAGCCAGCCTCGCGCCGTCCCGGTCGCATGCCGCCGCACCGACAGCGTGATCAGCACCGCCGACCAGCCAGCCCCCAGCGCCAGCAGCGCGAGGCCGAGCGGGGCGGCCGTGGTGTCCCATCCCGCGTCGCGCAGCAATTTCACTGTGAAACGGCCAGCCCCGAGGATCAGCCCGGCCGCCGCCAGCGGGATCAACCCCTGCGCCAGATGGTGAAACCGCCGTCCCTCCCAAGGGCCGAGCAGCCGGGTCGCCAGCGCCAGGGGCAGCGCCACCATGAGCGAGAGACCGGCGGTCATCCCCGCCAGAACCCCGAGCAACGCGGCGACATCTACCACCCGACCCGGCTCCGACCCGGGCGGGCCGGTCAGCAGCCACCAGGGTGCGGCAGTCTCCAGCGGCCAGAGCCAGCCGATCCCGGTTAACCCCTGCGCCAGCGTCTGCCGCAGGGCCGAATGCCAGGGACCCAGGTTCCAGTAGAAGGCCACCGTCCCGAGGCCGATCATCCCGACGATCACCAGCAGGCTGTCCCACCCGGTCGCCCCGCCGCCCCGCACCACCTCCACCCCCGGCAGCCGCGCCTCCAGCCGCACCGCGTCGCGGAACCCGGCGCAGCGCCCGCACATGTGACAGGGGGAGGCGCTGTCCATGGTTCGGACCGGCACCATCGGCTCGCAGATGAAGCGCTGGCCGCGGGCGCGCTCCGGCGGGCAGGAGTCCCAGGCGGCGGCATCGACGGCGAAGCGCAGCGGCGCCAGCCGGGCCAGCAGCCCGAAGAGCCCGTTCACCGGGCAGAGGTACCGACACCAGACCCGTTTCTCGCGACCATAGAGCAGCCCGACCAACACTGCCGCCGAGGTCGAGCCGCCGAGCAGCAGCAGGGCCGGGAGGGGGAAATGCCAGACCGAGATCATCTGGCCATAGACCGTGACCACGGCGAAGCTGGCGAAGGGCCAGCCGGGCCAGCGCATCCAGCGCGGGATCGCCCGCCCCCTGCCATGGCGCGAGGCAAGCGCGGTCAGCGCCCCTTCCGGGCAGAGCGCGCCGCACCAGAGCCTGCCGAACAGCAACACCGACAGAAGCACACCGGGTGCCCAGAGCCCCCAGATCAGGAATTGCGCGATCCGGGCGACGCCGCCCTCCGGCAGCAGGACGGGCAGCAGCAGGACCAGCGCATAGAGCACAACCATCCCCCCCTGCAGCCACGACAACAGCGCCTGCCGGTCGCGCAGCCACAGGCCCAGCCCCTGCACCGCACCGGCGGGCCTCGCTGGCGCGGGCTCCATCGAAAGGCGGCGCTGCGGCAGCCGCCGCACCGGCCCCGCTGTCAAGGCGCTCTCCTGCCGGAGGTCCGGCGGAGCGGCGGAAGGATCCTGCATCGCGATGCCCCTGTTGCCCGCCGCAGGATAGCGGCCCGCTTCCGCCTCCGACCCGTGGCCCCGCGCCGCAGCCTTCGGGAGGAATCGCGTGGCTACCCCGAGACTCGCGAAGAGGCCCGAGTCGACTCGCCAGTGCCCCGAGTCGGGAACAAAATCGCCGGAGTCGCGTCATTCTGCTGTTACGCGCCCTGCGCAGAGTGATCCCGGGGGAGGGGTGGTCCCGACGCGCATGACAGGCGCGGATCGCGGAAATCCCAATGCAGCAAGGCCGGGGCGGCCAATCCGCCGGCGGCCGCGTCAGCGATTTTCGCAAACTTCCCGAAGACCGCATTTTTTCTCTTGCGGGTTCTGACGACTCCCCCTAGAACCCGCCTCACCGAAGCGGAGACGCGACGGACTGGACGGAAGCGGAAACGAAGCGAAAGCGGGTCGAAGCAGAAAGTTCTGAAAATATCGAGATGATGCGGGCGGGTGCGCTGGAAGTTCTGGCGGCGCGGTTTGTTTTTGTCTCAC
>NZ_PZKG01000064.1 GCF_003034985.1 Cereibacter changlensis JA139
GCTGCGCCTTCACCGTCACCGAGATCGACAGCGGCCGCGACGGGCTGGAGGAGATCGTGTAGGTCCGCCAGACCGACCCGCCGGGCACCGGCAGCTCCAGCGTCAGGAACTGGCCCGGCAGATAGTCGAACCAGGCGCCCGAAGGCGCGCGGAAGGCGAAGGTCGCCACATTGGGCGCCTCCGGCACGACCATCACGCATTCCAGCGGCTCCGAATCCTTCCAGGCCGCGGTGCGGGAGAGGCTCGCCGCGCTCATTCCGCGGCCATCGCGGTGCGGGGCGCGAGGCGCTCGGTCATGGTCTCGGCATACCAGTCGATGAACTGGATCACCCCGTCCTCATGCATCGAGGAATAGGGGCCGGGCTCGTAGGCCGGCGAGTTGATCCCGGCCTGGTTCTCCTCGACCACGCGGCGGTCCTCGTCATTGGTGGCCAGCCAGACCTCGGTCAGCCGCTTGATGTCGTAATCCACGCCCTCGACCGCATCCTTGTGCACGATCCACTTGGTCGTGACCTCGGTGGTGGTCGGCGTCAGCGGCAGCACGCGGAAGACGATGGCGTGATCGCCGAGGAAGTGGTTCCAGCTGTTGGGATAGTGGAAGAACAGAAGGCTCCCGGCATCGAAGAACGGCATGGTCCCCAGCGGCTTGGCGCAGGCCCGCTTGGTGTCCATCGTGTAGCTCTCGGCGTTGTTCAGCAGAGGCACGCGGGCCAGACGCCATTGCGAGGTCGGGTGGATCAGGAATTGCGACGGCAGCCCCGCCGCCTCGCAACGCTCCCAGTGCCGCGTCACCTCGGTCTCCGACCCACTGTCGTTCGGCGCGGTGATCACCGGCTTGTCCGAGAAGGTCCGGCACAGCGAGGGATGGTTGCCGCCGCAGTGATAGCACTCGCGGTTGTTCTCGATCACCAGCTTCCAGTTGCCGTTCTCGACGATGGTCGAGGAGTGCACCACCTTTGCGTCGTTCAGCATGTGCGGCGCCAGATAGCGCTCCAGCTCCGCCCCCAGCCCGTCGAACTCCGGCGCGGCCTCGGCCAGCGAGATGAACACGATCCCACCCGCCACGCGGCAATGCACCGGCTTCAGCCCGTGCTTTGCCGGATCGAAATCGGCATCCATGTCGCGGGCATAGAGCAGCCGCCCGTCCAGCTCGTAGGTCCACTGGTGATAGGGGCAGACCAGCTTCGGGCTCGAGCCCTTCATCACCGAGCAGAGCCGCTGGCCGCGGTGGCGGCAGACGTTGTGGAAGGCGCGCACCTGCCCGTCGGCGCCGCGCACGATCACCACCGGATAGGCGCCGACCTGCAGCGTCACGAAATTGCCGGTCTTCGGGATCTCGCAGGCCGGGATCGCCAGCAGCCAGTCGCGGTACCACAGCATCCGCAGATCGGCGTCGAACACGCCCGGATCGGTATAGAGCGGCTGCTCCAGCGCATGTTTCGGTTTGCGGGATGTCAGAAGCCTCAGCGCTTCGTGGTCTGCCAGCATGGTCTGCCTCTCCGGTGGTCGCGCCCCGCGACGAGAATGGGTGTGCGGAAAGCCCGCGGGTGACGTGCGAAGGCTGGTTTCCGGGCTTGCAGAGCGGCTTCCGCCCGGCGCGACACCTTCCCGGAGCATGCTCCAGTGGCCTCCCATCGCGCCGCACTCTCTGTCACCGTTGCGGGGGCAGCGCCGGCCTTGCACCGGCTTCCCAATTCTCCGCCCCGTCTCCGATGCGGCACCTTGCCCGCGAACCATAGGGCAGAGCTTTCGCCGCCCGCTGCCGGAACTCGACATTTCTGTGACGAATTCTGACATCCGTCGCGCGGGCAGGCAGGGCGCGCGGCGCGGGACGGTTTTTTGCGCCGCCCATGACCCGCGCGGGTCGACAGGGCGTCGGGCGATGCCTAGGCTCCCGGCGGCTCCCCGACACGGAATTTTGCGGGCGGGGCGCGGTTGGGCGGTGGTGCATCGCCCGGGCAAGTGCTTATCTAGGCAATGTCGGGCCAACCGCCCGGATCAGACGGAAGAGATCGCCAGACATGACCGAGACAGCGCGGGGCCCCCAGACATGACGGACCCGAATCGACCCCCGGCCGCCGATCCCGGCCGCGCCGCCATCGCGCGCAACAGCCGGCGTCCGCTGATCACCGACATCTCCGCCGCACGCTGGCTCCTGCTGCTGGTTCTGGCCGCCTCGGTCTATTTCTTCCACGGCTTCATCGTGCCGGTCTTGGCGGCGCTGGTCATCGCCTTCGCCAGCTGGCCGGTGCTGCAATGGCTGGAGCGGCGGCTGCACATCAGCCGGATGACGGCCGGCGCGCTTCTGGTGCTGCTGATCGTCGCCTTCATCGTCATCCCGGTGATGATGGCGCTGGTCTATGCCTTCGGCGAGCTGCAGGTCTGGATCAGCTGGGCGGTGAACACCAACAGCACCGGCGCCCCACCGCCGCACTGGCTGGAGGAGCTGCCGCAGGCCGGCAACTGGCTGGCGCTGCAATGGCGCGAATACATCGGCCGCCCCGGCGCCATCAGCGAGCTGGTGCAGGTGGTCAGCGGGGCCAATATCGGCTCGATATACCGCGGTATCCTCACCGCCAGCACGCTGGCCTTCCATCTGGCGCTGACGCTGCTCTTCATGCTGATCGCGCTCTTCATCTTCTACCGCGACGGCGAGCGCATCGCCGGGCAGATCGACCGCGTCGGCGCCCGCATCCTGCCGGAACGCTGGGACCGGCTGTCGCGCGTGGTGCCGGCCACCATCTCCTCCACCGTCACCGGCATGACGCTGATCGCCATCGGCGAGGGCGTGATCCTCGGCGTCGCCTACTGGATCGCCGGCATGTCCTCGCCGGTCACGCTGGGCGTCATCACCGGCTTCATGGCGCTGATCCCCGGCGGCGCGCCCCTGTGCTTCACGCTGGTGTCGATCTACCTCGCCGCCAGCGGCTCGCCCTTCGCCGGGCTGGCGCTCTTCGTCTGGGGCACGGTCGAGCTCTTCGTCGTCGACAAGACCATCCGGCCGCTGCTGGTCGGCGGGCCGGTGAAGCTGCCCTTCCTGCCCACCTTCTTCGGCCTCGTCGGCGGGGTGAAGACCATGGGCATCGTCGGGCTCTTCGTCGGGCCGGTGCTGATGGCGCTCTTGGTGGCGATGTGGCGCGAATGGCAGCGCGAGATCGACATCGTCGAGCAGATGAAGCAGGGCCTGCCGCCGCCGCCCTCGCGGCCGCTGCGCCGGGAAAAGCCGGTCTGACACAACCCCCGCCCCGGCGCGACCGCCGTCGGGGCTTTTCTTTGGCCGCCGCAACCCCATATCGGGGGGCCAAGGCAAAGGCCCGGAGCACCCCATGATCCCCTATTCCGTCCTCGATCTCTCCCCCGTCCCCGAGGGCTCCAGCACCGCCGAGGCGCTGCAGAACACCGTCGAGCTGGCCCGCCACGCCGAGGCGCTCGGCTATCACCGTTTCTGGCTGGCCGAACATCACAGCATGGCCGGCATCGCCAGCGCCGCCACCGCCGTGGTCATCGGTCAGGTCGCAGCCCATACCTCGACGATCCGCGTCGGCTCGGGCGGCATCATGCTGCCGAACCACGCGCCGCTGATGGTGGCCGAGGCCTTCGGCACGCTGGCCACCATGTTCCCCGACCGGATCGACCTCGGCCTCGGCCGCGCCCCCGGCACCGATGGGCGCACCGCGCAGGCGCTGCGGCGCAACATGGACAATGCCGACAACTTCCCCGGCGACGTGATGGAGCTTCAGCATTACCTCGGCGACCCGGTCCCCGGCGCGCAGGTTATCGCCGTGCCCGGCATCGGCACCCACGTCCCGATCTGGATCCTCGGCTCCAGCCTCTACGGCGCGCAGCTCGCCGCCCATCTTGGCCTGCCCTATGCCTTCGCCTCACATTTCGCGCCGCAGGCCCTGACGCAGGCGATCCGGGTCTACCGCGAGACCTTCCGGCCTTCCGCCCAGCTGGCGAAACCGCGTTTCATGCTGGCGGTGAACGTCTTCGCCGGCGAGACCGACGCCGAGGGCTATTACCTCAAGACCTCGATGCAGCAGGCCTTCGCCAATCTGCGCACCGGCAATCCCGGCAAGCTGCCCCGCCCGGTGGAGGATCTCTCCACCGTCATCGACCCGGCGATGCAGCACATGGTCGAGCAGGCGCTGCATGTCTCGGCCACCGGCGGCCCCGACACCGTGCGGCAGGAGCTGCGGGCGCTGATCGCCCGGCACAAGCCGGACGAGCTGATCCTGACCGGGCAGATCCACGATGCGAAAGCGCGGATGCGGTCCTTCGAGATCGCCGCCGAGGCGCTGCGCGAGGTGGCGCAGGCGGCGGAATGACTTGACGCCCCCGGCAGAATGCGCAGCTTGGACGGCGAAAAGGAGATCTTGATGACCACCTATGTCTTCCCGCCGTCCGACATTCCCAGCCTGCCGATCGAGGGCTCGGGCCAGCGTTTCCCGGTGCGCCGGGTCTATTGCATCGGCCGCAACTACGCCGCCCATGCCATCGAGATGGGCGGCGACCCCACGCGCGAACAGCCGTTCTTCTTCCAGAAGAACCCCGACAATCTCGACGCCAGCGGCGAGTTCCCCTACCCCGACCACTGCAACGACCTGCACCACGAGATCGAGATGGTGGTGGCGCTGCACTCCGGCGGCCGCAACATCCCGGTGGACCGCGCGCTGGAACATGTCTGGGGCTATGGCGTCGGGCTCGACATGACCCGGCGCGACCTGCAGGACGTGGCCAAGAAGGCCGGTCGCCCGTGGGAGATCGCCAAGGCCTTCGAACGCTCCGCCCCCGTCGGCCCGCTGCAGCCGGTGACCGAGGTCGGCCACCCCGACGCCGGCCGCATCGAGCTGACGGTGAACGGCGAGGTGCGGCAGACCGGCGACCTGAACCAGCTGATCTGGAAGGTGCCGGAGATGATCTCCTATCTCTCCGACTATTTCGAACTGGCGGCGGGCGATGTCATCATGACCGGCACCCCCTCCGGCGTCGGCCCGGTGCAGCGCGGCGACGTGATGGAAGCCTCGGTCCAGGGGCTGGGCAGCCTGACCGTCACCGTGGTCTGAGCCGCTGCGCCCACCGGCCGGACCTTCGGGGGAAGGTCCGGCCGCTCTCCCCCCTTCATCCCGCTTGACCCCGCGGCCTTTGCGGCGCGTCATGAGGCGATCCGCAGTCGCGCCGCCGTTCCGAGGAATCCCCCGATGTCCGCCACGATCTCCGACCTCTTCGCCTTCCACCGCAACGACGGCCTCGCCATCGGCGCGCCGGACCGGCCCTGGCTCACCTATGCCGGGCTGCGCGATCTGGTGAGCCACACGGTCACGGCGCTGCACGCGGCGGGCATCGGGCGCGGCGACCGGGTGGCGATCGTGCTGCCGAACGGGCCGGAAATGGCGGCGGCCTTCGTCGCCGTGTCGCAGGCCGCGGTCACAGCACCCCTGAATCCGGGCTACCGGCAGGAGGAATTCGCCTTCTACCTGTCCGACCTGAAAGCCAAGGCCATCGTGCTGGCCGAAGGCTACGACGGCCCGGCGCATGACGCGGCCGAGGCGGCGGGGCTCGCCATCCTGCGGCTCGGCCATGACGCGCGCGACCCGGCGGGCAGCTTCTCGCTACGGGCCGAAAGCATCGCGCCGGGCGAGCCCGACCGCGACACCGCCCGCCCGCGCGACGTGGCGCTGATCCTGCACACCTCGGGCACCACCTCGCGGCCCAAGATCGTGCCGCTGCTGCACGGCAACGTCTCGGCCTCGGCGCATCACATCGCGCAGTCGCTGGCGCTGACGCCGCATGACCGCTGCCTGAACATGATGCCGCTGTTCCACATCCACGGCCTCGTCGCCGCCGTCACGGCGAGCCTCGCCGCAGGCGCCTCGGTCTGGTGCGCGCCGGGCTTCGACGCGCTGCGCTTCTTCGGCTGGATGGAGACCGCGCATCCCACCTGGTATACCGCCGTGCCGACCATGCATCAGGCGATCCTCGGCCGCGCCGCCCGCAACCAGCCGGTGATCGACGCCGTGCCGCTGCGCTTCCTGCGCTCCTCCTCCGCCTCGCTGCCGGCGCAGGTGATGCTGGAGCTGGCCCGCACCTTCAGCGCCCCGGTGATCGAGGCCTATGGCATGACCGAAGCCGCGCATCAGATGGCCTCGAACCCGCTGCCGCCGCGCAGGCAGAAACCGGGCTCGGTCGGCGTCGCCGCGGGCCCGCTCCTGCGCATCGCGCATGAGACCGAGAACCGCCTGCTCGACGAGGGGATCGGCGAGGTGGTGATCTCCGGCCCCAATGTCACGCCCGGCTACGAGGGCAACCCCGAGGCCAACGCCCGCAGCTTCTTCGAGGCCGGGGGCCACCGCTGGTTCCGCACCGGCGATCAGGGCGCGCTCGATGCCGAGGGCTATCTCGGCCTCACCGGGCGGCTGAAGGAGATCATCAACCGCGGCGGCGAGAAGGTCTCGCCGCTGGAGGTGGACGGCATCCTGATGGACCATCCCGCCGTGCAGCAGGTCGTCACCTTCGCCATGCCGCATGCCAAGCTGGGCGAGGAAGTCGCCGCCGCCGTGGTGCTGCGCGAGGGGATGCAGGCCGACGAGGCCGCCATCCGCGCCTTCTGCGCCGAGCGTCTGGCCGATTTCAAGGTGCCGCGCCGGGTGATCCTGCTAGAGGAGATCCCCAAGGGCGCCACCGGCAAGCTGCAGCGCATCGGGCTGGCGGAAAAGCTCGGTCTCGGGGCGGCCTGACATGCGGATCTGCATCTTCGGCGCCGGCGCCATCGGCGGCTACATGGGCGCGAAACTGGCACAGGCGGGGGCCGAGGTCAGCCTCGTCGCCCGCGGCCCGCATCTGGCGGCGATGCAGACGCGCGGCCTCACGCTGATCGAGGAAGGCCGAACGACCACCGTCCCGGTCCGCGCCTCGGGCGATCCGGCGGAACTCGGGCCGCAGGATTACGTCATCCTGACGCTGAAGGCCCATTCGGTGCCGCCCGTGGTGCCGCAGATCCTGCCGCTGCTCGGCCCGGGCAGCACGCTGGTCAGCGGCGTCAACGGCTTGCCCTGGTGGTATTTCCACAAGGCGGGCGGCCAGCTGGAGGGCGCCCGCCTCGCCTCGGTCGATCCGGGCGGGGTGCAATGGGACGGCTTCGGCCCCGACCGGGTGCTCGGCTGCGTGGTCTATCCCGCGGCGGAAGTCTCCGAACCCGGCACCATCCGCCACATCGAGGGCAACCGCTTCTCGCTCGGCGAACCCTCGGGCGAGAAATCCGCCCGCGCCGTCGCCCTGTCGGAGGCGCTGGCGGCGGCGGGGCTGAAGGCGCCGGTCCGGCCGCGCCTGCGCGACGAGATCTGGGTGAAGCTCTGGGGCAACCTGTCGTTCAACCCGATCTCGGCGCTGACCCATGCCACGCTCGACCTCCTCTGCACCGACCCCGGCACCCGCGGCGTCGCCCGGGCGATGATGCTGGAAGCCCAAGCCATCGCCGAGACGCTGGGGGTGAAATTTCCCATCGACGTCGAGCGGCGGATCGACGGCGGCGCGGCGGTGGGGGCGCACCGCACCTCGATGCTGCAGGATCTGGAGGCGGGCCGCCCGATGGAAATCGAGGCGCTGGTCGGCTCGGTGGCCGAACTCGGCCGGCTGGTCGGTCTGCCGACCCCGACCATCGACACGGTGCTGGCGCTGGTGCGGCTCAGGGCAAAGGTGGCGGAAGCCGCGCGCTGACGGCAGGTCTCCGATGTGAAAAGGCCACCCCGCGCGGGGTGGCCTTCCTTGGGCCTCTTGTCGGGCCTTATTCGGCTGCCGGACCGGCGACCGGAGTGCCGGTGGCCGGATCGAGGTAGCTCACGACCGGCATGCCATTGGCGTCGGTCATGTTCACCAGGTAGTAGGCGTCGTCGACGCGCGACACCGACAGGACGGTGTAGCCCAGCGTGTTCAGCTGGGTCGCGAGATCCAGCAGCGGCATCCAGGTGACCGGAGCGGCTTCCACCACGGCCTCGGCGGCGGGAGCCGCCTCGACAGCGGCAACCTCGGCGACGGGCGCTTCCTCGACCACGGCCTCGGGAGCGGCGGCAGCCTCGACCGGAGCCGCCTCGACCGGCGCGGCTTCGGCGACAGCAGCCTCAGCGGGAGCGGCTTCAGCGGCAGCGGCCTCGACCGGGGCGGCTTCAACCGGAGCGGCTTCGGCGAGCGGAGCCTCGGCGGCGGCGGCGGCCTCCACCGCCTCGGGGGCGGGGGCCTCGACAGCGGCGACCTCTTCCACCGGAGCGGCCTCGGCGGCGGGCGCTTCGGCCGCGACCTCCTCGACCGGGGCGGCTTCGGCAGCCGGCGCCTCTACCACGGCTTCCGGAGCGGGCTCGGCAGCCGGCTCCTCGACAGCGGCAGCCTCTTCGACCGGGGCAGCCTCAACCGCCGGGGCCTCAACCGCCGCCACTTCTTCCACCGGCGCAGCCTCGGCCGCCGGAGCCTCGACAGCCGCCGCGTCCACCGCCGGCGCCTCGACGGCGGCGGCATCCGCCACCGGCTCGGCCGGCACGGCGGCTTCGGTCACCACGGCTTCAGGCGCGGGGGCCTCAGCCGCGGGCGCCGGAGCCGCCACGACCAGCGGGGCGGGGGCCGCATTGGCGGCGCCCTCGTAGTAATCCGCCAGCCAGGGCGTCTGGGTCACGATGGCGTAATGCACCGCGAAGGAGCTGACGGCGACAGTGCCCAGCAGCAGCGGCACGCCGAGGCTCGGGTTGACGACGAGCCAGATCTTCGAATTGTTCATGGTCTCTCTCCCTCAGCCAAGCCACGGGGTTGCGGCGGCCGCCAGAAAATGCGCCAGCAGCGCGATGCCGCCGAAGACGCGGGTGCCGAGCACGAGCTGCGTCTGCACCTCTTCCGCCTCGGCCATGGTCAGGCCCGTGGGCCACACTTTTTTCGGATCATCGGTCAACTTGGTACTCCCCGAATGGTTATCGACTGGCGTGCAGGGCCCGCACGCTGAACGGTTGCAGATCCCGGTGGCTTTGCGTCTCCGCCAGCCGCCGCCCGGTGCCCCTACCGAAAAGCTCCGAGGAAGAAGCTGTAACGATTCACGTACATTCGCAATGTCAACTTGACGAGACACGCTGCGACCAATTGGGGCGCCCCGGTCCCCGCCCAGCCGCACCCGCGCCGCGCGGGCGCAAGCCCGGCGGTCAAATCCTTGATCGGGAAAGGAAAACCGGCCTAGCTGCCGCGATAGGTCGAATAGGCGAAGGGCGACAGCAGCAGCGGCACATGGTAATGCGCCGCCGCATCCGCCACGCCGAAACGGATCGGGATCTCGTCGAGGAACAAGGGCCCCGCCTCCGCCTGCCCGCTGGCCCGCAGATAGTCCCCGGCAAAGAACACCAGCTCGTAAACCCCCGCCACCAGCGCCTCGCCCGCCAGCATCGGCGCATCGGTGCGGCCATCGGCATTGGTCACCGTCTCGCCGACCGGCTCCCGCCCCGCCTCCGAAAGCCGGTAGAGCGCGATCCTCACCCCCGCGGCGGGCAGGCCCCGCGCGGTATCCAGCACATGCGTCGTCAGCCGTCCCATCGTCATCTCCTCGCGTTCCGGCCGAGAATGCCGCATCTCCGCCGCCGACGCCACAGGGGGACTTGCAGCCGGCCGCATTCGCGGCTTTCCTGCCGCCTCAGGACGATGGAGACGACAATGCCCCGATACCCCCGCGACATGCGCGGCCACGGCCCCACCCCGCCCGATGCGCAATGGCCGGGCGGCGCGAAGATCGCCGTGTCCATCGTGCTGAACTACGAGGAAGGCGGCGAGAACAACATCCTGCACGGCGACGGCCAGTCCGAGGCCTTCCTCTCCGACATCGCCGGGGCGGCGCAATGGCCGGGGCAGCGGCACTGGAACATGGAGTCGATCTACGAATACGGCGCCCGCGCCGGGTTCTGGCGGCTGCACCGCCTCTTCACCGGCCTCGACATCCCGGTGACGGTCTATGGCGTCGCCACCGCCCTCGCCCGCTCGCCCGAGCAGGTCGCGGCGATGCAGGCGGCCGGCTGGGAGATCGCCTCGCACGGGCTGAAATGGGTCGAGCACCGCGACATGCCCGAGGAGGAGGAGCGCCGCCAGATCGCCGAGGCCATCCGGCTGCACACCGAGGTCACCGGCCAGCGCCCGACCGGCTGGTACACCGGGCGCTGCTCGGTCAACACGGTGCGGCTGACCGCCGAGCAGGGCTTCGACTGGATCTCCGACACCTATGACGACGACCTGCCCTACTGGATCGAGGCGGGAGAGCGCGACCAGCTGGTGATCCCCTACACGCTGGAAGCCAATGACATGCGCTTCGCCACCGCGCCCGGCTACATCACCGGCGAGCAGTTCTTCCAGTATCTCAAGGACAGTTTCGACACGCTCTATGCCGAGGGCGAGGCGGGCGCGGCCAGGATGTTCTCGATCGGGCTGCACTGCAGGCTGATCGGCCGGCCGGGCAAGATCGCCGGGCTGAAGCGCTTCCTCGACTATGCGCGCGGCCATGAGGGCGTCTGGTTCCCGCGCCGGCTCGACATCGCCCGGCACTGGGCCGCGACCCATCCGCCCCGCCGCTTCGAGCGCCCGAGCCGGATGACCCGCGACAGCTTCATCGCGGCCTTCGGCGGCATCTTCGAACATTCGCCCTGGATCGCCGACCGCGCCTTCGACCTCGAACTCGGCCCGGCGCATGATTGCGCCACGGGCTTGCACAACGCGCTGGCCCGGGTGTTCCGCTCGGCCATGCCGGCCGAGCGGCTGGGCGTGCTGCAGGCCCACCCCGACCTCGCCGGCAAGCTGGCCGCCGCCGCCCGGCTGACGCCGGAATCGACGCAGGAACAGCAGAGCGCCGGGCTCGACGCGCTGACCGACGCCGAGCGCGAGACCTTCCAGGCGCTGAACGACGACTACACCCGCAAGCACGGCTTCCCCTTCATCATCGCGGTGCGCGACCATACCAAGGCCGGGATCCTGCATGCCTTCCAGACCCGGCTCGCCAATGACAGCGAGACCGAGTTCCAGACCGCCTGCGCCCAGGTGGAACGCATCGCCGCGCTGCGGCTTCAGGACATGCTGAAATGACCGACTATTACGCGCCGCGCGGCGGCCTGCCGCCCCAGACCCAGCTGATGACCGGCCGCGCCGTCTTCACCGAAAGCTACGCCTTCCTGCCGAAGGGCGTCTTCTCCGACATCGTGACCTCGGCCCTGCCCGGCTGGAGCCACACGCGGCTCTGGCTGATCGCCCGGCCGATGTCGGGCTTTTCCGAGACCTTCAGCCAATATGTGATGGAAGTCGCTCCGGGCGGCGGATCGGACGCGCCCGATCCCGAAAGCGGCGCGGAATCGGTGATCTTCCTCACCCATGGCGAGATCTGGCTGTCGCTCGACGGGCAGGAGCATGACCTCGGACCCGGCGGCTATGCCTATATTCCGGCGGGCTGCCGCTGGCGGCTGAAGAACGCCAAGCACGAGCCCGCGCGCTTCCACTGGGTCCGCAAGCTCTACGAACCCGCCGCGGGCATCGCCCCGCCTGCGCCCTTCGTCACCAACGAACGCGAGATCAAGCCGATCGCCATGCCCGACACCGAGGGCAAATGGGCCACCACCCGCTTCGTCGATCCGGGCGATGTGGCGCATGACATGCATGTCAACATCGTCACCTTCCAGCCGGGCGGGCTGATCCCCTTCGAGGAGACGCATGTGATGGAGCACGGCCTCTACGTGCTGGAGGGCAAGGCGGTCTACAAGCTGAACCGCGACTGGGTCGAGGTGGAGGCGGGCGATTTCATGTGGCTGCGCGCCTATTGCCCGCAGGCCTGCTACGCCGCCGGCCCCGGCCCGTTCCGCTACCTGCTCTACAAGGACGTGAACCGCCACGCCAAACTGCGCGGCCCCGGCGCCTTCGGCCCCCCGGCCTGACCCCCTTCATTTTCTGTCCTTAAATATCCTCGGGGGGTCCGGGGGGCAGACAGCCCCCTGGCCTCCGCCACCGGAGACCGGCATGCAATTCCTCTCCCCCCAACCGCTCACCGCGCTGGCTTTCGCCCCCTTCGGCGACGTCCTCGACGCCAGCGGCGCGCCGGACCGGCTGATCAATCAGGGCCTCTGCGGCCGGCACCACGACCGGGCCAAGCTCGACTTCGGCCCCGAGGGCCGGGCCGGGATCTCGATCTTCAAGGCCGAACCGCGCCGCCTGCCCTATCTGCTGGAGATGGTCGAGCGGCATCCCGAGGGCTCGCAGGCCTTCCTGCCGATGACCGAACACCCGTTCCTCGTCATCGTCGCCCCCGACGAGGGCGGCGTTCCGGGAATGCCGCTCGCCTTCCTCACGGCGCCGGGACAGGGCGTCAACCTGCATCGCGGCACATGGCACGGGGTGCTGACGCCGTTGCAGGCGCCCGGGCTCTTCGCCGTGGTCGACCGGATCGGACCGACGCCGAACCTCGAGGAACACTGGTTCCCCGAGCCGTTCAGCATCGGCTGAGCCGCGGCCTATTCCGGCGCGTGGCAGACCGCTTCGATCCGGTAACCATCCGGGTCCACCACGAAGGCGGCGTAGTAGTTCGGATGGTATTCCGGGCGCAGCGCCGGTTCGCCATCGTCGCGCCCGCCGCAGCGCAGGGCGGCGGCGTGGAAGGCGTCGACCGCGGTGCGGGTCGGGGCGGTGAAGGCGACATGGGCCTGCGCCACCGGCTCCTCGTAATCCGGCGCCGGAACGAGGCCGATGCTGAAGTCGTCGCGCCCCTCCTTGGCCCAGCGGGCGAAGGTCTCGCCGCGCGCCTTGGCGGCGATGCCGAGCCGCGCGAGGGCGGCGTCGTAGAAGGCCCGCGACCGTTTCATGTCAGTCACACCGAGCGAGTAATTGTTGAGCATGTGAAACTCTCCCCAGAGCTAACGACGGCTACAACTGCGAATTGTACTTCTTGTTCCGGGAATCTCGCGGAATATTTCCGTAGCTGTAACGGGGCGTTACGCGTTTTCCCGCGGCAGGTTCCGCGACTCACCCTGCGACCTGCCGCCGCAGGCCGGGACGCAGCTCCGCACCTCCCGCGCCCCGGGGTTAAGAAACCCTGAATGAATTTTCAGAAATCACGGAAAATCAGCGGCTTGAGCCGATTTTCACGCGTGAAACGCCCCCATCCGCGCCGCGACATCCAGCATCCGGTTGGAAAAGCCCCATTCGTTGTCATACCAGCCGAACACCCGCAGCATGCCCCCGGCGGTGACCCGGGTCTCCGGCAGGGCCATGACGATGCTCTCCGGCCGCGCCCGCAGGTCCGACGAGACCAGCGCCCGCTCCGTCACCCCGATCACCCCGCCCGCCGCCGCCAGCGCCGCATTCACCTCCCCCGCCGTCACCGACCGGGCCGTCATCACCGCCAGATCGACCGCCGAGACGCTCGCCACCGGCACCCGCACCGCCGACCCCTCGATCCGCCCGGCGATCCCGGGCAGCACCAGATCCAAGAGCCGCTGCGCCGAGGTTGTGGTCGGCACCATCGACAGCGCCGCCGCCCGGCTGCGGGCGAAATCGGCGGCGGGGGCGTCCACCGTCGGCTGGCTGCCGGTATAGCAATGGATCGTGGTCATCGACCCGGTGACGACGCCCCACTCCCGCTCGATCAGCGCCGCCAGCGGCGCCAGCGCGTTGGTGGTGCAGGAAGCGTTGGAAACGATCCGCTGCCCCCTGAGCCCCGCCTCGTTCGCCCCCAGAACCACGGTGAACTCCGCCGCCCGAGACGGCCCCGAGACCAGCACCCGCCCCGCCCCCGCCGCCAGCCCGCGCCCGGCGATCTCGGGCAGGTCGGCGCGGCCGGTGCATTCCATCACCACGTCCACCCCGGAGAGATCCAGCACCGACAGATCCGGCGCGCGGTGCAGCGGAATGCTGACCCCGTCCACCACCAGCGCCCCCTCTTCCAGCGCCACCGTGCCGGGCCAAACTCCGAAGACCGAGTCGAACTCGAAGAGATAGGCGCACATCTCGGCCGCGGCGATGTCGTTGATCCCGACGATCTGCAGCGGCCCTGCGGCGCCCTTCTGCCGCGCCAAAGCGTGGGCGCGCAGGACCGAGCGGCCGATCCGTCCGAAACCGTTGATGAAAACCCGCATCTGCCGCCTCCGATCTTCAACCCTTTCAGATCATGAAGCCGGGGCGGGTTCAACATGCCGCGACGGCAGGCGGAGGAGAGATTTCCCGCCGTCCGGCCGGGGTGCGACGCGATGAAGCTTGCTTTTTTGCCGCCATGCTTTTTCATCAGTCGAAACGGTTTTTCTGAGATTCCGAGTGCAAGGAGCTGCCGATGGCCGATGCCGCCGCCGTGATCCGCCGCCAGCGCGGTCGCCCGAAAGCCGCCGAGGACAAGACCGAACAGAACACGGTACAGTCGCTGGACCGCGCCATCGGGCTGTTGAAACTGCTCGCCGAAGCCCCCGGCATGACCCTGTCCGAACTGGCCGCGGCCAGCGATCAGGCGGCGGCCACCGTCTATCGCGCGCTGGTCACGCTGCAGGGCCATGGCATCGTCGAGATCGAGGAGCCGGGGCAGCTCTGGCATGTCGGGCCCGGGGCCTTCCGCATCGGCTCGGCCTTCCTGCGCCGCTCGGACGTGGCGGAGCGGGCGCGCGGGCCGATGGCCGAGCTGATGCAGGCGACCGGCGAGACCGTGGCCTTGGCAGTCGAGACCGAGGCTGGCGTGCTCTATGTCGCGCAGGTCGAGACCCGGCAGCCGATCCGCGCCTTCTTCCCGCCGGGCGCGCAGGGCCCGCTGCACGCCTCGGCCGCCGGCAAGGCGCTGCTGGCCTGGAGCGACGAGGACCGGGTGCGCGAGCGGCTGGCGCAGCTGGGCCAGCCGAAGTTCACCTCGCTGACCATCACCTCGGAGTCCACCCTGCTGCGCGAGCTGTCGCGCAGCCGCGACAAGGGCTTCGCGGTGGAGGATCAGGAGGGGGCCGAGGGCATGCGCGGCGTGGCGGCGCCGATCTTCGACAGCGCCGGCGCGCCCGTGGCGGCGCTGTCGGTCTCGGGTCCGGCCTTCCGGCTGAGCCTGACCGATCTCACCCGCTTCGGCCAGGCGGTGCGCGCGGCTGCCGACAGGGTGACGGCGGCGACCGGCGGCGCCGTCCGCTGACAGGCCCGGAAGGGGCATAGGCAGGGCGGGTCCGGCGCGGGCCCGCCCTTCTGCATTCCGACAGAAAGAATCAGGCTTTACAAGTCCGACTGTTTAAGTCACCTTTACCCCATCCAAGCCAACCCGAGAGGTCAGCCCGGAGCCCTGATGGAAACCGGAGGCCCGCATGACAAGCGCCAGACCCTTGCCCGAACCTGAAACCAGCTTCACCGAATTGCTGCGCCAGGCGCTCGAAGGTTTCCTGCCTTCGGCTCCCGGCCTTCACATGATCTTCGACCGGATGGAGCGCACGGCATGAACGCGATGACCGATATCACCGACATGATCGAAACCGGAATCCCGGTGCATGACGCCACCCGCCTGACCGAGGGCGGCTGTCAGGCCCGGATCGTGCTGAACGGGCAGGTCTACAGCCTGCGCATCACGCGGGCCGGCAAGCTGATCCTGACCAAGTAAGCCCCGGGGCGCCCATCGGGCGCCCTGTCTCGTAACCAGCCAAGGGCTTCGCCCCGCCAACCCTTTCGTGAGTCGCCATGAAGAACCGCCTGCTCGCCTCGCTTCTCTCCGCCACGGCGCTCTGCGCCCAGCCGCTGCTGGCGGCCGAACCCGCCGAAGTGGTTGGCACCTATGCCGATATCGCCGCCGCGACCTATGCCGACAGCCTGAGCACGGCGAAGGCGCTGCAAAGCGCGGTCGACATGCTGATCGCCATGCCGGGCGAGGACACGCTGCAGGCGGCCAAGACCGCTTGGCTGGCGGCGCGGGTGCCCTACCAGCAGTCCGAGGTGTTCCGCTTCGGCAACCCGATCGTCGATGACTGGGAAGGCAAGGTGAACGCCTGGCCGCTGGACGAGGGGCTGATCGACTATGTCGATGCGAGCTATGGCGGCGCGACCGAAGAGAACGAGTTCGCCGCGCTGAACGTGGTGGCGACGCCGAAATTCACCCTCTCGGGCAGCGAGATCGACGCGACCGAGATCACCCCCGCGCTGATCGGCGAGACGCTGCACGAGGCCGACGGCATCGAGAGCAACGTGGCCTCCGGCTATCACGCGGTGGAATTCATGCTCTGGGGGCAGGATCTGAACGGCACCGGCCCGGGCGCGGGCGCGCGGCCTTACACCGATTACCTGACGGGCGACGGCTGCACCAACGGCCACTGTGACCGCCGGGCGGCCTATCTGAAGGCCGCGACCGATCTGCTGGTGAGCGACCTCGACTACATGGCCAAGGCCTGGGCCGAGGGCGGCGAGGCGCGGGCGGCGGTGACCGCCGATCCGGCGGCGGGACTTTCGGCGATGCTGACCGGGATGGGCAGCCTCTCCTACGGCGAGCAGGCGGGCGAGCGGATGAAGCTGGGCCTGATGCTGAACGATCCGGAAGAGGAGCATGACTGCTTCTCGGACAACACGCACAACAGCCATTACTACGATGGCCTCGGCGTTCAGAACGTCTATCTCGGCAGCTACACCCGCCCGGATGGCAGCGTGGTCTCCGGCCCGTCGCTGTCGGAGCTGGTCGCGGCCAAGGACGCCACGCTGGACGAGACGCTGAAGGCCGAGCTTGCGGCGAGCGTCGAAGCGCTGGGGGCGATCAAGGCCAAGGCCGAGAGCGGCACCGCCTACGACCAGATGCTGGCGGCCGGCAATGCCGAGGGCGAAGCGCTGATCATGGGCGCGGTCGACGCGCTGGTGACGCAGACCGCCTCGATCGAGCGGGCGGTGACGGCGCTCGGCCTGAACGGCATCGCCTTCGAGGGCTCGGACAGCCTCGACAACCCCAACGCCGTCTTCCAGTGACCCTGCCGCGGAGGCGCCCCGCGCCTCCGCCCTCCCAAGCCGGACATAGCCATGATCGTCTGTCATTGCATGAACATAACCGATCGCGACATCCGCGCCGCCGTGGACTGGATGCGCGCCTCGGACGCCGCCACCATCATCACGCCGGGCAAGGTTTACCACGCGCTCGGCAAGCGCGCCGAATGCGGCGGCTGCATGCCGCTTTTGCTTGACACCATGCGCCGTTGCGACAGTTTCGAAGTACCCATGAACCTGCGCGGCCTCCGTCGCGCGCCACTCACAGGAAACGAGACATATGCAGGGCGACGCCAAGGTCATCGAATATCTCAACGCGGCACTGAGGTCTGAACTCACCGCCGTCAGCCAGTACTGGCTGCACTACCGGCTGCAGGAGGATTGGGGCTTTGGCCGGCTCGCCGACAAGTCGCGCGCCGAGAGCATCGAGGAGATGCACCACGCCGACAAGCTGATCGCCCGGATCATCTTTCTCGAAGGCCACCCGAACCTGCAGCGCCTCGACTCGCTGCGCATCGGTCAGACCATCAAGGAAACGCTGGAGGCCGATCTCGCCGCCGAGCATGACGCGCGCAAGCTCTACATCGAAGCGCGGGAACATTGCGACAGCGTGGGCGACTACGTGTCGAAGAACCTGTTCGACGCGCTCTTGACCGACGAGGAAGGCCATATCGACTTCCTCGAGACCCAGCTGCACCTCTTCGAGAAGCTTGGCGAAGAGCGTTACGGCCTGCTGAACGCCAAGCCGGCGGATCAGGCCGAGTAATCCGCAGCGGCAAATCGTCGCGCCATTTTCCGATTGAATGACTCGGAAAATGGCGCGACATCTGCGGCGAAAGGACCCGTTCCATGCCGTCTTTGCCGCCCCCCTGCCTTGCCCCCCTGCTGATCGCCTTATTGGCGACCTCGCCTGCCGTCGCGCAGATCCTCGACCCGCCGGAGCTGGCCGTCGTGCCGCGCACCGCCGCCGAGACCGCGCGGATCGCCGCGATCACCGCGCCGCCGACCGATTTCACCAAGCCCGAAGCCTTCGAGGCGCTGCCCGGCGGCGCCGCGAGCGTGCGCGCCCGGACGACGGCCGACGCCTTTTCGCAGAGCTCGGGCAACATGCCCTTCGAGCGCGAGATGGATTTCAAGCTCGGCAACGGGCTGTTCCGCAAGCTCTGGGTCGCCGCGCCCTCGTCGACGCTGGCCTCGGACGGGTTGGGGCCGCTCTACAATGCGCGGGGCTGCCAGAACTGCCATGTGAAGGACGGGCGCGGCCATGCGCCGGAGGGGCCGGAGGATGCGGCGGTGTCGCTGTTCCTGCGGCTCTCGGTGCCGGGGGGCGTCGCGCCGGAGGGGATCGAGGGCTACCTGACCTCGCTGCCGGAGCCGACCTATGGCGGCCAGCTGCAGGATTTCGCCGTGCCCGGCCATGCCGCCGAAGGGCGGATGACGATCAGCTATGTCGAACAGCCGGTGACGCTGGCCGATGGCACGGTGGTCTCGCTGCGCGCGCCCGCCTATGGCGTGGCGGATCTCGGCTATGGCCCGCTCGCGCCCGATACGATGCTGTCGCCGCGGCTGACGCCGCAGATGATCGGGCTGGGGCTGTTGGAGGCGATCCCGGCGGCGGACATCCTCGCGCTGGCCGACCCGGAAGATGCCAATGGCGACGGTATCTCGGGCAGGCCGAACATCGTCTGGTCGGTGGAGCGCAACGCGCCGATGCTGGGCCGCTTCGGGCTCAAGGCGGGGGCGCCGACGATCAAGCAGCAGTCGGCGGCGGCCTTTGCCGGTGACATGGGCATTTCCAACCCGCTGTTCCCGGCGCATTCCGGTGAATGCACCGAGGCGCAGACCGCCTGCCTCGCCGCGCCGACCGGGGCAGAGCCCGGAGTGCGCGATGGGCTGGAGGTCGATGCAGCGGGGCTCGATCTGGTGGCCTTCTACGCCCGCAACCTTGCGGTGCCGGAGCGGCGCGGGCTGGACGATCCGCAGGTGCTGCGCGGCAAGCAGCTGTTCCACGACAGCGGCTGCGCCGCCTGCCACCGCCCGAAATTCGTGACGCACCGGCTGGAGGGCCAGCCGGAGCAGAGCTTCCAGCTGATCTGGCCGCATACCGACATGCTGTTGCACGACATGGGCGAAGGGCTGGCCGACAACCGCCCCGAGGCGCGGGCCGACGGGCGCGAGTGGCGCACGCCGCCGCTCTGGGGCATCGGGCTGACCGAACAGGTCAGCGGCCACAGCCACTTCCTGCACGACGGCCGGGCGCGCACCCTGCTGGAAGCCGTGCTCTGGCATGGCGGCGAGGCGGAGGCGGCGCGGCAGCGCGTCATCTCGCTGCCGAAACCTGACCGCGACGCGCTGATCGCCTATCTGGAGAGCCTGTGATGCTGACCCTGCTCCGTGCCGCCGCCGCGCTGGCGCTGCTCGCCCTGCCCGCCCGCGCCGATGTGGCCACGGCGGTGGAGCAGGTGATCCTGCCCGGCTACGCGGGCTTCACCGAGGCGGCCCGGGCGCTGGAAACCGCCGCGGAGGCCGACTGCCGCCCGGAGGCGCTGCGCCCGGCCTATCACGCCGCCTTCGACGCCTGGATGGCGGTCAGCCACCTGCGCTTCGGGCCCGCCGAAGAGGGCGGCCGCAGCCTCGCCATCGCCTTCTGGCCCGACCCCAAGGGCAGCGGCGCGAAAACCATGGCGCGGATGATCGCCGCCGAGGACCCGGCGGTGGAGGATCCGGCGGCTTTTGCCGAGGTTTCCATCGCTGCGCGCGGGCTCTTCGCGCTGGAGCGGCTGCTGTATGACCCGGCGCTGACCGGCGACTATGCCTGCGCGCTGACCCGCGCCACCGCCACCGACCTTGCGCGGCTGGCGGCCGAGATCGAGGCGGGCTGGGCGGAGTTCGCGCCGCTGCTGCTGACGGCGGGGCAGCCCGGGAATGCGCGCTTCCTGACGGAGACCGAGGCGCGGCAGGCGCTGTTCACGCAACTGATGGCCGGGCTCGAGTTCACCGCCGATCAGCGGCTCGCGCGGCCCTTGGGCACTTTCGACCGCCCCCGCCCCGAACGCGCCGAGGCGCGGCTGTCGGAGCGGTCGCTGCGCAACGTGCAACTGTCGCTGGCGGCGCTGGAGCGGCTGGCGCGGGCGCTGGCCCCTGACAGCCCGCAGACCGAGGCGGGTTTTGAGGCCGCCGGGCGGCTGGCGGCGGAGCTTGACGATCCGGCGCTGGCCCGGGTGGGCGATGTGCAGGGGCGGCTGAAGGTGGAGATCCTGCAGCAGCGCATCCATGCCCTGCGCGACACGGTGACGACCGACGTGGGCGCCGCGCTCGGGGTGTCGACCGGGTTCAACGCAGCGGATGGAGATTGAGATGGCGACGCGCCGACATGTGCTTGCCGGGCTTCTGGCCTCGTCCCTGCCCCGGCTCAGCTGGGCCGATGCCGGCAGCCCGACCTTCGTCGCCGCCGCAAGGGATGCGACCAACGCCTTCGCGCTGCACGGGCTGAGCGCCGAGGGCGCGCCGCTCTTCGCCATTCCGCTGCCCGCGCGCGGCCATGCCGCCGCCGCCCATCCGTTGCGCCCCGAGGTGGTGGCCTTCGCCCGCCGCCCCGGCGCCTATGCGCTGGTGATCGGTTGCGCCTCGGGCACGGTGCTGGCACGGCTGACCCCGCCGGAGGGGCGGCAGTTCAACGGCCATGGCGCCTTCTCGCAGGATGGCAGTCGGCTCTATACCTCCGAGGTGGTGGCCGAGACCAGCGAGGGGCGGGTCGGGCTCTGGGACACGCGGGGCTATCTGCGGATCGGCGAATTCGCCTCGGGCGGAATCGGCCCGCATGAGTTGCGGCGGCTGCCGGGCAGCGAGCTTCTGGTGGTGGCGAATGGCGGGATCAGGACCGACCCCGAGGACCGCAGCAAGCTGAACCTCGACGCGATGCGCCCGAACCTGAGCTACCTCGCGCCGGAGGGCGAGCTGCTGGAGCAGGTCGAGCTTGAGCCGGAGTATGCGCAGAACTCCATCCGGCATCTGGCCCTGGCCGAGGATGGCACGGTGGCCTTCGCGATGCAGTGGGAGGGCGACCCCGCCGATCCCGTGCCGCTGCTGGGCCTGCACCGGCGCGGCAGTCCGGCGCGGCTCTGCCCGCCGGCCGAGACCGAGGCCTATGCGATGAAGGGCTATGCCGGCTCGATCGCCATCGACGCGGCGGGCGAGCGGCTGGCGCTGACCTCTCCCCGGGGCAGCGTGGTGCAGCTCTTCGCGGGCGACGGCACGCCGCTGGCCACCCATCCGCGGCAGGATGCCTGCGGCGTCGCGGCGGCGGCGGGCGGCGGCTTCATCGTCACCGATGGCGGCGGCGCGGTGAGCCATCTGACCGATGCCGGGATGCGGCCGCTGCAGACCACCGCCGCGGCCTGGGACAATCACCTCGTCCGCATCGCCTGAAGCCCGCGGAGGATGTCGCTGACCACCGCTTCGACCGGCTGGTCTATATCCACCGTCACCGCGGCCTCGTCGGGCCCCGGCGGCTCCAGCGCGGCAAACTGGCTGTCGAGCAGCGAGGCAGGCATGAAATGCCCCTCGCGCGCCCGCATCCGCGCGGCAATCACCCGCCGGCTGCCGGAGAGATGCACGAAGATCACCTCGCCCGCCGCGTCGCGGATGCGGTCGCGGTAGACGCGCTTCAGCGCCGAGCAGCCGAGGATCAGCGCCTCTTCCGCCGCCAGCGCCTGCCCGACCCGCGCGAGCCAGGGCCAGCGGTCCTCATCGGTGAGCGGCTCGCCCCGCGCCATCCTGGCGATGTTGCCGGGCGGATGCAGGTCGTCGCCGTCGCGATAGGCGATGCCGATCCGCGCCGCCAGCGCCTGTCCGACGCTGGTCTTGCCGCTGCCTGCCACCCCCATCAACACCAAGCGCATCGCCATCCTCCGTGTTGCGCCTGTAGCCGCGGCGCAGGAGCGGTTTATATACGGGGGGACGGCACGGAAATGAAGGAGCGGCACAGTGAGCGCAGAGATCGGCCTGATCGGCCTTGGAACCATGGGTGCGTCGCTGGCGCTGAACATCGCCGAGAAGGGCTTCGACATCGCCGTCTGGAACCGCACGACCGAGGTGACGCGGGAGTTCCATGCCGGGGCGGGCGAGCTGGCCGCGCGGATCACCCCGACCGAGACGCTGGAGGATCTGGTGCAGGCCATCGCCCGACCGCGGGCCATCATCCTCATGGTGCCCGCCGGGCCGGTGGTCGACGACCAGATCGCGGCGCTGCGGCCGCTGCTCGACGAAGGCGACCTGATCATCGACGCGGGCAACGCGAATTTTCATGACACCGAGCGCCGCGCCAAGGCGGGCGGCTTCATGGGCATCGGCATTTCGGGTGGCGAGGAGGGCGCGCGGCACGGGCCCTCGATCATGGGCGGCGGCGCCTCGGCCGACTGGGACCGCGTCGCCCCGGTGCTGACGGCCATCGCGGCTTCAGCCGAGGGTCAGCCCTGCGCCACATGGATGGGCGCCGGCGGGGCGGGGCATTTCGTCAAGGCGGTGCACAACGGCATCGAATATGCCGACATGCAGATGATCGCCGAGATCTACGGCGTGATGCGCGACGGGCTCGGGATGAGTGCCGCGCAGATCGCCGAGGCTTTCCGGCAGTGGAACCGCGGCCCGCTGCAATCCTACCTGATCGAGATCGCGGGCGAGGTCGCGGCGGCGGTCGATGCCGATGGCGCACCGATGCTCGACGTGATCCTCGACAAGGCCGGGCAGAAGGGCACCGGGCGCTGGACCGCGATCGAAGCGCAGCATCTGGCGGCGCCGATCCCGGTGATCGAGGCGGCGGTGATGGCGCGCAACGTCTCGGCCCGGCTGGAGGAGCGCCGCGCCGGCGAGGCGCTGTTCGGCTGCGCCCCGCGCCGCCTGCCCGGCTCGCTGAGCCTCGAGGGGCTGGAGCGGGCGCTGATCGCCGGCAAGATCCTCTGCTACGCGCAGGGCTTCGCAATGATGACCGAGGCCTCCGCCCAGTTCGGCTGGGACCTGCCGATGCCCGAGATCGCCAAGGTCTGGCGCGCGGGCTGCATCATCCGCTCGACCATGCTCAACGACATGGCGACGGCGCTGCAGGAAGACCCAGGCCGCAACCTGATGCTGGCGCCCCTGTTCATCGACCGGCTCTGCGGCACGCAGGGCGATTTGCGCGAGACCGTGGCCGAATGCGCCCGGAGCGGCCTGCCGCTGCCCGCGCTGTCGGCCGGGCTCGCCTGGTTCGACATGATGCGCACCGCGCGCTCGACCGCCAACATGATCCAGGCTCAGCGGGATTTCTTCGGCGCGCACGGCTTCGAGCGGCTCGACGGGGCGCCCGGCAAGCATGGGCCCTGGGCGCATGGCTGACGGCGGAACGGGGACCAGCCCCTGCCCGGCCACGTCCGGGCGCTCTTCACCGAAATCCTCCACTGGAGGATT
>NZ_PZKG01000065.1 GCF_003034985.1 Cereibacter changlensis JA139
GGTTTCACCCCGAAGCGGTCGCGGGCGCAGAACATCCGCTGTTTCGCGCCGTCCCAGAGGGCGAAGGCGAAATCGCCGTCGATCCGCCGCAGCGCGTCGATGCCCCAGCGGTCATAGGCGGCCAAGAGCAGCGCCGCATCCCCGGCCAGGGGCAGGTCGAGCTGGCGCGCCAGATCGTCCGGCGCGTCGAGCCGGATCTCGCCTGTCAGCACCGGGCCGTCGGGCCTGAGCTGCCACGGCCCGGCCGTATCACCGAGGTCGAGCCAGGCATGGCCCAGCGCCAGACCGGGGGCTTCGTGCAGGGTCATCCCCTGCGGGCCGCGGTGGCGCAGCGCCTGCAGCATGGTGCGGGCGCGCGGCACGGCGACGGAAGGATCGCCGGCGAGCGCGGCATAGGCGACGAAACCGCTCATTGCAGCACCTCCGGGGCACGGTGGATCAGGCCGGAGCGGCGGTCGCCCGGCAGGTAATCGAGGAAGGGCCGGTGCGCGGCATAGGTGGCGGAGCTGCCGCCAAGGGCGATGGTCTCGCCCGCCATCAGCCAGGCATGCGGCTTCAGCTTCGACCGCTCGGCGCGCGGCAGCGACAGCCGCACCGTCGAGACATAGCCGCGCCGCGCCAGCAGATACTGGCCCGAAAGGGCCTGGGTCAGGCAGGTCGCGCCCGGCATCAGCCGCGCCGCGGCCCGGACCGACCAGACCACCTCGCGCAGATCCCCGAGAGGCGCCGGCTGCGCCGCGTCGAGCAGGGCGATCCCGGTGCGCACCGCATCGGCCTGCTGGCGCCACAGCGCCACGCGCACCCGCGCCACGGTGATCCAGGCAAGGGCCAGGACGCAAAGCTGGCGCAGCGAGAGACGCCGCAGCCGGCTCAGACCCCGCATGATCCGGCCCGGCTCATTGGACCACGACCAGGCGGTGACGGGCCAGTTCGTCGATCAGCTGCTGCACATCGGCCCGGCTGCGTTCGACCGGGATGCCGTAGCGGGCAGCGACCTGCTCGACGAGGCTGTCGATGGAGGCCGGCTCGGCCAGCAGCGACCAGACATACTGGCCGACGGCGTTCATGCTGAAGTATGCGTTGGTTTCCGTGTCGAAGATGGCGATGCCGTCTCCGAAGGCGCATTCGACGCAGCCGGGCGCGATGGAAATCGCGTCGATCCGAAAATCCTTCATTTCAACCCTGCAATTCTAAAATTTGGCATCGAGGCAATCCGGGGACTGCCTCGACGAAATTCTAGCGCGGGTCCGAAAATACGGACCCCGCCTTACCTTGAATCCTGGAAATCAGGAGAAGGTCAAGTCGCCGCGCGGGGTGCCGACCGGGAAGGCGGCGTCGAGGCTGTTGCCGACCGAGCTGCCCTGGGTCATGTCTTCGAGCGAGCCGTGAACGTTCAGTTTCGGCGCTTCGTAGGAAAGGGTTGCGGAAGTGTTTTGCACGGTAATCAGTCCTTGTCATAAGTTCATTGCGGCTATGGCCACCCTTCACGCTTGTCCGGCCCTCTCCGGCAAGTCAACTTGACCGGAAGGACTGAACCTCTCGAAATGAGACCAAATCGCCGGCAGGACCGCAGTTTCGCCACAAATCGGCCACAAACTCCCGGTGATCACAAAATAATGTTACCAGCCCCTTCAAAATCCGCTCAAAATTTAGGCGTTTTCGCATGATTTCTCTTCTTGGCGTTCACTTTAAGGTTGCATTTGCATTTTTTTCTCAGCGCTGGATTGCGGCGACTCTCTGCCGCGAATCACTTGGCCGCCGCGCGTCCGGCTCCGCCGTCCTTCCGGGGAGCCTTCGCCTTGCCGTTTGATCCCGGCCAGTTCGCCCTGGTTTCCGGCCGCGACGTCAGCGCCGAGACGGCGGTGCTGCTGCACCACCTCGCCCGCCGGCTCGGCGATACTCCGCCACCGCCGCCCCCCGCCGCCGATCCGCAGCTGCTGTTCGAGATCGCCCGGCTGAACAAGGTCGCGCTGTTCCTGCCGCGCGACCCGCAGGCGCTGCCGGAAGGCTGCGCCCCGCTGCGCGGCTGGCTCGACGCGATGCGGTTGAAGACCATGACGATGAACCGCCGCAGCCTGAAGGCGGGCGCCGAGGTGGCGGGCCTGCTGGCCGCGGCGGGCATCGCCCATGTCCAGTTCAAGGGCCCGCTGCAGCAGCTGGCGCTCTATGGCGACGCCAATGCCAAGCCGGTGGGCGATGTCGACCTGCTGGTGGCCGAGGCCGACGGCCCGCGGGTCCGCGGGCTGCTGGAGGCCGCGGGCTTTCGGGCGCAGGGCGGCAGGCTGGCGGGCTGGTGGTGGCGCTCGCTGGGCGAGCTGCATTTCGCCCGCGAGGCTTTGGGCCCGGTGGTCGACCTGCATCACCGGGTGCAGCAGCCGGGCTCGCCCGACCCGCGCCGGATCGGGGCCTTCCTCGACAACGCCGTGCCGATGGATTTCGAGGGCAAGGTCATCCCGGTGCTCTCGGCCAGCGACCGCTGCCTTTTGGCGGCGATCAGCGTGGTGAAGGCGCTGTTCGGGCGCGAGCCCTGCGCCGGCTATCTCATGGACCTGCGCGCCTCGCTGGCCCTGCTCTCGCCCGACGAGGCGAAGGCCCTGCCCCGCCTCGCCGCCGAACAGGGGCTGACCGAGACGCTGGGCTTCGCCAGCCATGCGCTGGACGCGGTCTTCGCAGGGCTTTCCGCCCGGTCTTTCGCCATTGGCGGCAATCCCTTGCCGCTTCCCGCCGACAAGCTGCGGCGGATGCTGGTCACGCCCTGGGATGCCGGGATAGACTGGCCGCGCCGCCGCTCGGTGCTCTGGGCGCTCTGCGGCCGGGCGCCGCTGCGCTATGCCCGCGAGACCGCGCGCGCGGCGCGGTCCGAAGCCTATCGCCGCAGCCTCGGCCTCGCCCTGTCGCGGCAGGCCACGACCGCAGAAGGAAGCCGCCCATGATCCCGACCCCGATCTGCGTCATCATCGCCGCGCGCAACGCCGCCGAAACCATCGGCCGCGCCGTCGCCTCGGCGCTGCAGCAGCCGGAGGTGGCCGAGGTGCTGGTGGTCGACGATGCCTCCACCGATGCGACCGGCGCCGCCGCCACCGCGGCGGATGACGGCAGCGGGCGGCTGAAGCTGTTGCGGCTGGCGCAGAACGGCGGGCCCTCGGTGGCGCGCAACCGCGCCATCGCCGAGAGCAGCGCCCCGCTGATCGCTATCCTCGACGCCGACGACTTCCTGCTGCCGGGCCGCTTCGCCGCCCTCGCCGGGGCCGGGCTCGACCTCGCCGCCGACAACATGGTCTTCGTCTCGCCCGAGCGGGCGGCGACGATCAGCCCCGCCGACCTGCCCGCCTTCCCGGAAGGCTTCCGGCCGATCGACGCCGCCAGCTTCGTGCGGGCCAACATCTCGGGCAAGGTGCGGCGCGGCGAGCTCGGTTTTCTCAAACCGATCCTTTCGCGCGGGTTTCTCGACAGGCACGGGCTGCGCTACGACGAGACCATGTGGCTGGGCGAAGATTACGACCTCTATGTGCGGATGCTGCTGCGCGGCGCGCGCTTCGGGCTGACGCGGCAGGTCGGCTATGTCGCGGTGGAGCGCGGCGGCTCGCTCAGCGGGCGGCACCGCACCGGCGATCTGGTGGCGCTGGAGGCCGCTTGCCGGCGGCATGCGGCGACGCCGGGGCTCTCGCCCGAGCTGCGCGACGCCATCGACGCGCATCTGCGGCAGGTGATCCGCAAGCGGCAGCTGCGCGAATTCCTCGACGCCAAGCGCGCCTCGGGTCTCGGCGGCGCCTTGGCCTATGCGCTGTCGCCGCCGTCGCGCTTCCTGCCGATCGCCCTCGGCGTGGCGCGGGACAAGCTGGCGGCGCTGCGCCCCGCCCCCGCCGCGCCGAAGGGCGACCGGTTGCTGCTGACGGAGTGATCAGCCGCGCGTTCCGCCCGGCGGCAGCGGGCCTTCGGCCCCGGTGACGCGGACCGAGGCGAAGCGCGGGACCATCCACAGAAGGTGCAACGCCGCCTCGCCCCGCGCCTCGATCGCCAGATCGTGCCGAGCGGCGAGGTCCGAGAGCTGCGCCAGCAGCAAGGCTGGCGGCGCCGCCACCGGCTGTTCGGGCGGCAGCACCGGCGGGACATCCATCCCGCCCCCGCCCAGCACCAGCGCCTTCGGCGTCCGTTCGACCGAGACCGCCGCCCGCCGCTGCAGCCGTTCCCGCACCGAGCGCGCCAGCTCCAGCGCCAGCCCCGGCCGCGCCGCCAGCGCGCCGAGCGAGGCCCCGGCCTGCCGCGCCTTCATCGCCGCCACCAGCCGCTCGAAGGCCAGCAGCTTCTCCAGCCCCGCCCGCCGCCGCGCCATGGCCGCAACCAGCGCCGGATCGGCAAGGCCGGCGGCCGAACGGTCATGCGCCGCGATCAGCGGCTCCAGCGCCGCGACCGACAGCCGGTGCGAGATCGAACCGGAATGGCGACGGTAGAGGTAAAGCGCCTCGGGCAGCAGGAAGAGCCGCGCGCCTTGCAGCAGCAGCCGCAGGTAGACGTCGTAATCCTCGCCGATCCGCACCGCCGGATCATAGCGCAGCGCCCCCCAGGCCGAGCGCCGCACCAGCGGCTTCAGATAGCCCAGCGGCGGCAGGTCGGCCCGCCCGCTGTTGGCCTCGACGAAGAGCGCGGCGTCGACCGGCATCGGCGCGGTCAGCGCCAGCGGGCCCAGCAGGGTGCGGCCGCTGGCGTCCACCGTCTCGCCGAAGAACAGCATGTCGTCGGCCACCGCATCGGCCTTCAGCGCCTCGGCTGCCGCCAGCATCCGCTCCAGCCGCGCCGGGTGCAGGATGTCGTCGGAATCCATGATCGCCAGCCAGTCGCCGGTTGCCGCCTCCACCGCCCGGTTGCGCGCGGCGGAGGGGCCGGCGTTGGTCGGCTGCTCGATCAGCCGAACCCGAGGGTCGGCGGCCATCGCCTGCCGCACGATCGCCGCACTGTCGTCGCCCGAGGCGTCGTCGACCACGATCAGCTCCAGATCGGCATGGCTCTGCCTGAGCACCGAGGCCATCGCCTCGGGCAGGGTCGCGGCGCCCCGGTAATTCGCCATCAGCACTGAAATCCGCATCGGTCCTCCGTCGTTTGGCCCCGCCTAGCACATGCGCCGCCGGATGTGACGGACGATCTGCCTTGGCGAGCGGATGAGCCGAAGCCTGCTCAACTTTGCGGCATCCTTGGGCAAAGACCCGGACGCCGGTGCAGGCAGCACGTGCAATGGCGCCGGGGTTGGGCTAGGCTCGGCGGAGTTCCTATTGCATTCGACCAAACCAGATTGATGGAGAAGACCCCGGGATGATCCTCAACCCGCGCGCGCCGCTTTCCGGCGCAGCCCTCGCCCTGCTTCTGTCCACCCCTCTCGCCGCCGCCGAGTCCGGCAGTTTCTTCGACCCCTTCGACCGGCTCAGCCAGAGCCGCTGGTTCGTCTCGGACGGCTGGACCAATGGCGAGCACCAGAACTGCACCTGGGCCCGCCGCGCCCTCGGCCTGACCGACGGCGTGCTGCGGCTGACCTACATTCCCGATCCCGAGGGGCAGAACGCCAACCTCTGCTCGGAGATCCAGACCAACGCCGTCTTCAGTCACGGCACCTACGAGGCCCGGATGAAGACCGATCACCGGCAGTCCGGCTTCAATGCGGCCTTCTTCACCTACATCGGCCCGGTGCACAAGAAACCGCATGACGAGATCGACTTCGAGATCCTGACCCGCAACACCTCTTCGGTAGACGTGAACACCTATGTCTCGGGCAAGCCGCAGAACGGCCGCAAGGTGGCGCTGCCGACGCCGTCGGACCAGGACTTCCACATCTATTCCTTCACCTGGGAGCCGGACCGGCTGCGCTGGTACATCGACGGCAAGCTGATGCACGAGGCGACCGAGAACCTGCCGGTGACGCCGCAGAAGATCTTCTTCAGCCATTGGAGCACCGACCGGCTGACCGAATGGATGGGCCCCTTCATGCCCCCGGCCGAGCCGGTGGCGCTTGAGGTCGACTGGGTCGCCTTCACCAAGGCGGGCGAGCCCTGCCAGTTTCCCGACTCCGTGCTCTGCACCGCGGCCGACTGAGCGGGGGCTGCCGGATGACCGTCCTGCCGCTGCAGACCCTCCGCAACCGCGACCTGGTGCTGATCCAGATCTGCCCCAGCAGCGTGCTCGCCTTCATGGCGGTGATCTCGCTGCTGCTGGTGCAATGGGTCGGCGCGCTGGCGGCGCTCGGCTTCCTCGTCTCCGGCCTCGCGCTGGTGCTGCGGCGGCCGCAGACCATGCTGAGCGAGGTCTGGCAATACTGGATGGTGCTGACCATCCCGTTCTGGTGCCTCCTCACCGTGCTCTGGTCGACCTACCCCTCGATCTCGCTTCGGGCGGTGATCCAGCTGATCATCACCTTCGGCATCGCCATCTCCATGGCGAACCGGATGTCGCCCCGGGGCTTCCTGCGGATGATCTTCCTCGCCCATGCCATCGTCGCGGTACTGAGCCTGCTTTTCGGCCAGATCCGCGCCGACGGCATGGGCTGGCTCGGCATCTTCGGCTCGAAGAACGCCTTCGCCGCGGTGATGTCGCTCTTCGTGCTGGTGAGCTTCGCCATGGTGCTGGACCGGCTGCAGGGCTGGCTCTGGCGGCTGGCGGCGGGCTTCGGCCTCGCGCTCGGCGGCATGCTGCTGGTGCTGGCGCAATCCAGCGGGGCGCTGCTGACCACCGCCATGGCGCTGATGTTCGGCCTCCTGCTGATGGGTGCGCGCTGGATGACGCCGATTCAGCGCGTCATCGCGGTCGGGCTGGGGCTGATCGCGGCGCTGGCCGTGGCAGTGCTGCTCTTCACCCTGCAGGACGTGATCTTCTCGCTGCTGCTCGAGACCACCGGCAAGGACGCCACGCTCACCGGTCGCACAGATCTCTGGCAGCGCGCCTTCGACGAGATCGCCCGCAATCCGCTGTTTGGACAGGGCTACCAGGCTGTCTGGGTCGAGGGCAACCAGGTTGCCGAGGACATGTGGGCCGAGTTCGGCATCGCGAACAAAAGCGGCTTCAACTTCCACAACACCTATATCTCCAACGCGGTGGAGATCGGCATCATCGGCGTGGCGCTGCAGGCCGCCGTGCTGTTCGGCGCCACCGGGCTGACGGTGTTCTGGGCGCTGCGCGACCCGCGGGCCGAGACGGTGTTCCTCGCCATCCTCATGCTGCGGGTGCTGATGCTCAGCATGGTCGAGGTGGTGGGCCTCACCCAGTTCGACCTCGGCACGGTGGTCGTGCTGTGCGCGCTGGTCTTCGGCATGCGCGCCCGCTGGGCCTTCAAGGCGCAGGAGGCCGCCGCCCGCCTGCCCCCGCGGCCAGACCCGGCGCGGCCTCTCCCCGCCCCCGTCGAGACCGAATGGACGGAGGATGGCTCCGGGCCTAGGCCCGCCTGAGCCCAGACAAGCAAAAGCCCCGCCGGAGCGGGGCTTTTGCTGTGGCGCGCCGGGTCAGTTGGTCGACGGCGGCCGCAAGGTCATCTCGATCAGGTCGCCGGGTTTCAGCGCCATGTCCATCGCATCCGGGATCTCCTGCGTCTCGCCGTCCTGATTGCGCAGGATCGACACGTTCACTTGCGCCGCCAGCGAAGCGCCATCGACGGGCAGATCGGTCCCCTGCGCCTGGGTCATCAGGCTGATGGCGAGGCTGCGCTCGGTGTCGACCCGTCGCTCGGCCTCCAGCACCGCGGCCTCGACCTCCTGCAGCTGCAGGGCCACCTCGGAAGACCGGGTGTCGATCAGCGCGATGCGGTCGCGTTCGGCATCGGCCACGCCCTGACGCGCGCGCAGCACCGCCGTCGAGACATCGAGCAGCGAAGATTCGATCGCCGACAGGGTGCGCTGCGACTCGAACAGCCGGGCATTGGCGACGAGGCCGCGCTCGGACAGGTTGGTGGCATTCTCCACCTCGCGCTGGCCGAGCTCGATCTGGGTCTCCAGCGCCTTGCCCTTGGCGTTCAGTGACTCGATCTCGGCCTCCAGTAGCTCCTTCTGGCTCTGGATCGCGGCGAGGCCGCGGGCGAGCTGGTCGCGGCGCAGCGCCATGAAGGCGACCTCCTCCTGCACCAACGCCTGACTGCGCGGTGTGTCTTCGAGCATCGGCACCGGGGTGAAGTCGTCGCGCCCGTCGCGCTCGGCCTCCAGCCGCGCCTTGCGCACCCGTAGCGCCTCCAGCTGGTCGAGGTTGATCCGCAGCGCCCCCTGCCCCGAGATGAGGTCGCGCACGGTAGCCGGGGTGCGGCGGATCTCGTCGCTGGGGCCGCCCGCTATGGCGATGGCCTGACGCGCCGTCAGGCCGGGGCGGTAGACGATCTCGCCGGGAGTCTTCACATGGCCTGACACGATCACCGGCTGGTATTTCGCGATCTCGACCGTGGCGTCCGGCAGGTCCGGCAGCGCGAGGCGCTGCTTCAACCCGTCGGAGATCTCGGCCCCGACCTCGACCGGGGCCTTGCCGACCGCCATCACCGGGCCGAGGAACGGCACCGAGATCGACCCGTCGGGCCCGACCTCGTATTCCCCCGCCAGCGCTTCCCATTCGCGCATGGTGCCGTCGATCGGCTGCCACTCCAGCACCCGCAGCCGCAGCACGTCGCTGGTGGAGATCTTGTAGGTCTCGGCAGCGACAATGCCCGGCACGAGGCCGAGCATCAACGCCGCGAGGATGGGGAGCCTTGTCCCTGTCATGTCATTCCCTCGTCTGTTCCGCTGTCCTGTCGCAAGTGGTGCCAGGGCCAAGCCTCAGCACGAACCGCGCGACTTCAGCACGGCGGGGATGGTGCGCAGGATGATCGACAGATCCGCCAGGATGTTCCAGCGCATCACGTAATAGCGGTCGAGCTGCACGCGGCGGTCGTAGCTGAGATCGCTGCGGCCGCTGACCTGCCACATGCCGGTCAGGCCCGGACGGGTGCGCAGGTAGTGGCCGGCGGAGGCGTTGTAGCGGCGCAGCTCGGCGGCGACGACCGGGCGCGGCCCGACGACGCTCATCTCGCCCATCAGGATGTTGAACAGCTGCGGCAGCTCGTCGATCGACAGCATGCGGATCACCGCGCCGATCGGGGTCACCCGCGGATCGTTGCGCAGCTTGCGGTCATTGGCCCATTCGCGCTGCGCTTCGGGATTGCCGCGCAGGTGGCGTTCCAGCACGCTGTCACCGTCGACCACCATCGAGCGGAATTTCCAGCAGCGGAAGGTCCGCCCGCCGAAGCCGATGCGCTGGTGGCCGTAGAAGATCGGCCCGTTGCTGGAGGCCGCGATGATCAGCGCAACGCCGAGCATCAGCGGGGAGAGAGCGATCAGCGCGGCCACCGCGACCAAAATGTCGAGCGCGCGCTTGGCGACGCCGCCGACCGGACGGGTCAGCGGGTCGTTCACCGAGGGGAGTGAGGCTGCAAAAATATGGTCCGGACCGTACTGATCCGGGGTCAAAGAGGATTGGGGGTTGAATTTCATGAAACACCTTTTCGTTCAAGCGTTGCCGCTCATCACTTGGCGAAGTTAACCCGTATTGATGACGAATTCCCGCATCATTCGGAGCGGCAGGCGAGAACCTGCGAATGCGCACCGGGATCATTACAGAATTCGCCAATAAGGCGAGTTAAGCTCAAAATTTAGGCGGAAAAATAAGCAGAAATGCTGCACCTGCGTTGCTGCGGCCGCGAGGCCAATGGGTGGAATACGAGAATCAGTGTCGAATGGTTAAAGCGATTCTGGCAAGACAGTGCCGTGGAAACGACCGTACACCACTGTAGTTCCGATGCAGGATGCCCGAAAGGTGCAGTCGTTACGGCGGCAAACCGCCCATCGCGGGCCGAAATCGCGGGCTGGCTGGCCGCAACCCCCCGGAATTGTGACGGAATTGAGGCGTCCCGCCCCCGAGGGCTGCAGCTGCGGCGAGAACGGCCTTTCTTCACTTCGCCGGCAACGCCCCTCGGGGCCTCACAACCGGAAGATGCGCAACCTTAACGGCGCGTTTACCTCTGGAGGAGGGGGAACGCGGGGTGATTCGGAGCCTCCGCCAGACCGGATGCCGCAGCTGCATCCGCCTCCCGAACAGGCCCAGGCGCCCGGCGTCCGGCCGGCCAGTGGAAGCCGGCGCGAACCGCTCTCCCCCCGCGTGTCCGGCCCCTCCCGGGACACCGCCTTCGGACCGGCAGGGAAGCCTCATCCCTCCCTGAAGGGCCGGCGCGCGCTTTACCCTCGGCCCGCCCTCGTCTAATCAGGGGTGACCCAACACAGGCGGCTTCATGCGCATTCTCATCACCAATGACGACGGCATCAACGCACCGGGGCTCGAGGCGCTGACCGAGATCGCCATCGACCTCGCCGGTCCGGAGGGCGAGGTCTGGACTGTCGCCCCCGCCTTCGAGCAGTCGGGCGTCGCGCATTGCATCAGCTACACCCACCCGATGATGATCGCCAAGCTGGGCGAGCGCCGCTACGCCGCCGAGGGCAGCCCCGCTGATTGCGTGCTGGCCGCGCTCTACGATGTGCTGCAGGGGGCCAAGCCCGATCTCGTGCTCTCGGGCGTGAACCGGGGCAACAATTCGGCCGAGAACGTGCTCTATTCCGGCACCATCGGCGGCGCGATGGAGGCGGCGCTGCAGGGCCTGCCCGCCATCGCCCTGTCGCAGTTCCTCGGCCGCGAGACGGAAGGCCTTGCCGATCCGTTCGAGGCGGCCCGCACCCATGGCCCGGCGGTGATCCGGGCGCTGCTGGAACGCGGGCTCTGGGACGGCGAGGATTACCGGCTGTTCTACAACGTCAACTTCCCCCCCGTCCCCGCCGCCGCGGTGAAAGGGCATCGCGTGGCGGCGCAGGGCTTCCGCCGCGACACCTCCTTCGGGGTGGAGCCGCATATCTCGCCCTCGGGGCGCAAGTTCCTCTGGATCAAGGGCGGGGCGCAGCACTCGCCCACCCTGCCCGGCACCGACGCCGCGGTGAACCTCGAAGGCTACATCTCGATCACGCCGATGCGCGCCGACCTGACCGCCCATGACCGGCTGGCCGAGCTCGAGGCGCGTCTGGGATGACGGAGGACGCGCCCGGCGACGACACCCCGGCCGAGCGCCAGATGCGCTTTCTCTACACGCTGCGCTCGCGCGGGGTGACGGATGGCCGGGTGCTGACCGCGATGGAGCGGATCGACCGCGGCGCCTTCGTCAAGGGCCTGTTCGCCGAGCGCGCCTACGAGGACATGCCGCTGCCCATCGCCTGCGGCCAGACCATCAGCCAGCCCTCGGTGGTCGGGCTGATGAGCCAGGCGCTGGCGGTCAGCCCGCGCGACAAGGTGCTGGAGGTGGGTACCGGCTCGGGCTATCAGGCCGCCGTGCTGAGCCAGCTCGCCCGCCGGGTCTATACCGTCGACCGGCACCGGCGGCTGGTGCGCGAGGCCTCGGAGATCTTTCGCCAGCTGCACCTGACCAACATCACCGCCTTCGCCGCTGACGGCAGCTTCGGACTGCCGGATCAGGCGCCCTTCGATCGCATCCTGGTGACAGCCGCGGCAGAAGATCCGCCCGGCCCCCTATTGGCCCAGTTGAAGATCGGGGGTATCATGGTGGTTCCTGTCGGGCAGACGGACGCCGTGCAGAACCTGATCAAGGTGACCCGGCTCGAACAGGGGTTCGACTATGAAGAGCTGCGCCCGGTGCGCTTCGTGCCACTGATCGAAGGGCTTGGAACCGACTAGACACGCCCCGGGACCAACCCGGGCATGACGAGAGGCAGAGCCATGACCAACCGCCCCCCGCTGATGCGCGCCCTCGGCCTGACCACGGCGCTTGCGCTGCTGGCGGCCTGCAGCACCAACACCTCGGATCTGGACTGGGATCTGCGCAGCCGCGTCGGCGCGGTGAACACCGCCGACGCCGCGCGCCAGGCCACCGCCCAGCGGCCCCAGGCCGACGCCCGCGGCGTGCTGTCCTACCCCGGCTACCAGGTCGCGGTGGCGCAACGCGGCGACACGGTGACCACCTTGGCCGCCCGGGTCGGGGTGAACGTGAACGAGATCGCCAGCTACAACGCGCTGAAGCCGACCGACCCGCTGCGGCAGGGCGAGGTGCTGGCGCTGCCGACCCGCATCGCCGCGGCCCCGACGCCGGTCTATGGCGGCGCCGGCACGGTCTCGCCCGGCGGCATCGACGTGAGCGCCATCGCCACCACGGCGCTGGACCGCGCCGGCAGCGCCAGCCCGGCGGCGGCGACTCCTGCAGCGCCGACCGGCGCGGAACCCGCCCGGCACCGGGTGGCGCGCGGCGAGACCGCCTATTCCATCGCCCGCAGCTACAATGTCTCGGCCAAGGCCCTGGCCGACTGGAACGGGCTCGGCCCGGATCTCGCGGTGCGCGAGGGCCAGTTCCTCATCATCCCGACCGCGGTTCCCGGACAGCGCGCGCCCTCGCCGGTGGCCGTCACCACCGCTCCCGGCAGCGGCTCGCCCACCCCCGCCCCGCCCTCGGCGGCCAAGCCCCTGCCCGACGAGCGGCCGGTGGCGGCGAACGCCCCCACCCCCGGCACGCCGAACTCGCCCAACCTCGGCAGCCAGCGCACCGCGGCCTCGGCCTCGCGGCTGGGCTTCCCGGTGCAGGGCTCGATCATCCGCGGCTATGTGAAGAAGAAGAACGACGGCATCGACATCGCGGCGGCGGCGGGCACCAGCGTCAGCGCGGCCGCCGACGGCACGGTGGCCGCGATCACCGCCGACACCAACCAGGTGCCGATCCTGGTGATCCGCCATGCCGACAACCTGCTGACGGTCTATGCCAATATCGACGCGATCAAGGTGCAGAAGGGGGCCTCGGTGAAACGCGGTCAGCCGATTGCCGTGGTGCGTCGCGCCGACCCGGCCTTCCTGCATTTCGAGGTGCGCAAGGGGTTCGAGTCGGTGGATCCGATGCCTTACTTGCAATAGGCCCGCTTGGGGCCGGCCCCGGGGGCTGTCTGCCCCCGGACCCCCGAGGATATTTTCCGACAGAAAATGGGGGGAGAGGCGTTGCGCCTCAGATCCGGACGCCGTGGCGGGCGGCGAGGTCGGTGAAGAACTGCCAGGCGACGCGGCCGGAGCGGGAGCCGCGCGTCGCCTGCCATTCGATGGCCTCGGCCCGCAGCACGTCCTCGGCGACCTCGACGCCATGCGCGGCACAGTAGCCGCGGATCATCTCGAGATACTCGTCCTGCGAACAGGGGTGGAAGCCGAGCCAGAGGCCGAAACGATCGGAAAGCGAGACCTTCTCCTCCACCGCTTCCGAGGGGCTGATCGCGGTGGAGCGTTCGTTCTCGATCATGTCGCGCGGCATAAGGTGGCGGCGGTTCGAGGTGGCGTAGAGGATCACGTTGTCCGGCCGCCCCTCGATCCCGCCGTCGAGGATCGCCTTCAGCGACTTGTAATGCTGGTCGTCATGGCTGAACGACAGGTCGTCGCAGAACAGGATGAACCGCGCCTCCGAGGCCCGCAGGTGTTTCAGCAGCCGCTGCACCGAGGGCAGGTCCTCGCGGCTCAGCTCGACGATCTTCAGGGGCAGGCCCTTGGCCACCACGGCGGCATGCACCGCCTTGACGAGGCTCGACTTGCCCATGCCCCGCGCGCCCCAGAGCAGCGCGTTGTTGGCCGGCAGGCCGCGGGCGAAATGCTCGGTGTTCTCCAGGAGGATGTCCCGCGCCCGGTTCAGCCCGATCAGCAGCGCCAGATCAACGCGCGAGACCCGCGCCACCGGCTCCAGCCGGTCGGGCGCGGTGTGCCAGGCGAAGGCCTCGGCGCCAGAGAAATCGGGCGCGGCGGCGGGGGCCGGGCTCAGGCGTTCCAGAGCCTCGGCGATGCGCAGGAGCGTGTCGGTCATGCCTTGTCGTCAGCCTCTTCCTCGTCATCCTCGAACCACAGCCCCTCGGCGCGCAGCTTGGCCTCGCGCTTCTTCTCGATGCGGCGGATCAGCAGGATGGAGATCTCGTAGAGCGGGTAGATCGCGCCGAACAGGATGGCTTGCGACATCATGTCGGGCGGCGTCACCACGGCGGAGAGGATCAGGATCAGCACGATGGCGTATTTGCGCATGCCGACCAGGCTCGCGGCCGAGATCAGCCCGGCCTTGCCCATCAGCGTCAGCAGCACCGGCAGCTGGAAGCAGAGGCCGAAGGCCAGGATGAAATTGGTGGTCAGCGCCAGATACTGCTCCATCGAGCCCTGGAACAGGATGCCCGCCGTCCCCGGCGCCGCCGTCACCACGCCCTCGATGGCGGTCGGGTTGGCGGCGTTGGTCATCTGGAAGCCGAGGAAGAAATTGAAGGCGATCGGCAGCACGATGTAGAAGGAGAAGGCCGCGCCCAGCAGGAACATCAGCGGCGAGGCGACGAGGAAGGGCAGGAAGGCGTTCTTCTCGTTCTTGTAGAGCCCGGGCGCCACGAACCGCCACATCTGATAGGCGATCATCGGGAAGGACAGCATCAGCCCGCCCATCACCGAGATGCGGATGGCGACGAAGAAACCCTCCTGCAGCTTGATCAGGATCAGCGAGCAGGCCTGGTCGCGGGCGGCGAGCGCGTCGCACATCGGCTCGGTCAGGAAGTTGAAGATCGGCGTCCAGACCGTGAAGGCGATGCACATCCCGACGAGGAAGGCGCCCAGCGAATAGATGATCCGGTTGCGCAGTTCCGCCAGATGCTCGATGAGCGGGGCGCTGCTGCTGTCGATGTCGTCGGCGCTCATGCGTCACCCTTCGGCGGTTCGGTCGGCTGCGCGGGAGCGGCGGCCGTCGCGGGTGCCGGTTCGGACGCGGGCGCCGGTTCCGGAGCGGCGGCGGGCTGCGGCGCCACTCCGGCATTGGCGGGGGCATTGGCGGCGGCCGAGGCTGCGCCCGCCTTGGCGGCCTGGGCATCGGCCAGCGCCTGTGTCGCCGGGCCCTTGGGCAGCGAGGGGCGCGACTTCATCGGATCCCAGGCCTCGAACTTGCTGGCGGCGTCCTTCACCGCGTCCAGCCCCATGCTCTTGGCCGAGGTCGCGGTCTTCACGTCCTTGGCCACGTCCTTCAGCCCGGTCTCGTCGGCGGCCGATTCCATCGCCCGCTGGAACTCGCGCGCCATGCTGCGGGCCTTGGCGGTGAAGCGGCCCAGCGTGCGGAACATCTCGGGCAGGTCTTTCGGCCCGATCACGATCAGCGCCACAACCCCGATCACCATGAGTTCGGACCAGCCGATATCAAACATGAGTCACCTCCGCACCGCGCGGCAAGGTCAGACCTTGTCCCGTTCCACCGGCGTCACGTCGCGCACGTCGGTGCGGGCGTCGCTGCGCAGGTCGGGGGTCGTCGCGGGCTTCTCCAGCTCGGCGGTTTCTTCCTTCACGCCCTTCTTGAAGGCCGAGATCCCCTTGCCGACTTCGCCCATCAGCGAGCTGACCTTGCCGCGGCCGAACATCACCAGCACGACGACTGCGATCAGAAGAAGGCCGGGCAAACCGATATTGTTGAGCATGTGTCTCTCCTTCGGGCCGCGGAACGGCCTCAGACTGTTCACTGACCTCATTTATTGGGTCGGAGGCCCAGATCAAAGCCCCATTCCACCAATGCGACGGAATTTCTGCGTGAACGCGGGGAACCGCTCAGCGCTGCGCCGGGAAGACGAAGCAGCGGTCGCGGCGGATCATCAGCCAGAGCGGCGTGCCTGCCTTGGGCATGAACACCCCCGGCACCGAGGCGGTGAGCCGCGAGCCGTCGAAATCCATGGCGAATTCCACCAGGCTCTCGCGCCCGAGGAAGCGCGCCCGGACCACCGTGCCCCGCGCCGCCGTGCCATCGGTGGGCGTCGGCAGCGGGCCGCGGCCGCCGCGGTCGAAGTCGATCTTCAGATGCTGCGGGCGGATCACGATCTCCACCGGGGCGCCATCGGCATGGCCGGGGGTGAGGAAGGCGCCGAAGGGCGTCTCGGTCAGGGCACCGCGCGACTGGCCGCGGATCACGTTCACGTCGGAAAAGAAGGCCGCCGCCGCCCGGTCCACCGGCGCGTTGTAGACGTTGTAGGGCGAGCCGCGCTGCACGATCCGCCCGTCGCGCATCAGCGCGATCTCGTCGCCCATCCGCAGCGCCTCGTCCGGCTCATGCGTCACCAGAAGGACCGCCGTGCCCTCCTCCTTCAGCACTTCCAGCGTGGTGTCGCGGATGCCGTCGCGCAGCCGGTTGTCGAGGCCCGAGAAGGGTTCGTCCATCAGCATCACCCGCGGGCGCGGCGCCAAGGCGCGGGCCAGCGCCACCCGCTGCTGCTCGCCGCCCGACAGCTCGTGCGGGTGCTTGGCGCCATAGCCGCGCAGGTTCACCCGCTCCAGCAACTCGTCGACCCGCCGCGCCTTGGCCTCGCGCCCGTCGCGCAGGCCGAAGGCCACGTTCTGCGCCACCGTCAGATGCGGAAACAACGCGAAGTCCTGGAACATCAACCCGACCGAGCGCGCCTCGGGCGGCAGGAAGCTGCCCTCCCCCGAGACCAGCCGCCCGTCGATCTCGATCCGACCGGCGTCGGGCCGCTCGACCCCGGCGATCATCCTCAGCGTGGTGGACTTGCCGCAGCCCGAGGGGCCGAGCAGGCAGGTCACCTGCCCCGCGGCGATGGTCAGCGACAGGTCGGCCACCACCGGCTTGCCGCCGAAGGCGCGGGTCAGGTGCCGGACCTCGAGCCGGGCGGCGGGGGCGGAGCTCTGGGTCACGGGCAAGGCTATCCGATCAAATCTCTCGGGTTTCGCCGCTTGTGCCGGGATTTGGCGTCGGATTCAACCCTCCCCACGGCCCCTCCCGCCGGGGCTTGCCGGACCGCACCGCGGTCCGGCGTCGCATTGCTCAGATCGTGGCGTTGGTCGCCCCGCCATCGACGAGCAGGTTCTGCCCGACGATGAACTTCGCCTGCTGCGAGCAGAGGAAGGCGCAGGCCGCGCCGAAATCGCCCTGCGCGCCATAGTGGCGCGTCGGGATCGTCGCCTGACGCTGCTTGCGCGCCTCTTCCATGCTGACGCCCTGCGACTTGCTCACGCCGCTGTCCAGCGCCTCGGCGCGAGCCGTGTCGTGGATGCCCGGCAGCAGGTTGTTGATGTTGACGCCATGCTGCGCCACCTGCCGCGCGGTGCCCGCAACATAGCCGGTGAGCCCGGTGCGGGCCGCGTTCGACAGCCCGAGCTGCGGGATCGGCGCCTTCACCGATTGCGAGGTGATGTTGACCACGCGGCCCCAGCCGCGGTCGATCATGCCCGGCAGCAGCGCCGTCATCAGCGCGATCGGCGTCAGCATGTTGGCGTCCAGCGCCTTGATGAAATCGTCGCGCGTCCAGTCCGACCACACGCCCGGAGGCGGCCCGCCCGCATTGGTCACGAGGATGTCCACCGGCCCCGCCGCGGCCAGCACCTCGGCCCGGCCCGCCTCGGAGGTGATGTCGGCGGCCACCGTGGTGATGCTCACCCCGAACCGCGCCCGCAGATCCGCCGCCGCCGCTTCCAGCGCCTCGGCGCCGCGCGCGTTCATCACCAGATCGACGCCCGCTTCGGCCAGCGCCGCCGCACAGCCGAGACCCAGCCCCTTCGACGCCGCGCAAACCAGCGCCTTCTTGCCGCGAATCCCCAGATCCATCCGATATGCCTTTCCTCGTTTCCTCCCCCCAAGCGATAGCAGCCGACCGGCCCAGCGGGAAGCCTGCATGCCCTTTGGGCGAGTTCAGGGGCGATCCACTCATCTTAAGGCAGATGCACGACAGTCCCGCCGCGCAGATGTCGCAGGCGTCCAAGAGATGTCGCGTTGACAGCGGCTTTCACGGGTTGCTAACCCTGTCATGCGCGGGCGCTGACCCGCTATCCCTCTGGAATCGTTAACAAATGGTTAACGCCATGCCGGCATCATGACCACCACACCGCATCCCGGCCCCGCCTGCGAGGTCTTCGCCGCCGACGACATCTTCGTCAGCAGCGGGGCCAATCTCGGCGACGGGCTGGAGGAGCCGGACCTCGTCTGCCCCGGCGACATCTACGAGCTGGCCCGCGCCGCCCGCAGCCGTCGGCTGCTGCTCGCCCCCGGCCCGAAGCCGCGCTGAGCGTCGCCCCGGGCTCGCCGCTGGGCGCGCCCGGGGCCGCCGTCCGCCTCGCCGCGCGCTACACGCTGATGACGCCGGAGGGCCAGCCGCTCGACCTCTTGCTGCTGCGCCTCGACGGGCCGGCGGGCGGGCTCTTCGCCGCGCCGCTGTCGCCCTTGGGCCCGCGCATCGACTACACGCTGGTGCAGGTCGACGCCGCGCCGCCCGCCGCCGCGCTGAGCGACCTGCTCTGCGTCTCCTTCGTGCATGGCACGATGATCACCCTCGCCTGCGGCAGCCAGCGCCCGATCGAGACCCTGCGCGCCGGCGACCGGGTGCTGACCCGCGACCACGGCCCACAGCCGATCCGCTGGATCGGCCATGCCACGCAACGCGCGCTCGGCGCCCTGGCCCCGGTGGTGATCCCGCGCGGCACGCTGGGCAATTCCGGCGACCTGATCGTCAGCCAGCACCACCGGATCTTCCTCTACCGCCCCGGCCGCCGCCCCGACATGCCGACGGCCGAGCTGCTGGTGCAGGCCCGGCATCTGGTGGACGGGAGCACCGTCTATCTTCGCGAGGGCGGCATGGTCGGCTATTTCAGCCTCGTCTTCGACCGGCACGAGATCATCTATGCCGAGGGCATCCCCGCCGAGAGCCTGAGGGTGACCGAAGCCACCGTGGCCCGCCTGCCCCAAGGCCTTTCGCAGGGGCTGCGGGCCAGTTTCCCCGGCCTCGCCCAGCCGCAGCATTTCGGCACCGAGGCGAACCGGCAGCTGCTCGACCGGCTGGGACCGGCCGCGCTCTTCCGCCGGCGCGCCTCCACCGCGGCGCGGTGAACAGCCCGCTTTCCAAGGCCCCGCCCAGCCGCTATATCCCCGCCATGCTGGACCAGACAAACCGCCCCGCCCTGCCGCCCGAAATCGCCCGACGCCGGACCTTTGCGATCATCTCGCATCCCGACGCCGGCAAGACCACGCTGACCGAGAAGTTCCTGCTGTTCGGCGGCGCGATCCAGATGGCCGGCCAGGTGCGCGCCAAGGGCGAGGCGCGGCGGACCCGCTCGGACTTCATGCAGCTGGAGAAGGACCGCGGCATCTCGGTCTCCGCCTCGGCGATGAGCTTCGACTTCGCGCAGTACCGCTTCAACCTGGTCGACACCCCCGGCCACTCCGACTTCTCGGAAGACACCTACCGCACCCTGACGGCGGTGGACGCCGCGATCATGGTGATCGATGGGGCCAAGGGCGTGGAAAGCCAGACCCGCAAGCTCTTCGAGGTCTGCCGCCTGCGCGACCTGCCGATCCTAACCTTCTGCAACAAGATGGACCGCGAGAGCCGCGACACCTTCGAGATCATCGACGAGATCCAGCAGAACCTCGCCATAGACGTGGCCCCGGCCAGCTGGCCGATCGGGATGGGCCGCGATTTTCTCGGCTGCTACGACATCCTGCACGACCGGCTGGAGCTGATGGATCGCGCCGACCGCAACCGGGTGGCGGAATCGATCCAGATCAACGGGCTGAACGACCCCAAGCTGGCCGAGCACATCCCCGCCGACCTTCTGGCCAAGCTGCTGGAGGATCTGGAGATGGTCCGCGTGCTGCTGCCCGCCTTCAACCGCCAGTCCTTCCTCGAAGGCCACATGACGCCGATCTGGTTCGGCTCGGCCATCAACTCCTTCGGGGTGAAAGAGCTGATGTCAGGCATGGGCGAATTCGGCCCCGAGCCGCAGGTGCAGAAGGCCAAGGAGCGCGGCATCGCCCCCGAGGAGGACCGCGTCACCGGCTTCGTCTTCAAGGTGCAGGCCAACATGGACCCCAAGCACCGCGACCGCGTGGCCTTCGTCCGCCTCGCCTCGGGCCACTTCCTGCGCGGCATGCGGCTGAACCATGTCCGCTCGAAGAAGCCGATGGCGATCACCAACCCGGTGCTGTTCCTCGCAGCCGACCGTGAGTTGACCGAGGACGCCTGGGCCGGCGACATCATCGGCATCCCGAACCATGGCCAGCTCCGCATCGGCGACGCGCTGACCGAGGGCGAGGATCTGCACTTCACCGGCATCCCCTCCTTCGCGCCGGAACTGCTGCAGGGCGTGCGCGCGGGCGATCCGATGAAGGCCAAGCATCTGGAAAAGGCGCTGATGCAATTCGCCGAGGAAGGCGCGGCCAAGGTGTTCAAGCCGATGATCGGCTCGGGCTACATCGTCGGCGTCGTCGGCGCGCTGCAGTTCGACGTGCTGGCCAGCCGGATCGAGCTGGAATACTCGCTGCCCGTCCGCTTCGAGGGCTCGCAGTTCTCCTCGGCCCGCTGGGTGACCGGACCGAAGGCCGCGGTGGACGCATTCGTGAACATCAACAAGGGCCATATCGCCCATGACAGCGATGGCGACCTCGTCTTCCTCACCCGCCTGCAATGGGACATCGACCGCGTGCAGCGCGACCACCCCGAGGTGAAGCTGACCGCCACCAAGGAGATGATGGTCTGAGCGAGGGGCTCACCTATCCCGGCGGGGCAGAGGCGCTGATCGCCCATTGGCAGCAGCGCCGCGCCCCGCTGGACCAGGCCCCGGGCGAGAGCCTGCCGCTCGCCGCCGACCTCGCCGCCCTCGCCCGCCAGCCGGTCACTGCCGAGCCGGCCTCCCGCTCCGCCTCGGGCCAGTCCCGCAAGCTGCAGGAACTGCGCGCCGAACTGGCCGGGCAGAGCGAGCTGGCGCTGCTGAACGCGCTCTGCATCGCCCATCTGCGCAAGCGGGGCTTCCCGCCCGAAGCCCCGCGGCTTTTCCGCCGGATCTGGGCCGAGCAGAGCGAAGCGCTGCTGAAGAGCCTCGATACCCGCTGGCTGGTCTCCTCGATCATCACCTTCGCCGACCATGGCGAGACGGAGGCGCAGCGCAGGCTCGGCGCCTCGATGAACGTGCTCTTCTCGCTGATGAAGCTCTACGAGGCCGAGCGGTTGCATTCCGGCCACGCCCCGCAGCAACCGTTCCGGCTGAACCGCCGCGCCGCCGCGCCGCTGCCGCTGGGGATGACCGGCTTCTCGCTGGCGGGGGGCGGGCTCGACGTGAACCTGCTGGCCCCGATCTGGGACGAGGCGCTGCGCACGCCCGTAGCCGGCCCCCTCGCCTGCCATCTGCTGGAGCGGCTGAACGCCGATCAAGGCACCGTCTTCCGCCGGTTGGCGATGATGCGAGAGGCGCTGAAGGCGCGGAAAGCCGCCGGAACGGCCGCGGCGGGTCTGCAATCCGCCGGGAAAGCCCAGCAACCTTGACCTGAGCGATATTTTGCGCTACTGCGCCAGCAGGCTTGACACAGCCTAAAGACGCCGGGACGCCCGGATGATCAGCGTCCCCTTTGATTTACATGCGGTCCGATACCGCATTCACAGGACGCTCATGACCAAATTTTCCGACCTCGCGCTGGACCCCCGCGTGCTGAAGGCCGTGCAGGAAGCCGGCTACGAAACCCCCACGCCGATCCAGGCGCAGGCCATTCCGCATGCCTTGCAGGGCAAGGACGTGCTGGGCATCGCCCAGACCGGCACCGGGAAGACCGCGAGCTTCACGCTGCCGATGATCACCCTGCTCGGCCAAGGCCGCGCCCGCGCCCGGATGCCGCGCAGCCTCGTGCTCGCCCCGACCCGCGAACTGGCGGCGCAGGTGGCGGAGAACTTCGACGTCTACGCGAAATACACCAAGCTGACGAAGGCCCTGCTGATCGGCGGCGTCTCCTTCGGCGAGCAGGACAAGCTGATCGACCGCGGCGTCGACGTGCTGATCGCGACGCCGGGCCGGCTGCTCGACCATTTCGAGCGCGGCAAGCTCCTCCTGACCGGCGTCCAGATCATGGTGGTGGACGAGGCCGACCGGATGCTCGACATGGGCTTCATCCCGGATATCGAGCGGATCTTCTCGCTGACGCCCTTCACCCGGCAGACCTTCTTCTACTCGGCCACCATGGCGCCCGAGATCGAGCGGATCACCAACACCTTCCTGACCGGCGCGGTGAAGATCGAGGTTGCGCGTCAGGCCACCACCTCGGAGACCATCGAGCAGAAGCTGTTCTCGATCACCCCGGCCCGCAAGGACCGCAGCTTCGCCGACAAACGCTCGGTCCTGCGCGCGCTGATCCGGCAGGAGGGCGAGGCCTGCACCAATGCGATCATCTTCTGCAACCGCAAGATGGATGTCGATGTGGTGGCGAAGTCGCTGAAGCAGCACGGCTTCAACGCCTCGCCGATCCATGGCGATCTGGACCAGTCGGTCCGCACCCGCACGCTCGAAGGCTTCCGCGACGGGTCGGTGCACCTGCTGGTCGCCTCGGACGTGGCGGCGCGGGGGCTGGATATCCCGGCGGTGAGCCATGTGTTCAACTTCGACGTGCCCTCGCATCCCGAGGATTACGTGCACCGGATCGGCCGCACCGGCCGGGCCGGGCGGAAGGGCAAGGCCTTCACCATCGCCACGCCGCATGACGACAAGTATCTCGCCGCCATCGAGAGCCTCGTGAAGCAGCCGATCCCGCGGGGCGAGCTGCCGGAAGGCTTCGCGCTGGCCGATCCGGGCGAGGCGCCTGCCCGTTCGGAGCGTGGCGAGGACAAGAAGCCGGCCCGCAGCCGGACCCGGGGCCGCGAACGGCC
>NZ_PZKG01000066.1 GCF_003034985.1 Cereibacter changlensis JA139
CCAAGGCGGTGGCGGCGCATTTCGGCTTCGAACTGCTGGACACCGGGCTTTTATATCGCGCCGTGGCCAAGAAGACCCTCGACGGGATGGACGCCGTCGCCGCTGCCAAGGCGCTGAGTTCGCATGACCTGCAGCGCGACGGGCTGCGCACGGCGAAGGTGGGCCAGCTCGCCTCCAAGGTCGCGGCGATGCCCAAGGTGCGGGCCGAGCTGATCGCCTTCCAGAAGCGCTTCGCCCGGATGGAGGGCGGCGCGGTGCTCGACGGCCGTGACATCGGCACGGTGATCTGCCCGGAGGCGGAGGTGAAGTTCTACGTCACCGCCAGCGATACGGTGCGGGCGCATCGGCGCTGGCTGGAACTGGTGCAGAAGAACCCCGATATCCTCGAGGAAGAGGTGCTGGCCCAGTTGACCGAACGCGACAAGCGCGACAGCGAGCGCAAGGTGGCGCCCTTGAAGCCCGCCGATGATGCACTCTTGCTTGACACGACGGAACTGACTATAGACGCGGCAGTCAACAAGGCGATCGAGGCCATAAAAACACGGCAGGCGCAGGGTCGGGAGTAATCCTCGGCCCTTGTTGTTTTCCGGGGCGCGACCCAGATGACGCAATCGAAAGACCGGCGGAGCCAACCGCAAGGCCAGTGAAAATACGTGAAAAGGATCAGAACTGCATGTGCGCTAAAGCTTCCATGGAAGAATTCGAAGCCCTCCTGAACGAGAGCCTCGAGATTGACACCCCCCAGGAGGGGTCGGTTGTCAAAGGTCGGGTCATCGCTGTCGAAGCGGGCCAGGCCATCATCGACGTCGGCTACAAGATGGAAGGCCGCGTCGATCTCAAGGAATTTGCAGACCTCAGCGGCGCGGTGGAAATCGCCGTCGGTGACGAGGTTGAAGTCTACCTCGACCGCGTCGAGAACGCCCGGGGCGAGGCTGTCATCAGCCGCGACAAGGCCAAGCGCGAAGAAGCCTGGGACCGTCTGGAAAAGGCCTATGCCAACGAGACCCGCGTCGACGGCGCGATCTTCGGCCGGGTCAAGGGCGGCTTCACCGTCGACCTCGGCGGCGCTGTCGCCTTCCTGCCGGGTTCGCAGGTCGACGTCCGTCCGGTGCGCGATGCCGGCCCGCTCATGGGTATGAAGCAGCCGTTCCAGATCCTGAAGATGGACCGTCGTCGCGGCAACATCGTTGTCTCGCGTCGCGCGATCCTCGAAGAAAGCCGCGCCGAACAGCGCGCTGAGGTCATCTCGAACCTGACCGAAGGTCAGACCGTGGATGGCGTGGTCAAGAACATCACCGAATACGGTGCGTTCGTTGACCTCGGCGGCGTCGACGGCCTGCTGCACGTCACCGACATGGCCTGGCGCCGCGTCAACCACCCGTCCGAGATCCTGTCGATCGGCGAGACCGTCAAGGTCCAAGTCATCAAGATCAACAAGGAAACGCACCGCATCAGCCTCGGCATGAAGCAGCTGCAGTCGGATCCGTGGGATGCGGTGGAAAAAGCCTACCCGATCAGCTCGGTCCACAAGGGCCGCGTGACCAACATCACCGACTACGGCGCATTCGTCGAGCTGGAAGCCGGTGTCGAGGGTCTGGTCCACGTCTCGGAAATGAGCTGGACCAAGAAGAACGTGCACCCCGGCAAGATCGTCTCCACCTCGCAGGAAGTGGACGTCATGGTGCTGGAAATCGACAGCGCCAAGCGCCGCGTGTCGCTCGGTCTCAAGCAGACCATGCGCAACCCGTGGGAAGTGTTCGCCGAGAACAACCCGGTCGGTTCGGCCATCGAGGGCGAAGTCAAGAACATCACCGAATTCGGTCTGTTCGTCGGCCTCGAGAACGACATCGACGGCATGGTCCACCTTTCGGACCTGTCCTGGGACCAGCGCGGCGAGGACGCCATCCAGAACTACCGCAAGGGCGACACCGTGAAAGCGGCCGTCACCGAAGTGGACATCGACAAGGAGCGTATCTCGCTGTCGATCAAGGCTCTGGGCGACGACACCTTCACCGATGCGGTGGACGGCGTGAAGCGCGGCTCGATCATCACCTGCAACGTGACCGCCATCGAAGAAGGCGGGATCGAGGTGGATTACAACGGCATGAAGTCGTTCATCCGCCGTTCGGACCTGTCGCGCGACCGCGCCGACCAGCGCCCCGAGCGCTTCCAGGTCGGTGACAAGGTCGACGCCCGCGTGACCAACGTCGACAGCAAGACCCGTCGTCTGGGCCTGTCGATCAAGGCGCGCGAGATCGCCGAAGAGAAGGAAGCTGTGGAACAGTTCGGCTCCTCCGATTCGGGCGCCTCGCTGGGCGACATCCTCGGTGCCGCTCTCAAAGGCATCGATCGCAACTGATCGTCCCCTCCGGGATGATGGAAAGGCCCCGCAGCGATGTGGGGCCTTTTGCATTTGCCCGCCGATTGGCAGCGAAGTGCCCAATATGGCGGGGTTTTCCTATTTGTGCCGCCGGAATTTTTCCCTATAGTCACCGGGACAATAAACGTGGCGGCTGCTGCCAGACCGACCGCAAGGGGGGACACTTCGGATGATCCGTTCGGAACTGATCCAGAAAATCGCCGACGAGAACCCGCACCTGACGCAGCGACATGTCGAGCGCATCGTGAACACCGTCTTCGAGGAGATCATCGAGGCGTTGGCCAAGGGCGACCGGGTCGAACTGCGCGGATTCGGCGCATTCTCGGTCAAGGCCCGCGATGCCAGAGTGGGCCGGAACCCGAGGACGGGTGAAGCTGTAGAAGTTGAAGACAAGAAGGTTCCCTTCTTCAAAACCGGCAAGCTGCTGCGCGACCGTCTGAACGGCAAGTGACGCGGCGACGCCCCTCTTTTTGGTGAGCAGGTCCATGATCCGTTGGTTGCGTATTCTCTTTCTGGTGGTGCTGGCGATCTGCCTGCTGACGGTGGCGCTGGCCAACCGTGAGCCGGTGATGGTGCAGCTGATGTCGGCGGAACTTGGCGCCCTGGTCGGGTTCAACTATGCCATCCAGCTGCCGCTGTTCATCGTGATCTATGGCGGAATCGCCGCCGGCCTGCTGATCGGCTTCGTGATCGAGTGGTTCCGCGAGCACAAGCACCGCGCCGCAGCCCGCACCAAGGCCAAGGAAGTGAAGACCCTTCAGCGCGAGGTGACCAGCCTGCGCGCCAATGTGGCGACGCCGCCGAAGGATGACGTGCTGGCGATCCTGACCCAGAAGGCAAGCTGAACATATGACAGATATCCGCGTGAAGGTCTGCGGACTGCGGACCGGGGCGGATGTCGCGGCGGCCGCCGCCTCGGGGGCCGCCTATGTCGGGTTCGTCTTCTTCGCGAAGTCGCCCCGGCATCTTTCGCTGCCCGAGGCCCGGGAACTGGCGCTGGCCGCTCCGGTGGGCCTCGCCAAGGTGGCGCTGACCGTCGATGCCGATGACGCGACGCTGGATGCGATCGTCGAGGCGATGCCGCTCGACATGCTGCAGCTGCATGGCCACGAGAGCCCGGAGCGGGTGGCCGAGGTGCGCGCGCGGTACGGCCTGCCGGTGATGAAGGCTCTGGGCGTGGCGGATGAGGGCGATCTGCCGGCGATCCTCGAATACTCGCTGGCGGCGGATCAGATCCTGATCGACGCCAAGCCGCCGAAGGGCGCAGACCTGCCGGGCGGCAACGGGCTGGCCTTCGACTGGCGGCTGATCTCCGGTCGGCACTGGCTCAGGCCCTGGATGCTGGCGGGCGGGTTGACAGCTGACAACATCGCCGATGCCGTGCGGCTGACCGGGGCGCGGCAGGTCGACGTGTCGTCGGGCGTGGAATCGGCCCCGGGGGTGAAGGATCCCGCCCGGATCGCGGCCTTCCTGAAGGCGGCCCGGTGATCCGCTTCCGCGACGCCCGGCGCGAGGATGTGGCGGCCATCGTCGCCCTGCTGGCCGATGACGAGCTCGGCGCGGCGCGCGAGACCGCGCCGCTGCAGGCCTATCTCGACGCCTTCGACCGGATCGCCGCCTCGGAGATGCAGCTGGTGGTCGGCGAGACCGGGGACCGCATCGTCGCCACCTACCAGCTCGCCATCGAGCACGGTCTGTCGCTGGGCGGCATGACCCGGGCGGTGGTCGAAGGGGTGCGCGTCGCCGCTGACCTGCGCTCGCAGGGCCTGGGCGCCGCGCTGATGGCCGATGCCGAGGCGCGGGCGCGCGTGGCCGGGGCCGGGGTGATCCAGCTCACCACCAACAAGAGCCGCGCGCGGGCGCATCGCTTCTACGAGAGGCTCGGCTTTACCGCCTCGCATATCGGATATAAACGGACGCTTGCACCAGAGGAGTGAGCGCCATGGCCGATGACGGCATCAACAGCTACATGACCGGTCCCGACGAGCAGGGGCGCTTCGGCATCCACGGTGGGCGCTTCGTCTCCGAGACGCTGATGCCGCTGATCCTGGATCTCGAAGCGCGCTACGAATTCGCCAAGACCGACCCGGAATTCTGGGCCGAGATGGACGACCTGTGGAAGCACTACGTCGGCCGCCCCTCGCCGCTGTATTACGCCGAGCGCATGACCGAGCATCTGGGCGGGGCCAAGATCTATCTCAAGCGCGACGAGCTGAACCACACCGGCGCGCACAAGATCAACAACGTGCTGGGCCAGATCATCCTCGCCCGCCGCATGGGCAAGACCCGGATCATCGCCGAGACCGGCGCGGGCCAGCATGGCGTGGCGACGGCCACGGTCTGCGCCAAGTTCGGGCTGAAATGCGTGGTCTACATGGGCGCGCATGACGTGGAGCGTCAGGCGCCGAACGTGTTCCGCATGCGGCTGCTGGGCGCCGAGGTGGTGCCGGTGACCTCGGGTCGCGGCACGCTGAAGGACGCGATGAACGACGCGCTGCGCGACTGGGTGACCAATGTGCGCGACACCTTCTATTGCATCGGCACGGTGGCGGGGCCGCATCCCTATCCGGCGATGGTGCGCGACTTCCAGTCGATCATCGGCAAGGAGGTGCGCTGGCAGCTGGCCGAGCAGGAGGGCGAGGGCCGCCTGCCGGACACGGTGATCGCGGCGATCGGCGGCGGGTCGAACGCGATGGGGCTGTTCTACCCCTTCCTCGACGATCCTTCGGTGCGGATCATCGGTGTCGAGGCCGGCGGCAAGGGCGTGGACGACCGGATGCAGCATTGCGCCTCGCTGACCGGCGGTCGGCCGGGCGTGCTGCATGGCAACCGCACCTATCTGCTGCAGGACGAGGACGGGCAGATCCTCGAGGGCTTCTCGATCTCGGCCGGGCTCGACTATCCGGGGATCGGGCCGGAGCATGCCTGGCTGCATGACATCGGCCGGGCGGAATATGTCTCGATCACCGATGCAGAGGCGCTGGAGGCGTTCCAGCTGTCCTGCGCGTTGGAAGGCATCATCCCGGCGCTGGAGCCGAGCCATGCGCTGGCCCATGTGGTGAAGATCGCGCCGACGCTGCCCAAGGACCATATCATCGTGATGAACATGTGTGGCCGCGGCGACAAGGACATCTTCACCGTGGCCAAGCATCTGGGCTTCGACATGAAGATCTGAGGCCGGGGCCAAGGCCGGGGGGCTGTCTGCCCCCCCCCCCGGACCCCCCGACGATATTTGGACCAAGATGAAGGGCTCAGCCGTCCGCCGCGTAGCCCTTCAGCACCTCCAGCGGCACCACGTCCAGCGTCCGCGCATGGGTCGCGGCCAGCCGGACCTGCGGCGCCGCGCCCTCCTCATGCGCCTGCAGGAAGCGCCCGGCGCAGAGGCACCACTGGTCGCCCGGCTTCAGCCCCTTGAAGCCGAATTCCGGGTGCGGGGTGGTGAGGTCGTTGCCGAGATATTTCGAGAAGGCGAGGAATTCCGCCGTCATCAGGGCGCAGACCGTGTGCTGGCCCCGGTCGGCGGGGCCGGTGTCGCAACAGCCGTTGCGGAAGAACCCGGTCAGCGGATCGGTCGAGCAGGTGGCGAGCGGTCCGCCCAGCACGTTCACGGATGGCTCTTTCATCGGGATCTCCTTCTTCGTCGCGCCACTCTAGGCCGGATTTCGATAAAACGCATGCCCCCTGCGCCGGGTTCGATGGAAACTCCGTGACCGGACTGTGACCGGAGCGCCGGAACCGGCGTGCATTCCGTGGCGAAAGGCGGCGGCGCGGTTGATCTTGCCGCCGGCTTGGGCAAGAAATCGGCAGATGCCCGCAGCGGGCCGCCAATGGGAGCGTCTGGATGTACGACTACGCCGTGCTGTGGGAATGGGTGCAGATCGCCGCCCGCTGGACCCATGTGATCACCGCCATCGCCTGGATCGGGTCGTCCTTCTATTTCATCGCGCTCGACCTCGGCCTGCGCCAGACGCCGAGCCTGCCGAAGCTCGCCCATGGCGAGGAATGGCAGGTGCATGGCGGCGGCTTCTATCACATCAACAAGTACTTGGTCGCGCCGGAGTTCCTGCCCGAGCACCTGACCTGGTTCAAATGGGAGAGCTACGCCACATGGCTCACCGGCTTCTCGATGCTGGTGCTGGTCTATTACATGGGGGCGGAGCTTTACCTCGTCGATCCGAACGTGGCCGATCTGGCGGTCTGGCAGGCGGTGGCGATCTCGCTCGGCTCGCTAGCATTCGGCTGGGTGGCCTATGACGCGCTTTGCCGCTCGCCGCTGGGGCGCAGCACCACGGGGCTGATGGTGCTGCTCTACCTGCTCCTGGTGGCGATGGCCTGGGGCTATACGCAGGTCTTCTCGGGCCGGGCGGCGCTGCTGCATCTGGGGGCCTTCACCGCGACGATCATGAGCGGCAACGTCTTCCTGACCATCATGCCGAACCAGCGCATCGTGGTGGCCGATCTGAAGGCGGGCCGGACGCCGGACGCGCGCTATGGCCAGATCGCCAAGCAGCGCAGCCTGCACAACAACTACCTGACGCTGCCGGTCATCTTCCTGATGCTGTCGAACCACTATCCGCTGATCTTCGCCACCGAGTACAACTGGCTGATCGCCAGCCTCGTCTTCCTGATGGGGGTGACGATCCGGCACTGGTTCAACACCAAGCATGCGCGCAAGGGCAACCCGCACTGGACATGGGCGGTGACGGTGGTGATCTTCCTGGTGATCGCCTGGCTGTCCTCGGTGCCGATGCAGTCACAGCAGCAGGCGGCGCTGCAGGGCGAGGCGCTGCGCTTTGCCGAAGCGCCGGGGTTCGAGGAGGTGACCAGCATCGTGCAGGGCCGCTGCTCGATGTGCCACGCCGCCGAGCCGGGCTGGGAGGGGATGCACTGGGCGCCCAAGGGCGTGCATCTGGAGACGCCGGAGCAGATCGCCCATGAGGCGCGGCGGATCTACATGCAGGCCGGGATCACCCATGCCATGCCGCCCGCCAACCTGAGCTACATGGAGCCGCCGGAGCGCGCGGCCATCGTCGAATGGTTCCGCGCGGCCGAGGCGGGCTGAGCTATTCCCACCAAGGGTCGATGGCGGCGATGTCGTCGTCGGACCAGCCGAAGTGATGCGCGAGCTCGTGGATCATCACATGGCTGACCAGATCGCCGATGCTGACATTCCCCCGATCCACCCATTCGTCGAGGATCGGGCGGCGGAACAGCCAGATGACATCGGGCTGCAGCGGCTGGTCCATCACCGATTTCTCGGTCATCGGCACGCCCTCGTAGAGGCCGGTCAGTTCGAACGGGTCGTCGATCTCCATCGAGGTCAGGATCTCGTCGGAGGGGAACTCCTCGACCCGCAGGAGGATCGCGGCGGCGGCGACTCGATATGGCTCCGGCAGCGCGCGGACCGTTTCCCGCGCGAGGTCTTCGATCAGGGCGAGGTCGGGCGCGAGCGCGTCATGCGGTGTCATGCGCTAAGGATAGCAGGACCGGGGCCGCAGGGAAGGGGCCGCAGGCGGACAGTCCGCGATATGGACAATTTGCGCATGCTGTGAGACAGCAAAGGTGATCAGGAGAACGCCATGACCACCGTAACCCGTTTTGCCCCGTCCCCCACCGGATATATCCATGTGGGCAATCTGCGCACCGCACTGATGAACTGGATGATCGCCCGAAAGAACGGCGGCACCTTCATCTTGCGGCTGGACGATACCGATCAGGAACGCTCGAAGCAGGAATATTCCGACGGGATCATGGAAGATCTCGAATGGCTCGGCCTGACCTGGGACCGGGTGGAGCGGCAGTCGGCGCGGCTCGACCGCTATGCCGAGGCGGCGGATCAGCTGCGTGGCGCCGGGCGGTTCTACGAATGTTTCGAGAGCCCGGTCGAGCTGGACCTGAAGCGCAAGAAGCAGCTGAACATGGGCAAGCCGCCGGTCTACGACCGCGCAGCCCTGCGGCTGACCGAGGCGGAGAAGGCCGAGCTGCGCAAGGAGCGCGGCGGCTACTGGCGCTTCGAACTGGTGCAGGAGCGGATCGAGTGGGAGGACGGCATCCTCGGCCCGATCTCGATCGACGCGGCCTCGGTCTCGGACCCGGTGCTGATCCGGGCCGACGGGCAGGTGCTCTATACCTTCGCCTCTTCGGTGGACGATATCGACATGGGCGTGACCTCGATCGTGCGGGGGGCGGACCATGTGACCAACACCGCGACGCAGATCCAGATCATGCAGGCGATGGGCGGCACGCCGCCCGCCTTCGCGCACCACTCGCTGCTCACCGGGCCGCAGGGCGAGGCGCTGTCGAAGCGGCTCGGCACGCTCAGCCTGCGTGACCTGCGCGCGCGGGGGGTGGAGCCGCTGGCGCTGCTGTCGCTGATGGCGCGGCTCGGGTCGTCGAAGCCGGTCGAGGTGGCCTCGAGCCATGAGGAGCTGATCGCGGGCTTCGATGTGTCGAGCTTCGGCGCGGCGCCGACCAAGTTCGATGCCGAAGACCTGTTCCCGTTGACGCGGCATGTGGTGCAGGCGATGCCCTTCGCCAGGGTCGCGGACCGCATCCGCGCGCTCGGCGTGCCGGACGATCTGGCCGAGGGCTTCTGGCGGGTGGCCAAGGACAACATCACCGTCCTGGACGATCTCGGCGCCTGGTGGGTGCTGTTCCGCGACGGGGCCGAGCCGATGATCGACCCGGAAGATGCCGAGTTCATCAAGCAGGCCATGACCCTGCTGCCGGAAGGGCCTTATACCCAGGCGACCTGGGGCGGGTGGACCGCGGCGGTGAAGGAGGCGACGGGGCGTAAGGGCAAGGGGCTGTTCATGCCGCTGCGCAAGGCGCTGACGGGCCAGGCGCACGGGCCGGAGATGGCCGATGTGATGCCGCTGTTGCAGACGGTGCGTGCCAAGGGGTGACTTCGCTGCCCGGCAAGAGCGCCGGGGGCTGCCTGCCCCCGGACCCCCCGGGGATATTTGGACCAAGATGAAAGGGGAGGCCGCGAGGTCTCCCCTTTTTCGTGCATCATGGGCGGTTTTGGTCGCTTTTGTCGCAGCCGCATGTCGCCTTCATCCACCGATGCGTCGTCTTTCGATTTGGGCTTGCCTTGCGCTTGTGGCGCGGGCTAGGTGGTCGCGTCAGTTCGGGAGAATCCGGGTCGGGAAACCGTCTCGGTGCCGAAGGAGCAACCGCCCCGGTAAACTCTCAGGCGCAAGGGACCGTTCTGACACAGGAACTCTGGAGAGTGGCGCAATGCGCCCGCCGACGGGATAACGATCTCAGGCGCAAGGGACAGAGGGGGCATCGTGGGACAGGCCGAGGCCTGTCCGGGCGGTGCCGCGCATTGGGCCGGCGCTGAACAGGAGGGGCGGCGTGACCGATTCTGAAACGGGGCTGAAGCAGCTGGCGCTGCATGATCTGCACGAGACGCTGGGCGGCAAGATGGTGCCCTTCGCGGGCTACCGGATGCCGGTGCAATACCCGGCGGGCGTGATGAAGGAGCACCTTCACACCCGCGCCGAGGCCGGGCTGTTCGACGTGAGCCACATGGGCCAGATCCTGCTGCGCCCGACGCGCGGCATGGAGGCGCTCTGCCTCGGCTTCGAGACGCTGATGCCGGTCGACGTGCTGGGGTTGAAGCCCGGCCGCCAACGCTACGGGCTGCTGACAAACGAAACCGGCGGCATCCTTGATGACCTGATGTTCGCCAACCGCGGTGATCACCTCTTCGTTGTGGTGAACGCGGCCTGCGTCGCCGCCGACACCGAACATCTGCGCGCCGGGCTGTCGGAGGTCTGCGACGTCGTCAGCCTGACCGACCGCGGCCTGCTGGCGCTGCAGGGCCCAAAGGCCGAGGCGGCGCTGGCGCGGCTGCTGCCGGAGACGGCGGCGATGCGCTTCATGGATGTGATCTCGGCGGAGTATCAGGGGGCGGAGCTCTGGGTCTCGCGCTCGGGCTACACCGGCGAGGACGGGTTCGAGATTTCGGTGCCGGAGACGGTGCTGATGGCCTTCGCCGAGGCGCTGCTGGCGATGCCCGAGGTCGCGCCGATCGGGCTCGGCGCGCGCGATTCGCTGCGGCTGGAGGCGGGGCTCTGCCTCTATGGCCATGACATCGACGCCACCACCTCGCCGGTCGAGGCCGGGCTCGACTGGGCGATCCAGAAGGTCCGCCGGACCGGCGGCGCGCGGCAAGGCGGCTTCCCCGGCGATCTGCGCATCCTGCACGAACTCGACGAGGGCCCCGAGCGGCTGCGCGTCGGTCTGCAACCCGAGGGCCGCGCGCCGATGCGCGAGGGCACCGAGCTTTTCGCCAGCGACGGCACCCCGATCGGCGCCGTCACCTCCGGCGGCTTCGGCCCCTCCGTCGAGGCGCCGGTGGCGATGGGCTATGTCGCCGCCTCGCATGCCATGTCGGGCGAAACCCTGCTGGGCGAGCTGCGCGGCAAGCGCCTGCCGGTGACCGTCCGCCCGCTTCCCTTCCGACCCTCCACCTACAAACGCTAAGGACTATGGCGATGAAATACACCAAGGAACACGAATGGCTGCGCGTCGAGGGCGATCTGGTCGTCGTCGGCATCACCGAACATGCGGCAGAGCAGCTGGGCGATGTGGTGTTCGTCGAACTGCCGGAAGTCGAGACCATGGTCGCCGAGGGTGACGAGGTGGCGGTGATCGAGAGCGTGAAGGCGGCGTCGGACATCCTCGCCCCGGTGGATGGCGAGATTGTCGCAGTCAACGACAAGCTGGTCGACAGGCCGGGCCTCGTGAACGACGATCCGACCGCCGCCTGGTTCTTCAAGATCAAGGTCGACGATCTGGGCGTGCTGGACGACTTCATGGACGAAGACGAGTACCAAGACCTCATAGGGTGACATCATGAACATTCACGAGATCAACGCCCCGGACGCTCCGGCGGCGAACGGATACGCACAGGCTATGGTCGTGCCCGGCCCGGCGCGGGTGCTGTTCATCAGCGGCCAGATCCCGGCGGATCGCGCGGGCGCGGTGCCCGCGGGCTTCGAGGAGCAGGCGCGGCAGTGCTGGGCCAACCTCTTTGCCCAGCTGCGCGCCGGCGGCATGTCGCCCGATGATCTGGTGAAGGTGACGGTCTACCTGACCGACGCAAGCTTCGTGCCCGCCAACCGCCTGATCCGCGCCGAGATGCTGGCGGGCAAGCATGTGGCCCTGACCACGGTGATCGCCGGCGTCGTCGATGACAGCTGGCTTCTGGAGATCGAGGCCGTGGCCGCGGCCTGAGCCCTTTCGGATAGGAAATGACGTGACTTACACCCCCACAGACTACAACGCCTATGATTTCGCCAATCGCCGCCACATCGGGCCTTCGCCGTCCGAGATGGAGGAGATGCTGCGCGTCGTGGGGGTGGGCTCGCTCGACGAGCTGATCGGCCAGACCGTGCCCGACACCATCCGGCAGAAGGACCCGCTGGACTGGGCGCCGCTGGCCGAGCATGAGCTGCTGGCGAAGATGCGCGCCGTGGCGGCGAAGAACCGGGTGATGGCCTCGCTGATCGGGCAGGGCTATTACGGCACGGTGACGCCGCCGGCGATCCAGCGAAACATCCTCGAAAACCCGGCGTGGTATACCGCCTACACGCCCTACCAGCCCGAAATCGCCCAAGGGCGGCTCGAGGCGCTGTTGAACTACCAGACCATGGTGGCCGATCTCACCGGCCTGCCGGTGGCCAACGCTCGCTTCTGGACGAGGCGACGGCGGCGGCGGAGGCGATGACCATGGCCGAGCGGTCGGCCAAGTCGAAGGCCAAGGCCTTCTTCGTCGATCAGGATTGCCATCCGCAGACCATCGCCGTGATCCGCACCCGCGCCGAGCCGCTGGGCATCGCGGTGGTGGTTGGCGATCCGGCCGAGATGGTGGCCGCCGAGGTTTTCGGCGCGATCTTCCAGTACCCCGGCACGCAAGGCCATGTGCGCGATTTCACCGCCGAGATCGCCGCGCTGCACGAGGCCAAGGCGATTGCCGTGGTGGCGACCGACCTGCTGGCGCTGTGCCTGCTGAAGGAGCCCGGCGCGATGGGGGCGGATATCGCCATCGGCTCGTCGCAGCGCTTCGGCGTGCCGATGGGCTATGGCGGGCCGCATGCTGCCTTCATGTCCTGCCGGGACGAGCTGAAACGCTCGATGCCCGGGCGGATCGTCGGGGTGTCGATCGACTCGCGCGGCAACAAGGCCTACCGGCTGGCGCTGCAGACCCGCGAGCAGCATATCCGGCGCGAGAAGGCGACCTCCAACGTCTGCACGGCGCAGGCGCTGCTGGCGGTGATGGCGAGCTTCTATGCCGTGTTCCACGGGCCGAAGGGGCTGCGGGCCATCGCCGAGCGGGTGCATTTCAACACCGTCCGTCTGGCGCAGGCGCTGCGCGACGCGGGCGCACGGGTGGAGCCCGAGACGTTCTTCGACACGATCACCGTCGAGGTGGGCGTGGGGCAGGCGGGAATTCTGGCCGCGGCCCGGCATCGCGGCATCAACCTGCGCAAGGTGGGCCGCGACCGGGTGGGGATCTCGCTGGACGAGACCACCAATGCCGATGTGATCGCCCGGGTGCTGGACGCCTTCGGCATCCACGAGGCGGCGGCGGCGACAGTGGGCCTTGGCTTCCCCGAGACGCAGCTGCGCCAGAGCGACTATCTGACCCATCCGGTCTTCCAGATGAACCGGGCCGAGTCCGAGATGATGCGCTACATGCGCCGCCTGTCGGACCGCGACCTCGCGCTGGACCGCGCCATGATCCCGCTCGGCTCCTGCACGATGAAGCTGAACGCCGCCGCCGAGATGATGCCGATCACCTGGCCCGAGTTCGGCACGCTGCACCCCTTCGCGCCCGCGGATCAGGCGGCGGGTTATCACGAGGCGATCGGCGACCTCTCCGCGCGGCTCTGCGAGATCACCGGCTATGACGCGATGTCGATGCAGCCGAACTCCGGCGCTCAGGGCGAATATGCGGGGCTCCTGACCATCCAGGCCTATCACCGGGCCAATGGCGATCACCGCGACATCTGCCTGATCCCGGTTTCGGCGCATGGCACCAACCCGGCCTCGGCGCAGATGGCGGGGATGAAGGTGGTCGTGGTGAAATCGGCGCCGAACGGCGACGTGGATCTCGACGATTTCCGCGCCAAGGCCGAGGCGGCGGGCGACCGGCTGGCGGCCTGCATGATCACCTACCCCTCGACGCATGGCGTCTTCGAGGAGACGGTGACGGAGGTCTGCGCGATCACCCACCAGTATGGCGGGCAGGTCTATATCGACGGGGCCAACATGAACGCCATGGTCGGGCTGGTGCAGCCCGGCAAGATCGGCGGCGATGTGAGCCACCTGAACCTGCACAAGACCTTTGCCATCCCGCATGGCGGCGGCGGTCCGGGCATGGGGCCGATCGGGGTGAAGGCGCATCTGGCGCCCTATCTGCCGGGGCATCCGGAGACGGGGGGCGAGGAAGGGCCGGTTTCGGCGGCGCCTTATGGCTCGGCCTCGATCCTGCTGATCTCCTGGGCCTATTGCCTGATGATGGGCGGGGCGGGGCTGACGCAGGCGACGCGGGTGGCGATCCTCAATGCCAATTACATCGCGGCGCGGCTGCGCGGGTCTTACGACGTGCTCTTCATGGGCAACCGGGGGCGGGTGGCGCATGAGTGCATCCTCGACACCCGGCCCTTCGCCGAGGCGGGCGTGACGGTGGATGATATTGCCAAGCGGCTGATCGACAACGGGTTCCACGCGCCCACGATGAGCTGGCCGGTGGCGGGCACGCTAATGGTGGAGCCAACCGAGAGCGAGACGAAGGCCGAGATCGACCGGTTCATCACCGCGCTGCTGGCGATCCGCGAGGAGATCCGGGCGGTGGAGGCGGGCGAGATCACCGCCGAGGCGAGCCCGCTGCGCCATGCACCGCATACTGTCGAAGATCTGGTGGCCGAGTGGGACCGCAGCTATCCGCGCGAGCAGGGCTGCTTCCCGCCGGGAGCGTTCCGGGTCGACAAGTATTGGCCGCCGGTGGGGCGGGTCGACAATGCCTATGGCGACCGCAACCTGATCTGCATCTGCCCGCCGCTGGAAAGCTATCTCGACGCGGCGGAATGAACGTATGCGCCTGCCCGGGGTCCGGGCAGGCGCTATTCCTCAGGCGGCGCGGCTCTGCGGGGCAAAGCGGCTGTAGAAGCTCTCGCCCTTGTCGGCCATCTCGCGCAGCAGCTTCGGCGCGGCGAAACGGCCGCCATGCCGGGCGGCCAGCCCGTCGCAAAGCTCCACCGCCCGCGCGGCGCCGATCATATCGAGCCAGCTGAACGGCCCGCCCGACCACGGTGCAAAGCCCCAGCCGAGGATCGCGCCCACATCACCCTCGCGGATGTCCATCAGCACGCCCTCCTCCAGCGCCCGCACCGCCTCCAGCCCCTGCACGAAGAGCAGGCGATGCTGCACCTCGGTCAGCTCCGGCTGCGCATCGGCGACCGGCCAGAGCCCCTCCAGCCCGTCCCAGAGCCCCTGCCGCTTGCCCGCTGCATCATAGGTGTAGAAGCCCGCATTGGCCTTCTTGCCCAGCCGCCCCTGATCGGCCATGGCGAAGAGCACCGGATCCACCGCCCCGTCGGGATAGGCGTCGCCCATCGCGGCGCGGGTGGCCTTGGCGATCTTCACCCCGAGGTCGATCGAGGTCTCGTCGACCAGTTGCAGCGGCCCCAGCGGCATGCCGACCAGCTTGGCCGCATTCTCCACCAGCACCGGCTCCACCCCTTCGGCCACCATGCGGATGCCCTCGTTGATGTAGGGGATGATGCAGCGGTTGGCGTAGAAGAAGCGCGCGTCGTTCACGACGATGGGCGTCTTGCGGATCTGGCGCACGAAGTCGAGCGCCTTGGCCACGGCGCGGTCGCCGGTTCCCTTGCCGCGGATGATCTCTACCAGCATCATCTTGTCGACCGGCGAGAAGAAATGGATGCCGATGAACTGCTCCGGCCGCTGACTGGCCTTGGCGAGGCCGGAGATCGGCAGGGTGGAGGTGTTGGTGGCGAAGATGCAGTCGGGGCCGACGGCGGCCTCGACGCGGGCGGTGACCTCGGCCTTCACCTTGGGGTCCTCGAACACCGCCTCGACGATCAGGTCGCAGCCCGCCAGCGCCGCGTAATCGGTGGTGGCGGTGATGCGGGCCAGAACCTCGGCCTTCTTCTCGGCCGTCACCTTCCTGCGCTGGATGCCCTTGTCGAGCAGCGCCTCGCTGTGCGCCTTGCCACGGTCCGCGGCCTCCTGCGCCGCGTCGATCAGCACCACCTGGATTCCGGCGCTGGCGCTGACATGGGCGATCCCGGCGCCCATCATCCCGGCGCCGATGACGCCGAGTTTCCTCACCGACTGCTCGGGCAGGGCAGGGCGCAGCGCGCCCTTCTCCAGCGCCTCCTTGTTGATGAAGAGCGAGCGGATCATCGCCGTGGAAGAGGGGTTCATCAGCACATTGGTGAACCAGCGCGCCTCGATCTTCAGCGCGGTGTCGAAGGGCACCATCGCCCCTTCATAGACCGCGCTGAGCAGCGCCTTGGCCGCCGGATAGACGCCCATCGTCTTCGAATGTACCATGGCCGAGGCGCCGACGAAGGTCATGAAGCCCGCCGGGTGATAGGGCGTGCCGCCGGGCATCTTGTAGCCCTTCTGGTCCCAGGGCTTCACCAGATCGGCTTCCTTCGCCGCCAGCACCCATTCCTTGGCCCGGGCGAGCAACTCGTCGGCCGGCACCACCTCATCGACCACGCCCGCGGCCTTGGCGCCTTTCGGGTCCGACAGCTTGCCTTCCAGCAGCAGCGGCGCCGCCATCATCGCGCCCATCTTGCGCACCAGCCGCGTCGTGCCGCCGGCGCCGGGGAAGATGCCGACCATGATCTCGGGCAGGCCGATCCTGGCCTTCGGGTTCTCGGCAGCGAAGATCCGGTGGCAGGCGAGCGGCAGTTCCAGCCCGATGCCCAGGGCGGTGCCGGGAAGGGCGGCGGCGATCGGCTTGCCGCCCTTCAGGGTCTTCGGGTCCATCCCGGCGCGCTCGATCTTGCGCAGCACGGCATGCATCATCATCACGCCCTCGAAGACGGCCTTGGCCGGTTCGGCGCCGCCCTCCTCCTTCATCCGGGCGATGACGTTGAGATCCATGCCCCCGGCGAAATCCGTCTTGCCCGAGGTCAGCACCACCCCCTTCACCGCCGCATCGGCCAGAGCGCGGTCGATCATCCCGTCCAACTCGGCAAAGCCCGCCAGAGACATGACGTTCATCGACTTGCCCGGCACATCCCAGGTGATGGTGGCGACGCCCTCGGCATCGACGGCATAGGTGAAATCGGTCATCTCGTCCTCCTCGCAGCCGGGGCTGCACATCTGTCTCGTCACCCAAGGCCGCGGTTCAGCGCGGCCCCTGCCACTCCGTCCCGTCCTTGTAGGTCAGCCGCACCGCGCCCTGATCGACCTCCAGCATCAGGTCGTGGTCGGAATAGACGCAGGTCTCGCGCGGGGCCTTGCTGCCGACGACGAGAAACCGCGCCTCGCTGTCGCTGCGGTTCAGGAAATGGTGGCCGTCGGGGTTGCCTGCGGGAAAGGCCGCGCAGTCGCCCGCGCGCATCACGGTCTCGCCCGCGTCCTGCACCAGCACGCATTCGCCTTCGGTCACCATGACGAACTCGTCCTCGGCATGGTGCCAGTGCCGCAGCGACGACATGGCGCCGGGCTGCAGGATCACCAGATTGGCGCCGAACTGGGTCAGCCCGCCTGCATCGCCCAGACGGATCGACGAACGCCCGGCGACCATTTCGGCATAGGGCGAGGGGTAGAGGGTTCCGGTCTTCACCGGACAATCTGCGATATCGATGACGGGCATCACAGCCTCTCGATGATGGTGGCCGCCCCCATGCCGGAGGCGATGCAGAGTGTGGCGAGGCCGACGCCCTTGCCGCTGCGTTCCAGCTCGTCGAGCAGCGTGCCGATGATGATCGCGCCGGTGGCGCCGAGCGGATGGCCCATGGCGATGGCGCCGCCGTTCACGTTGACGATGCCGGGATCGACGTCGAAGGCCTGCTGGAAGCGCAGCACCACCGAGGCGAAGGCCTCGTTCACCTCGAAGAGGTCGATGTCGGAGACCTGCATGCCGGCGTCGCGCAGGATCTTCTCGGTCACCGGCACCGGGCCGGTGAGCATGATCGTCGGGTCGGTGCCGATCTTGGCGGTGGCGCGGATGCGGGCGCGGGGGGTGAGCCCGTGCCGCTCGCCGAAGGCCTTCGAGCCGATCAGCAGCGCCGCGCCCCCGTCGACGATGCCCGAGGAATTGCCGGCGTGGTGGATATGCTCGATCCGCTCCAGATGCGGATATTTCATCATCGCCACCTTGTCGAAACCGGGCATCACCTCGCCCATATCCTTGAAGGCGGGTTTCAGCGCGCCGAGGCTCTGCATGTCGGTGCCGGGGCGCATGTATTCGTCGCGGGACAGGATCGGCAGGCCGTTCTGGTCGCGGATCTCGATCACCGACCGGTCGAAACGCCCTTCGGCCCAGGCGGCGGCGGCGCGGCGCTGGCTTTCCACCGCCAGCGCATCGGCGTCGTCGCGCGAGAAGCCGTATTGCGTGGCGATCATGTCGGCGGAGATGCCCTGCGGCACGAAATAGGTCTTCATCGCGAGGCTCGGATCGACGGCGATCGCCGCCCCGTCCGAGCCCATGGCGACCCGGCCCATCATCTCGACCCCGCCGGCGATATAGGCCTCGCCCGCCCCGGCCCGCACCTGGTTGGCGGCGAGGTTCACCGCTTCCATGCCGGAGGCGCAGAAGCGGTTGATCGAGAGACCGGGAATGCGCTCGTCGAGATCCGACAGCAGCACCGCCGAGCGGGCAAGGCAGCCGCCCTGCTCGCCCACCTGGGTGACATTGCCCCAGATCACATCCTCGACCGCGGGACCGTCGAGCCCGTTGCGCTCCTTCACCGCGTTCAGGAGCTTTGCCGACAGCGCCACCGAGGTCAGCTCGTGCAGCGCGCCCTCGGGGCGGCCCTTGCCGCGCGGGCTGCGCAAGGCGTCGTAGATATAGGCCTCGGTCATGGGGTCCTCCAGATCACGCGGTCGCCCGGTCCGACGGATTGCCGGGCATCAGGTCGTAGGGGTGTTTCCACAAGGGCAGCGCCTCGAGCCGGCCGAGCCAGGCGTCGATGTTCGGCCAGTCGGCGCGGGTGAAGCCGAAGGGCTCGGGGTAGAAGAGATAGCTGCAGCAGGCGGTGTCGGCGATGGTCACCTGATCGCCGACCATCCAAGAGCGGCCGGCGAGATGGTCGTTCAGCACGGTATAGGCCGCCTTCAGCCGCCCCTGCTGGAAAGCAATCACCTCGGCCGGGCGTTTCTCGGGCGGCAGGAAGTTCATCAGGAAGCGGGTGGAGCCCGCCTGTCCCGAGAGCTTGTGGTTGTCCCAGAACACCCAGCGCAGCACGTCGCGCCGCTCCGCCGCCGAACGCCCGCCGAGCTTGCCGGTCTTGGAGCTGACATAGTCCTGGATCACCCCGGATTGCGTCAGCACCAGATCGCCATCGACCAGCACCGGCACCTCGCCCATCGGGTTCAGCGCCCGGAACTCCGGCGTGCGGGTCCCGCCGTGGAAGAAGTCGACATAGACCGGCTCCCACTCCATGTCGGCCAGCGTGAGGGTGAGCGCCGCCTTGTAGGCATTGCCGGATTCGCCGAAGCAGTAAAGTTGGGCCGTCATGTCAGTCCCCTCTGCACCGGCGTTGCGCCGGTTGTTGTCGTTGCTCCCAAGATGAGTATTTGGGCCAAGAAGAAGCAGGGTAACGCGCCGTTAAGGTTAATGGCGCATGATCCGAGTCGCGGTACAGGCTGGAGAGCCGATGACCGCCCAAGGAGAAGCCGCCCCGGTCGACGGTGGAATGACCATATGAGCGTGTGACGCTTGAAGACCGGGGCGCACCCCTGGTTTCTTCTTGGCGCAAATACTCATGCGACGGCTGTGACGGGCGCGGCCTCATGCTTTCCGCGCCTCCAGCTCGGCGTTGAACAGGCGCAGCCGGTGGGTCAGGTTCTCCCTGTCCATCACCGAGGCGAAGTTCTCGAACAGGAAGGACAGCGCCTCGCCCTCGTCCAGCCCGGCCTCCTGCGAGAATTTCCTGAGCGCCCGGTAGCCGTCCTCGGTCATGGCGACCGGAAAGCGGCGGGTGAGGCGCAGGCGCTTGGGCATCAGGACTCCTCCGACTGGTGAGAGGTGACGCTGGCCACCAGTTCGGGCCGGGTTTCCCGATCGGGCAGGGCGGCGATGTGGTTCACCCAAGGCATGCGCGCCTCGATGCCGTGATTGGCGGTCGGGGTGAAGGTGAAGTCGGGGGCGAGGCTGCCTGCCATGATCTCGGTCGTGTCGCCACTGCGGTAGAACAGAGGCGTGCCGCAGGTGGCGCAGAAGCCGCGCTCGGCGAGGCTGGAGGAGGCCCAGGTGGCGGGGGCGCCGTGCCAGACGACGTCGGCGCTCGGCAGTTCCAGCAGCGGCACGAAAGCATTGCCGCTGGCGCGCTGGCACATGCGGCAATGGCAGAGCGTCGCTTTCTTCGGCCCCGCGGGCAGGCTGTAGCGGACGGCGCCGCATTGGCAGCCGCCCTTCGCCGCGGGTTGATGGCTCCAGCCGTCCCTCATCCGATCCTCCCCGATCTCCTGGCCCGATCCTCTGGCCGGACCGAGCCTAGAACGCCTCGGCGGCGAGCGCCATGACAGGTTCGGCCCCGCTGCGGATGCGGGCGAGATGCATCGCGGTCGCCGGCAGCTGCCGAGCCATGTAGTAGCGCCCGGTGGCGATCTTGGCCTCGTGGAAATCGCGGTCCGCCGTTCCGGCATCCAGCGCCTCTATCGAGGCTTTGGCCATCCGCGCCCACATCAGCCCGAAGCAGACATGGCCCATCATGTGCATGAAGTCATAGGAGCCCGACAGCGCCGCGTCAGGGGTCTTCATGCCGTGCTCGGCAAAGAACATCGCCGCTTCCTGCAGATCCTTCGAGCCAGCCTTCAGCGGGTCGAGGAAGCCGGGCTTCAGCCGCGCCTCGGCCTCGTTCTCCTTGAGGAAGGCCTTGACCATGGCGAAGAAGGCCATGATCGGCTTGCCACCCTCGGCCGTCAGCTTGCGCCCGACCAGATCGAGCGCCTGGATGCCGTTGGCGCCTTCGTAGATCATGGCGATCCGGGCATCGCGGGCGAACTGGCTCATGCCGAAATCCTCGATATAGCCGTGGCCACCGAACACCTGCTGCGCCGCCACCGCCATCTCGAAGCCCTTGTCGGTCTGGAAGCCCTTGATGACCGGGGTCAGGAGCGAGATCATCCCCTCCGCCTCGGCATCCTTCTGCCGCACCGAGCGGTCGATCAGCTGGGCCCCCCAGAAGGTGAAGGCGCGGGCGCCCTCGACGAAGCTCTTCTGGTCCATCAGGTTGCGGCGGATGTCGGGGTGCACGATCAGCGGATCAGCGGGACCCGAGGTGGTGGCGCTGCCCGAGACCGAGCGGCCCTGCAGACGGTCGCGGGCATAGAGCGCGGCGTTCTGATAGGCGGCCTCGGCCACGGCATAGCCCTGCAGGCCGACCCCGAGCCGCGCCTCGTTCATCATGGTGAACATGGCTTTCATGCCCTTGTGCAGATCGCCCAGGAGCCAGCCCTTCGCGCCGTCGTAATTCATCACGCAGGTGGCGTTGCCGTGGATGCCCATCTTGCGCTCGATCTTGCCGACCGTCACGCCGTTGCGGGCGCCGAGCGAGCCGTCGGGGTTCACGAGGAACTTCGGCACGATGAAGAGCGAGACGCCCCTGGTGCCCTCGCCGCCGCCGGGGGCCTTGGCCAGCACCAGATGGATGATGTTCTCGGCCAGATCGTGATCGCCCGCCGAGATGAAGATCTTCTCGCCGGTGATGGCATAGCTTCCGTCATCCTGCGGCTCGGCCTTGGTACGCATCATGCCAAGATCGGTGCCGGCATGCGGCTCGGTGAGGTTCATGGTGCCGGTCCAGTCGCAGGTGACCATCTTCGGCAGATAGGTGCGCTTCTGCTCTTCCGTGCCATGGGTGTGGATCGCGGAATAGGCGCCGTGGGTCAGGCCCTGATACATGTTGAAGGCCATGTTGGCGCTGACGAACATCTCGTTCACCGAGGTATGCATGAGATAGGGCAGGCCCTGACCGCCATACTCCGGGTCGCAGTCGAGCGCGGTCCAGCCGCCCTCCTTCATCGCCGCAAGCGCCGTGTCGAAGCCCGTCGGGGTGCGCACCACGCCGTTCTCCAGCCGGCAGCCCTCGCGGTCGCCCACCGTGTTCAAGGGCGCCAGCACGTCGCGCGCCACCTTGCCCGCCTCTTCCAGCACCGCCGCGGTGAAGTCGCGCTCCAGATCCGCATAGCCGGGAATGCCGGTCTCGGTCACCTTCAGCACGTCATGCAGGATGAATTGCATGTCCTTCACGGGGGCAGTGTAGCTCGGCATCAACGTCTCCCTGGGGTTATTCGGCGGCCCGGCGGAAAGCGGCCAGCGCCGTTTCGCCCCAGGCCAGCTGGTCTTTCAATTCGGTGATCGCTTCGTCCAGTTCGGCGCGCTGCGCCTCCATCTGGGCGAGCCGGGCGCGGGCGACCTCGTAGGTGCGCATCAGCTGCACCTCCTGGCTGCCGTCGCGGTCGTAGAGGTCGAGCAGCTGGCGGATGTCCTCGAGGCTGAAGCCGAAGCGCTTGCCGCGCAGGATCAACTTCAGCCGCGCGCGGTCGCGCCGGGTGAACAGGCGTTTCGTCCCGTCGCGGATCGGGAACAGCAATTCCTTCGATTCGTAGAACCGCAGCGTTCGGGGCGTCACCTCGAACGCCTCGCACATCTCGCGGATTGTCAGCACGTCACGCGTCATCTTGTCTCTCTCGCAAATCTCTGAAGGCAAGGGGTTTGCCACGAGATGGTGCGATACGACAGCCTTACCAGATTGCTTGACGTTCACGTAAACGTAACGTGACGTAAAATCGCCGAGTGACGTGGTGTCAGCCTTCCGGTTCCTCCAGCGCGGCCGCCGCCTGGTCGCGCAGCGCCGCGAGATCGGCGATGGCCAGTTCCAGCTCGGCGCGCTGGCGGGCCAGTTCGGCCAGCTGGCGGTCGGCCATGGTCAGCCAGGCCTCCATCTGCGGCCGGGTGCCCTTCTGGCGGTAGATCAGCAGCCACTGGCGGATCTCCTCCAGGCTGAAGCCGAAGCGGCGGCCGCGCAGGATCAGGGTCATCCGCGCCACCTC
>NZ_PZKG01000067.1 GCF_003034985.1 Cereibacter changlensis JA139
CCCCTATACCGCGCTCGACCCGCGGCAGTCGGTGGGTGACGCCATCGCCGAGGGGCCGATCATCCACGGCCTGTCCCGCGACGACGCCCGGATCCGGGCGCTCGACCTGATCGAGGCGGTGGGCCTCGACCGCAGCGCCGCGACGCGTTTCCCGCACGAGTTTTCCGGCGGGCAGCGCCAGCGCATCTGCATCGCCCGTGCATTGGCTGTGCATCCCGATCTCCTGATCGCCGACGAGAGCGTTTCGGCGCTCGACGTGTCGGTGCAGGCGCAGATCCTCGATCTTCTGGCCCGGATGCAGCGCGAGTTGCAGTTCGGCCTTCTCTTCATCACCCACGACCTGCGCGTCGCCTCGCGCATCTGCGACCGGATCGCGGTGATGCGGCAGGGCCGGATCGTCGAGCAGGGGCCCGCCGCCGAGCTCTTCGCCAATCCCCGCGAAGACTACACCCGCGAATTGCTGTCTGCCGTGCCCGGGCGTGGCTGGCAGGACAAGCCCGCCCAAGGAGTCTAGCCATGAAGAAATACCGCATCGGCCCGCGCTCCGCGCCGCTCGACGCGAGCCTGCTTGCGGGCTTCCGCGAGGTCGAGATCGCCACCATCGGCCATTTCCGCCACCGCGGCTTCGTCGACCGCGCCCTGCGCCCCATTGCGCCGATCACCGGCCTTCTGGCGGGTCCGGCGGTCACCGTCGCCATCCCCGGCACGGATTCCACCCTGCTGCATCATGCGCTTTCTGTAGTCCAGCCCGGCGATGTGGTGGTGATCGACCGGCTGGGCGACCGCCGCCACGCCTGCCTCGGCGGCGGCGTCGCGTTTGCCGCCAAGGCCGCGGGGGCGATCGCCGTGGTGCTCGACGGCCCCTGCACCGATCCCGACGAGATCATCGAGGTCGGCCTGCCGGTGTTCTGCACCGGCGTCTCGGCGATCACCACCCGGCTCAACGATCTGGGCGGCGCGCTGAACCTGCCGATCTCCTGTGGCAACGTGCCGGTGATGCCGGGCGATCTGGTGCTGATGGACGCCTGCGGCGTGCTGATCCTGCCGCCCGACGAAGCCGCCGAAGTGCTGGTCGAGGCCACGGCGCGGCAGGCGAGGGCAGGGCGCAACCGCGGCAAGATCGAGGCGGGCGAGAAGCTCGGCGATCTGTCGGGGGCAAGCCGGCTGGTGGCGGCTGAACTGGAGCGGTAGGGGGAGGGAGCTGATCCCCGTCCGGGATCGACTCTCGCGGGAGCTGCACGATCGGTTCGGGCGCCTCAGCTACGACGTGACCGCGGTCCATTGCCGCAGCGGAAGCGGCAAGACGGTCCTTCACGCGCTGCAATCGCGTGAAGGACCAACGGGCTCCGCCCGCAGCCGGGCAGAAAAAACAGTTGCAGGTCAAGTCGATGACTGCCGCGCGATGGGCGCGCTGCGACAAGGACATGTGGCTCCGAGCCTCCGCCCCTGCCAATCCAATTGGCCTCTGTCGCGATGACGGTTGCGTGAGGGTCACTACCGGCAGATCGGGCAGGGATGTAGCATCATCGCATGATCAGGGTTTTCGCCTTGCCGCTTCTGTGCCTCGTCTTCTTGGCCCTCGCCCTTGCAGCGGGCCCGGTCTCACCCGCTTCGGGCCTCGAGCGCATCGCCGTGGGCGCGATAGCCTACTCCGCCGCGGAGCCCGAGCCATGTTGCCCGGGTTTCGGGCACGATAAGGCGGAACACACTCTCGATTGCGCGACATCCTGCGCGACCATGGCATCGGCGCTGCTCGATCCCGCCCTTCTGCCTGCCCGGGGCCAGAAGCGCATGCGCCTCCTGCCGAGCTGGAGCCGCCTGCCTGCCAGCCGTCCTCCGCCGCCGGAGGACCGTCCCCCGAGAACCCGTCTCGCTTCCTGAACCGGCCGGCGCCGAGTCGGCCTTGGCAGACATCCGCTCCATGCGGACCTTACGGGATGAGACATGCACACCTTTCTTTTGCGCCGCCTGCAGGTAGCTTCACCTTCGCAGCGCGGAACACCGGCAGCCTTGACGGGACGACGCCGATCACTCTTGCGCGCAGTGCCGGGGACGGCAGGATGAAGCAGTTTGTTCTGGGAGCGGGGTTGGCCACGGCCGCGGCCGCCGTCGGCATCTGGCTCCTCCTACCGGTCGCTGCCCCGGTTGCGGGCGATTCCGGCGCCGTGGCGATCGGGCAGAAGGTCTATGCCGCCAACTGCGCCTCCTGCCACGGCGCCAACCTCGAAGGCCAGCCGAACTGGCGCGAGCCGTTGTCGAACGGACGCTTTCCTGCGCCGCCGCACGACGCTTCGGGGCACACCTGGCATCATCCGGATGCGCAGCTTCTGGCGATCATCCGACAGGGCACTTCGAAGATCGTCGGCAACGGTTATCAGAGCGACATGCCGGGCTTCGCCGACATCCTGTCCGAGGCCGAGATGCGAGCCGTGCTCGACTACATCAAGAGCACCTGGCCAGAGCGCGCTGCCCAATACCAACGACAAGTCTCGGGCAACTGAGCTTTTCCCCGCCTGGCGGGCCCGGCATCGCGCCCGTCAGGCCGTTCGAAGACAAGCAGGAGCCGAACGGCCGGCTTCGAAAAGACACACCCGGTCGGTGGCGGAACGCCCTCGACACAGACAAGGGAAAGACCAGATGAAATTGTTGACGTTGACTCTCGCAGCCGCCGCTTTTGCCGGCGCCGCGCAGGCGGATGGCGGTCACCGGCATGGCCAGGATGGAAGGGATCTCCCGGGCGCCGCGGCAGCCTCGGCGACCGCGCTCGGCTTACCTGCGAGCGCGAAGGATGCGACCCGAACGGTGGCGGTGGCGATGCGCGAGACTGAGGACGGCCGGATGATCTTCGATCCGCCCCGTCTTGAGTTCTTGTCCGGCGAGACTATCCACCTCATGATCCGCAACGAGGGCGAGCAGGAGCACGAGTTCGTCATGGACAGCCTTGCCGCGATCAAGGAGCACCAGAGCATGATGGCCGAAATGTCGGACATGGCGCATCACGACGCGAATGCGCTGCACCTTCAGCCAGGCGACAGAGGAGAGATCGCCTGGACCTTCGGCGCGCCCGGCAGTTACGAATTCGCCTGTCTCCTCCCCGGCCACTACGAGGGCGGAATGCACGGCCCCCTCGTCGTCCGATAAGGCGGGCCCTGAACCAGGATGTCCGGGCGCTGCGGCCGGACATCCGCCGTGTGTCCTGCCTGCGCCAGCGACGCCGGGCGGCAGCTCGCCGGATGCCGCAGCCGGGTCGGCGCGGCCATTGCCCGCCTCATCGATGTGCAGCGACGCCGTGCGACGCCTTCCTGCGCAGCGCCGGCAAAACCGCCGGGAAAAGCGCCTGCTCTTGCGCATTCGGCTAGACAAAGCACCGACCACATGACCCTTTTCTGTCATGGGAGCCCGGCTCGCTGACGCTGCGTCCGGTCCCTCTGTTGAAGGAGACTGCCCGGCCCATGCATCGCTACCGCTTCGTCCTGTTGCGCCCCTTGCAGTTCCTGCCGGTCCTGTTCGGAATATCGATCATCACCTTCGTGCTGGTGCGGCTGATCCCGGGGGATCCGGCGCGCATCCTGCTCGGGGCGCGGGCGACACCTTCGGCGCTGGCGCGGATCCGGGCGCAATACGGCTTGGACGAGCCGATCTGGACCCAGTATTTCTACTTCCTGAAAAACCTTTCCGCGGGCGAGATGGGGCGGTCGACCGTCTTCAAGATCGACGTGCTGCCACTGATCGCCTCGCGCATCGAGCCGACGCTGGCGCTCGTCCTCACCAGCGTGCTGCTGTCGCTGCTGATCGCCGTGCCCTTCGCCGCCATCTCCGCGCGGCGGCAGGGGCGGGCGGCGGATCAGGCGATCCGGATCGTCTCGACCGTCGGCATCGGACTGCCGCCGTTCTGGCTGGGGCTGGTGCTGATCCTGGTGTTCAGCGTCACGCTCGGCTGGCTGCCGGTCTCGGGCTATGGCGAGACCCTGCCCGAGAAGCTGTCGCATCTGGTGTTGCCCGGGCTGACCGTCGCGCTGTCGCTCTCGGCGGTGCTGACCCGCAGCCTGCGCGCCGGGATGATCGCCGGGCTCGCCTCTGATGTGGCCACGGCGGCGCGGGCGCGGGGCATGCCGGAGGGCGTGGTCTTCTGGCGCCATGTGGTGCCGAATGCGCTGGTGCCGACGGTGAACCTGCTGGCGGTGAACATCGGCTGGCTGATCGGCGGCACGGTGGTGGTGGAGAGCGTCTTCGCCCTGCCGGGGATGGGGCAGCTGCTAGTGCGGGGGATTTTTTCACGCGACTACATGGTGGTGCAGGGGGTGGCGATGACCTTTGCCGTGGCGACGGTGCTGGTGAACTTTCTCGCCGATATCATCACCGTCGCGCTCGACCCGCGGGTGAAGCTGTGAGCGCGCTGGCGATGCAGATCGGCCGGCGGCCGATGCTCGGCTTCGGGCTGGCGCTGCTGGCAGGGGCGCTGCTGGTCGCGCTGGCCGCGCCGCTGATCGCGCCCTTCGATCCGATCTTTCAGGACGGCACGATGCGCCTGCAGCCCCCGAGCCTCGCGCATCTGTTCGGCACCGACAATTTCGGGCGGGACGTGCTGTCGCGGGTGATCTGGGGCGCGCGGATCGATCTGCAGATCGCGGTGCTGGGGGTGGTGTTTCCTTTCCTCATCGGCACTGCCATCGGCACGCTCGCCGGGTTCTTCGGCGGCTGGGTCGACGCGGTGCTGATGCGGATCATCGACGTGATCCTCGCCTTCCCCTTCCTCGTGCTGATGCTGTCGATCATCGCCATTCTCGGGCCGGGACTGAAGAGCTTTTTCATCGCGATGGCGCTGGTCGGCTGGGTCTCCTATGCGCGGTTGATCCGGGCGCAGATCCTTGTTCTGAAGACGCAGGATTTCGCGGTGGCGGCGGAGAGCCTCGGCTTTTCCCGGATGCGGATCATGTTCCGCCACCTCCTGCCCAATGCGCTGGCCGGGTCGCTGGTCTTCGTCATGTCCGACGCCGTGCTGGTGCTGCTGGGCGGGGCGGCGATCAGCTATATCGGGCTCGGGGTGCAGCCGCCCGTCGCCGAATGGGGGGTGATGGTGGCCGAGGGGCAGGCTTTCGTGACGACCGCGTGGTGGATCACCGTCTTCCCCGGGCTGGCCATCGTGCTTCTTGCCTTCGGCTTCAGCCTCGTCGGCGATGCTCTGGGCGATTTGCTGGGGGTGCGGGAATGACCGCCGTGCTGCGCATCGAGGATCTGGAGGTCCGCTTCCGCGACGGCGACGAGAGCCGGTTGCTGATCGACCGCGTCTCGCTGGAGCTGCAGCGGGGCGAGATCCTCGGGCTGGTGGGCGAGAGCGGGTCGGGCAAGAGCCTCCTTTGCCGGGCGGTGATGGGGCTGCTGCCCTCGCGCAAGCTGGCGATCACCCGGGGCCGGGTGGAGCTGGACGGGGAGACGATCAGCGGCCTGCCGGAGGCGGCGATGCTCGGCATCCGCGGGCGGAGGATCGGGATGATTTTCCAGAACCCGACGAGCCATCTCGACCCGGTGATGCGGATCGGCGACCAGATCGCCGAGGGGCTGCGGCGGCATCGCGGGCTGGGCAGGGCGGCGGCGCAGGCCGAGGCGGTCGATCTGCTGCGGCAGGTCGGCTTCACCGATCCGCCGCGGCAGGCGCGGATGTATGCGCATGAGTTTTCGGGTGGGATGCGGCAGCGGGCGATGATCGCCATCGCGCTGGCTTGCGACCCGGAGATCCTGATCGCCGACGAGCCGACCACCGCGCTCGACGTGACCATCCAGGCGCAGATCCTGCGGTTGCTCGCGGACCTGCGGCGGACGCGCGGGCTGTCGATCATCCTCATCACCCATGACCTCGGCGTGGTGGCGCAGGTCTGCGACCGGATCGCGGTGATGCGCAACGGCTCTGTGGTGGAGCAGGGCGAGAAGCGCGCGCTGCTGGCCCATCCGCAGCATCCCTATGCGCAGGCGTTGATCGCCTCGCACCCCTCGCTGCCGCAGGAGGATGCGGTGGGCGAGCCCCTGCGCCCGCACGAGGCGCCGCTGGTCGAGATCGACGATCTCGAGGTCAGCTTTCCGGCGGGGGGCGGGCTCTTCGGGCGCAAGCGCAGCACCAAGGCGCTGGCGGGCGTCAGCCTGCGGGTCGGGCGGGGCGAGACCGTGGGCATCGTCGGCGAGAGCGGCTCGGGGAAAAGCACGCTGGCCCGCGCACTGCTGGGGCTGCAGCCGGTGACGGCGGGACATATCGCCTTCGACGGCGCGGTCCTGACGCTGGAGCGCGCCCGGACGCTGGCGCGGCTGCGGCGCGAGGCGGCGATGGTGTTCCAGGACCCGTTCAATGCGCTGAACTCCCGCATGACCATCGGCGAGACGCTGGCCGAGGTGCTGCGGGTGCAGGGCAAGGTGCCGGCCGAGCGGATTCCGACGCGGATCGGCGAGCTTCTGGACATGGTGGGGCTGGAGCGCGATTTCGCCGCCCGCCGTCCACGCAGCATGAGTGGCGGGCAGTGCCAGCGCGCCGGGATCGCCCGGGCTCTGGCGGTCGATCCGACGCTGATCGTGGCCGATGAATGCGTGGCCGCGCTCGACGTGACCATTCAGGCGCAGATCGTCGCGCTGTTCCGGCGGCTGGTGCAGGATCACGGGCTGACGCTGATCTTCATCGCCCATGACCTCGCCATCGTGCGCAGGCTCTGCGAGCGCGTGGTCGTCATGCAGCACGGCCGCATCGTCGAGGATGGCGCCTCGGCCGAGATCTTCGCGCGTCCCGCGCATCCCTATACCGCGGCGCTGATCGCGGCCATCCCCAGCATCGACCCCGACCGGCCTCTCGGCGGTGGCGAGGCCGGGGCAATTTCAGAAACCGGACTCCAACAGGAAGGATTGACGACATGACACGCAAATGGGCCCGCGTCGGCCTGATCGCGCTGACCGTGAGCCTCGGTCTCGGCAGCATCGCCGAGGCCGCGGGCGTGCTGACCATCGGTCGGCGCGAGGATGGCACCACCTTCGATCCGATCGCCACGGCGCAGAACGTCGATTTCTGGGTGTTCTCCAACGTCTATGACGTGCTGGTGCGCGTCGACAAGACCGGCACCAAGCTGGAGCCGGGTCTCGCCGAAAGCTGGGATATCTCGCAAGACGGGCTGACCTACACCTTCCACCTGCGCGACGCGAACTTCTCCGACGGCACGCCGATCACCGCCGAGGATGCCGCCTTCACCCTGCTGCGCATCCGCGACAACGAGCTGTCGCTCTGGTCCGACAGCTACAGCGTCATCGACACCGCCGAGGCGACCGACGCGAAGACCCTCGTGGTCACGCTGAAGACCGCCTCCGCCCCCTTCCTGTCGACGATGGCCATGCCCGCCGTCTCGGTGGTCTCCAAGGCCGGGATGGAGTCGATGGGCGAGGAGGCCTATGCCGAGAAGCCCATCGCCTCGGGCGCCTTCACCGTCGAGGAATGGCGGCGCGGCGACCGGGTGATCCTGAAGAAGAACCCCGAGTTCTGGGAGGCCGACCGGGTCAGCCTCGACGGGGTGGAGTGGATCTCGGTGCCCGACGACAACAGCCGCATGCTGAGCGTGCAGGCGGGCGAGCTGGATGCCGCGATCTTCGTGCCCTTCTCGCGGGTTGAGGAGTTGAAGAAGGACCCCAACCTCAAGGTCTCCGCCGATCCCTCGACGCGGGAGGACCATCTGCTCTTGAACCACGAGCACGAGCCGCTGAACGATCCCAAGGTGCGCGAGGCGCTGGATTACGCCATCGACAAGCAGGCGATCATCGACACCGTGACCTTCGGTCAGGCGCAGGTGGCGAATTCCTACATTCCTGCCGGTGCGCTCTATCACAACGACGCCAACCTGCTGCGCCCCTACGATCCCGAGAAGGCGAAGGCCCTGCTGGCCGAAGCCGGGGCCGAAGGCGTGACGCTGGACTACGTCGTGAATGCGGGCAACGAGGTTGACGAGCAGATCGCAGTGCTGCTGCAGCAGCAGCTGGCCGGGGCGGGCGTTACCGTGAACCTGCAGAAGATGGACCCGAGCATGACCTGGGACATGCTGCTGAACGGAGAATACGACCTGTCGGTGATGTACTGGACCAACGACATCCTCGACCCGGACCAGAAGACCACCTTCGTGCTCGGCCATGACGTGAACATGAACTACATGACGCGCTACCAGAACGACGAGGTGAAGCAGCTGGTGGCCGACGCCCGGCTGGAGATGGACGCAGCCAAGCGCGAGGCGATGTATATGAAGATCCAGGAGCTGTCGAAGGCCGATACCCACTGGATCGACCTCTACTACAGCCCCTTCATCAACGTGAGCCGCGCCAATATCGAGGGCTTCACCCAGAACCCGCTGGGGCGGTTCTTCCTCGAGGATACCGTGAAGAACTGACCCGGCAGGGGCCGCCCTCGCTTGGGCGGCCCTCTTCTCTCAGACGCGGCTGTAGTCGATGCCGCGCGCCAGCCAGCAACCGAGCGTCAGGCCCGCGATCCCGCCCGCCGCATCGCGACGCAGCTGCAGCGTCCAGTCGCCGGGGGCAGGCGCATCCATCGAGCGCCGTGTCGTCACCACCCAGACATCGGGCCCCGCGGGCTGCACCCGCTCCATCGGCCCCTCGCCGAGCATGCCCGCGAAGCCCGTATAGACGCCGCCATCGCGCGCCTCGATCAGAAGATCGGCCTCCAGCTCCTCCGACCGATAATAGCCCGCCAGATCGCTGCCGTCTGCGACCTCCAGAAGAGGCAGGGGCCGCGCGCGGACCTGCAGATTGTCCGAGCCGCGCTCCATCACCAGATCCCCGCCGTCGCGGCGCAGGGCGACGCCCGGCCCCCGCGCCACTCCATCCGCGCCGAGGATCAGCCGGTCCGGCCCGGTGGCGAAGCGCAGGGTCAGCCCCTCGGCATCCTCGGCCACGCGCAGCAGGAGCCCGCTTGCTGGGTCGAGCCACTGGCCCGCCCAGCCCGCGGGCCGCTGGCCCTTCGCAGCCGCATGTCCCAGCGCCGCCTGCAGCAGCGAGGCGGCGGCGGCATGGGCGCTGGCCTCGTAGTTGAAGATCACCACCACCGACAGCCGCTCCTCCGCCGCATGGAACCGCTGCGCCCGGAAGCCGCGCAGCGCGCCGCCATGACCGGTGACCCGGACCCCGGCAACCGTCTCGTGCGACAGGCCGAAGCCGTAGCTCGCAGGCGTGCCATCGGCATAGCTCGGCGGCGCCGACAGGCGACGGTAGAGGCTGGCCTCGTCGTCGCACGTGGTGTCGATCCAGGCCTCATAGGCCAGCATGTCGTCGAGCGAGGCGGAAATCCCGGCATCGCCGATCCAGAAGATGCCGTTGTCGGCGGCAAAGAACCCGGTCGCGTCATTGCCCTCGTAGCCTACCGCGTCATCGGCGGGATGCCTTGTGTCGGAGGTCAGTTCGGCGCTGGTCATCCCGGCTGGGCCGAAGATGTGTTCGGCATAGAGGTCCGGCAGGGCGCGCCCGGTCTCGGCCTCGATCAGCTCCGACACGATGCGGAAGTTGCAGTTGCAGTAGGAATAGGCCGAACCGGGCGGGAAATGCCCGGTCTTCATCCGCGCGATCAGCGGCAGCGCATCCTCGCGCCGGAAGGTCTGGCTCGCCTCGGCCCCTTGCAGCACGGTCAGCGCCCAGTAGTCGCGCAGGCCCGACTGGTTGTCGCAAAGCTGGCGCACCGTCGGCAACGACCCGGTGAACTGCGGCAGAAAGGCCGCCACGCCGGCGTCGAGCTTCGCCGGATCGCCCACCGTCGCCAGAAGCACCCCGCAGGTGAACTGCTTGGAGATCGAGCAGATCGGCAGCCGCGTCTCCGCCTGCATCGGCCGCCGCGCCGCCAGATCGGCATAGCCCCAGGCCCGCCGCGCGATCACCTGCCCGTCCTTCACGACGCCCGCAACGCCCCCCGGCCCGGGATAGTTCTGCGCAAGCCGGTCCAGCGCGTGGTCGAGGGCTTCGGGGTCGAATGTCGTCATCTTCTCATCTCCAGGCTGTCGCTCCCGGCAGATTGGTCGAGCTCCGGAGCAAGAGCAACGCCCAATCCATCGGGAGCTGCCGCGCCGCCGCCCGGCGCTGCACATGCGACAGGTTCAGGCCATGCCCGCTCTCATCGCGTCAGCGTTTGCGTGATATTCGCCGCAGTCTGCCGCAGCATGGGCAGGGCGCGGACGAGCATGGCGCTGTCGAAGCGGTGCTGCATGCCGAAAATGCTCAGGGTCAGCGGCATTGCGCCCTCGTCGTCGAGGATCGGGACGGCGACGGCGCCGATGCCTCGCCGTTGTTGGTCGAGAAGCCCTGGCTTCGGATCCGGTCGAGATCCGCCGCGCCCACCGCGCAGGTTCCGCCGCAGCGGTCGCTGCGCATCATCGTCGCTCAGGCCGAGGCGCTGGGGATCGAAACGCCGGTCGGCCGGGCCCTGCTGCGGCTGGTGCGGCATATCGAGACGGCGCAGGGCTGAGGCTCCAGCCCCCGAGGGAAAAGAGGCCGCCTTTCGGGCGGCCTCTCGCGTTCTGCGGTGAGAATCAGAACGGGAAATGCTGGTGCGGGTCTTCGATGGTGACCCAGCGGGTCGAGGTGAAGGCCTCGATGCCCGCCCTGCCGCCGAAACGCCCGTAGCCCGAGTCCTTCACGCCGCCGAACGGCATCTGCGCCTCGTCCGACACGGTCGGCCCGTTGATGTGGCAGATGCCGCTCTCGATCCGGTCGGCGACCGACAGCGCGCGGGTGATGTCGGAGCCGTAGACCGCCGAGGAGAGGCCGTATTGCGTGTCGTTGGCCACCGCGATGGCCTCCTCGTCATCCTTGACGCGGATGATCGGCTTGACCGGGCCGAAGCTCTCGTCGGTGTAGATGATCATGTCGGAGGTGACGTTGTCGATCAGCGTCGCCGTCACCACCGCCCCGTCGCGCGTGCCGCCGGCGATCACCTTGCCGCCCTTGGCGACCGCATCCGCGATGATGCGGTCCATCTTCTCGGCGGCTTGCGGCGTGACCAGCGAGCCGAGCACCACCTTGTCGCGCGGGTTGCCGGCGGGCAGGGCGCTGGCCTTGGCGGCAAGCGCCGCGACGAAGCGGTCGGCGATCCCGTCGAGCACGATGATCCGCTCGGTGGACATGCAGATCTGGCCCTGGTTCATGAAGGCGCCGAAGGCGGCGCCGTTCACCGCGGCCTCGATATCGGCATCGTCGAGGATGATCAGCGGCGCCTTGCCGCCCAGCTCCAGCAGCACGGGCTTCAGCTGGGTCGCGGCCTTCTCGGCGATGATCCGGCCGACCGCGGTCGAGCCGGTGAAGTTGATGTGCCGCACCTCGGGCGCCTCGATCAGCGCCGCGACGATCTCCGCCGCATCCTCGGGCGCGTTGGTCACCACGTTCATCACGCCCTCGGGGAAGCCCGCGCGGCGGAAGGCCTCGCCGATGGCGAGATGGGTGGCCGGGCTCAGTTCGGACGCCTTGAGGATCGCGGTATTGCCGCAGGCGATGGCGGTGGCGACGGCGCGGGTGCCGAGGATCAGCGGCGCGTTCCAGGGCGCGATGCCGAGGCAGACGCCGAGCGGCTTGCGCTGCGCCATGGCGAGCGTGCCGGGCTTGTTCGCGGGGATCACCTCGCCGGTGATCATCGTCGTCATCGAGGCGGCCTCGCGCAGGATATTGGCCGCGAGCATGCAGTTGAACCCGATCCACGGCCCGGTGGCGCCGGTTTCCGCGATGGCGGTGGCGATGATCTCGGGAGTCATCGCGTCCATCTCGTCGGCGGCCTTCAGCAGCAGCTTTCGCCGCGCCGCGGGGGCGGTCGCCGCCCAGCCCGGGAAGGCGGCCCCGGCGGCCCTTGCCGCGGCGCGGGCATCCTCGGCGGAGGCGGCGGGCGCGACGGTGGCCACTTCGCCGGTGAACGGGTCGCGGCGCTCGAAGGTCCGGCCCTCGGCGGCCGCGGTGTCCTTGCCGCCGATCAGCATGGATATGTTCATGGTGTTCCTCTCTCCTGTAAACCTGTAGTCGCGAGGCGCTCAGCCGGGGCCGGTGAAACAGCGTGTCTCACAAAATCCGGCCAGCGCCCAGCGACCGCCGAAGCCGCTCATCCTGGCGCCGCCGAAGGGTGCCGGGGTGGTCGTCGATCATCGGCCCGCTGCTTTCCAGATGCCGCTGCGCTGCCCCATGGGCCACGCGGATCGGCCCTGAAAACCAGACCACGCGCGGACTCTGCCGCAGCGGGCCCGGAGGCATGGGCCGCCATCGCGCGCTCAGAACGGCATCCCCGTGTAGTTTTCCGCCATCAGCCGACGCGCCGCTTCGGAGCGTTGCAGCAGCGCCAGTTCGGTCTGCTGCATCCGCCGGTCGAAGCCGCCATGCTCGGGGAAGCTGTGCATCATCGTGGTCATAGACCACGAAAAGCGCATCGCCTGCCAGACCCGGGCGAGGGCGCGGGCGGAATAGCCGTCGAGCCCGGCTTCGGAGCCGGTGCGGTAGCGCTGGATCAGCGCCTCGCAGAGGTAATGCACATCCGAGACGGCAAGGTTCAGCCCCTTCGCCCCGGTCGGCGGCACGATATGGGCCGCGTCGCCGCAGAGGAACAGCCGCCCCCAGCGCATCGGCTCGGAGACGAAGCTGCGCAGGGGCGCGATGGATTTTTCGATGCTCGGCCCGGTGACGAGCCGGGCGGCGACCTCGGCGGGCAGGCGGGCGCGGAACTCGGTCCAGAAGGCCTCGTCCGACCAGTCCTCGACCCGGTCGGTCAGCGGCACCTGCACATAGTAGCGCGACAGCATCGGATTGCGCAGCGAGGCAAGCGCGAAGCCGCGGTCGGAGCGCGCATAGATCAGCTCGTCGGTCACCGGCGGGGTGCGCGACAGGATGCCGAGCCAGCCGAAGGGGTAGATCCGCTCGAATTCCTGCCGGAGCGCCGCTGGGATGCTCTGGCGGCTGATGCCATGGAAGCCGTCGCAGCCCGCGATCACGTCGCAGTCGAGCCGGTGATCCGCGCCCCCGTGCCTAAAGGTCACATGGGGCGCGTCGCTGTCGACATCGTGCAGCGCGACATCGGTGGCCTCGTTGAAGATCGTGGCGCCGATCGCGTCCTGCGCGTCATAGAGATCCTGCGTCACCTCGGTCTGGCCATAGACCATCACCTTCCGGCCACAGGCAGCGTCGAAGTCGATGCGGAACATCTCGCCATTGTCGGCCAGAAGGCAGCCGTCATGCGGGATGCCTTCCACGTCCATCCGGGCACCGGCCCCCGCCTCGCGCAGCAGATCGACGGTCCCCGTCTCGAGGATGCCGGCCCGGATGCGCGACAGCACGTAGTCCCGGCTGCGCCGTTCCAGCACCACAGTGGCGATGCCCGCCCGGTTCAGCAGTTGCGACAGGAGCAGCCCCGAAGGCCCTCCGCCGATGATGGCGACCTGTGTCCGCATAAATCCTCCGCCCAGGATGCAAGATTACGCGGTTGCGTCGGGGCGGGAATGGACGGAACGGGGAAAGTCTGGCACTTTTCGGACATGGACAGCACAATTCCCGCATGGCAGCTCTATGGCGAACGCCGGGTCTTTCCCGACGTGATGCATATCGAGCGCATCGTCGACCGGGCCGCGGGGCTGGAGTGGCGGATCGCGCCGCACCGGCATCTGGCGCTGCACCAGATCCTGTTCCTGCAGGCGGGCGACCTGCAGCTGACCGTGGACGGGCAGGGCATGCAGGCCGCGCCGCCGGTGCTGGTGAACATCCCGCGCGGCAGCGTGCATGGCTTCCGCTTCTCGGTCGGGGCGGAGGGCTATGTGCTGACGCTGCCCGCCGATGATTTCCCCGAGATCTTCGCTGCCGATGCGCCGACGGCTGCGCTGGCGCAGCCTCTGGTCATCGCGGCGCCGGAGGGGATCGGGACGGAATTCGCCCGGATCGCCGATCTCTACCAGTGCAAGTCGCCGCTCCGCCGCCTGTCGCTGCGCGCCGCATCGGTCGGGCTGGCCTGCCGGATCGCCGAGGCCGCGACCGAAGCGGCGCAGAGCCGGCAACCCGCCGGGCGGGACGCGGAGCGGGTGGCGCGGTTTCTCGACCGCGTGCGCAGCACGGCGCGCAACCGGATGAGCGTGGCCGATCATGCCGCCGCCCTCGGGCTGTCGCCGCGCCACCTCGCCCGGCTGTGCCGGGACCATGCCGGCGAGTCGCCCAAGGCGCTGATCGAGGCCGAGCTGATGCGCGAGGCCTGCCGTTCGCTGGTCTACACCCGCATGCCGGTGCAGCGCATCGCCTGGCAATTGGGCTACGACGATCCCGCCTACTTCGCCCGCCGCTTTCGCGCCCATACCGGCCAGACCGCCAGCGACTACCGCGCCGCCTTCGACGGGGGAGAGGGCGAGGCATAGGCCCGGTCCTGCGAGGGAACGCCCTCGCCGGGGCGATAGGCTATCTGCGGCGACGGTCCTGCGCTACCCATGTGGCGAGCCAGCACGGCCACGGCATCCCGCAAAAGGAGATCCCGGAACCGTCACTGCCGCAACGACAGGATTCCGGCGCCCACGATGAGCAGCATGCCGAGCAGAGAGGTCACGTCGGGAACCTCGGCAAAGAAGATGAAGCCCCAGATGACGGCAAAGCCGACATAGGCGAAGTCGAAGGCCCCGATCATCGCCGGAGGTCCATTCTGATAGGCGATGGCCGCGCCGATGCTTCCAATCAGGATCGCCGTCGCCAGCAAGGCCATGGACACCCACTCTGCCGGTCCCATGCCCGCCCAGGCAGCCAGCAGGAACCCCTGCCGCGAGGTCTCCGGCAGCAGAAGGATAATGGCCGCAGCCACGCCGCCGACGATGACGAAGCCGATGTTGAGCACGAGGGAAAGCAGGATGGGATCCTGCTGTCGGCATTTCGTGCGGGTCAGGATCATCGCTCCGGCATAGAGCATGGCCGAAATCAGCGGCAGGATGGCATAGGCGTTGAAATCCCCGGCCCTGGGGCGCAGGATCAGCAGGACTCCCAGAAACCCGAGGACCACGGCGGCCCAGGCGGTGCGTGAGATGCGGTCCCCCATGAACAGGGCCGAGAACAGGGTGATGAAGATCGGCAGCGTGTAATAGGCGGCGGCCGCCGCCGAAAGCGTCAGGTTGGGGAGCGAAAGATAGTAGCAGACCCACATGCCGACCAGCATCAGGCTGCGCAGGGCGACCCAGGGCATCGCATCGGGCAGCCGGAGTCTCCCCGGTGTTTTCGCGACCATGACCGCGACGAGGACCGGGATGGCGATCAGCGAGCGGAGCACGAAGATCTGCCAGATGACGAAGTTCCCGCTGGTCATCTTGATCAGCGCATCGCCCAGGGAAAGCGCAAGCACCGTCAGGATGATGGTGCTGACCGCCAAGGGGATGTTGTCGGTTTGCCCGCCCTGCTCTGGGTTGCCTTGTGCCATCCGGACAGTCTCCTCCCTGCGCTGCGGGAACTTTAGGAGAACATCCCGGCGTGGGCAATGATGGCTTTCGCCAATCGGCCGGGGATGCGGACTTCCCGGCTCGGGCCCTTTCGGACAAGACAGTTTGCGCGGCGGGCCGGACCTGCGCTCAGCTGCCCGAGATCGAAAGTGGGGAAGCTCAGACATTGGCGGCCATGCGGACCGAGGGGCAATCCGTTCACTGACGCGGCGCTCAACCGTCCGTGTTCGCCAGCTTCGGCTTTTCCAGGCGTCTTGCAATTCGCCGCAGCATGCCGCCGACAATCAGCTTATGCGCGGGACCGACCGGAAGCATGTAGGCGCGTCCGAATGCATTGTGCGTGACCACGGAAGAGGTGATCGTCAGCCGGCGGTCAGACGTCGAGATGCAGGTCATGACATCCAGATGGCGGTCCCGTTCGGTGAGAACCAAAGCGTCCGGCATCTCGTGCTCGACGAGGAAGAAATCCAGGCGCTCGCCGACCCGGACCGCGTCTTTCCGCTCGCCCGAGAAGCCCCCGATCTTCTTCACGCCAAACCGCGCGGATATGGCGTCTCTGATCCAGAACGCCGCGCGCAAGACAGGTTGCGGACCGGCGGCGATCAGATTCCATGCCTCAAGCGGGGAGATGGCGGCAGGAAGGAGGATCGAGCGCGCGTCGTAGTAATCAAGCTCTTCAACCGGGCGAAGGATATGGACGTTTTCACGCAAGATCATCAAGCGGCCTCGGGGGTACGGATGCGATTTGCACCAATCCCTGCACCGATAGGCCGTTCGCTCACTTCTGCCAATGGCGGCTGAGCGCCGCGCATTGAAGGGGCCGCTGCGGTTGAGCGGGATCGACCCGCAGCGGAAAGGCGATCGGGCAGCGGGCGGATGCCTCGGTGCACCCCCCCTCAGGCCGCCGATCAGGCCCGGATCGGCAAACCCAGGTGGTGGGTGACCAGAATGGCCCGGCAGCACGGCCGATCTGCCCCTGTCGCGCAAGGCGCCATGCCGCCGACTTCAGCCCTCGGGCAGGGTCACCGGCGCGTCGAAGGTGCGGTAGAGCTGGCCCCAGCCGGGATCGCGCAGATGCGCGTCCAGCCCGGACCGGGCCACCAGCTGGCGGGCGATGCGATTGCCTTCGGCCAGCGCCGCGCCCTCATCCACCGATGTGATGCGCCGGTCTTCCATCAGCATCCGCCCGTCAACCATCACCGTTTCCACATCATGCCCGACCGCCTGGGCGATCATGCGATGGACCGGCTGCCAATCCGGGGTCAGATGCGGGGCGCGCATGTCCAGCACCACGATATCGGCCTTCTTGCCCGGCTCCAGCGAGCCGATCTCGTGATCCAGCCCCAGCACCTTCGCTGCGTCGATGGTGATCATCTCCAGCACCTTGCCGGGCGGGAAGAAATAGCGGTCATGGCCGCGCAGCACATGCTGGACCGACTGGAACAGCCGCGCGGTCTGCAGCAGGTCGAAGAAGCGGTTCGGCGCGGTGCCGTCGGTGGTCACGGCCAGCGTGATGCCGCGGGCCATCATCTCCACCACAGGCGTGTTGCGGCCCGGAGGCGCATGGGTGACCGGCGTGCCGGTCTCGGCCAAGATGTCGATCTCTCGAGCGCGCCCGCCGTATCGCCCCCATCGTCCGGGCCGAGGCCGCAGCCTCGGAAGCGCTCGGCACCATGACGCCCAAAGTCGTGCAGGCCATGAAGGACGCCGGACTGTTCTGGATGCTGCTCGAGGCCAAGGCAGGCGGCTTTCAGGCGCCGATGGTCGATTGCATGGAGGCCTGGGAAGAGATCGCGGCGGCCGACGGATCGGCGGGATGGTCGCTGATGGCGAATTCCACCGGCACCGCCGTGCCCTATGCCTTCTGCAGCGACGAGGCGGTGGCCGAGATCTATGGTGGCCCGGAGAAGCCGATCATGGCCGGGATGCTTGGGCCGGGCGGCATGGCGGTCGAGACTAACGGCGCGCTGCAGGGCAGCGGCAAGTATCGTTTTGGCAGCGGTTCGCTGCACGCGACCTGGGTCGGGTCGGGCATGTTCGTCATGGACGACAAGGCAATGCGCAAGCTGCCCGACGGCTCGCCGGTGGTGCGGGTCTGCTGGCGCCCGCGCGAAGAGGTGAAGTTCGAGCATGAATGGGACGTGATGGGTCTGCGCGGCACCGGCAGCGTCGATTACAGCCTGACCGATGTGACGGTCCCGGAGGGCTTTCACCACGAGCGGAGCATCACCCGCAGCCCGCGCGACTGGCGGCTCTACGATATCGGCATAGCCGGTCTCGCCTGCGCCGGGCACACGGGCTTCGCCCTCGGCGTGATGCGGCGCGCGCTGGAGGAGATCACCCGCATCGCTTTCGGCAAGAAGCGCCCAGCCTATGCCACCGTGCTGGGAGAGCAGCCGGTGTTCCGTCACGACTTCGCCTATCACGAGGCATCGTATCACGCCGCCCGCGATTTCACCCTGCGCTTCTATGGCGAGATTCAGGACCATCTGGAAGCCGGCGGCGAACTGACCCCGGCGATGCGGGCGCGCTTCCGGCAGAACTGCATCTTCGTGCACAAGGTCGCCTCGGAGGTCGTGCGCTTCTGTCACGTGATGGGTGGTTCGGAATCGCTCCGCAACCCAAGCGACCTGGGCCGCTGCATGCGCGACATCCATGTGGCCACCCAGCACATCTTCGTCGACACCATCGCCATGCAGGACATTGCGGTGCCGATCCTCGCCGAATGGCAGGGTTTCGCGACCCGGCAGGCCGCTGTCTGAGGCCGGGCGGAGGGGCGACAGCCTTGAGAGAGGCCATGTCCGCGGTGTTCGATCTGTCTGGCAAGGTGGCCATCGTCACCGGAGCGGCGATGGCCGCGGCCGGGGCCGTCGTTACTCTGACCGGTCGCAGCGCCGAGCCGCTGGACCAAGTCGCCTTGGCGATCCGGGAGGCGGGGGGGCAGGCCGACTGCGAGCTGTGCGACGTGACCCGCCGCGCCGACATCGACGCGCTGGTCGCGAGGGTCGAGCAGCGGCACGATCGCGTCGACATCCTCGTGAACAACGCGGGCATCGCCGCTCGCTCGGCCTTCGTCGACGTCACTGACGGAGATCGGGCGGCGATGGTCGAAACCCATATGACCGGCCCGTTCATGGCCTGCCGCGCGGTTCTGCCGGGGATGATCGCGCGCAAGGCGGGCAAGATCATCAACACGGTGTCGGTTCTGGGCGAACTGGGCCGTCCTTGGGTCGTGCCCTACGCCAGCGCCACGGGTGGGCTCCGTATGCTGACGCGGGCGCTGGCCGCCGAGGTTGCGGGGGCGAATGTCCAGGTGAACGGCATCGGTCCGGGCTATTTCCTGACCGGCATGAACGAAGCCATCGTGCAGGATCCCGCGCTTTACGAGGATCGGGTGACCCGCGTCCCGGCGCGTCGCTGGCGGGAGCCAGACGAACTGGGTGGCACGGTGATCTATTTGGCCTCGAAGGCCTCGGACTACATGTCCGGCAAGATCCTGTACGGCGACGGCGGGCTTTCCGCCTCGTTCTGAACCGCATGTGATTTCAAGCCACGGGGTATAGCGATGACCGCCACCGAGAAGACCAACATAGGATCGGCCGAGTTTCGGGAAGCGATGTGCCGTCACGCTGCCGGCGTCGCCTTGGTGACGACACGGACCGTCGATGGCCGACCGCTTGGCATGCTCGCCACCGCAGTCACTTCTGTCACCGCCGACCCTCCGACAATCCTGGTCTGCATCAACAGCGGGGCATCGATGCATGCCGATGTCAGCCGCGGCGGGGTTTTCGCAGTGAACTTCCTGGCGGAAAGTCACCGTCGGATAGCCGATCGGTTCGCCAGCCCTGAGGCGCGCGACCAGCGCTTCCAATCTGGCGATTGGGGCATTGCGGAGACTGGATCTCCGGTCCTCATGGGCGCAATGGCCGTCCTCGACTGCCAGGTCGGCCAGATCGAAGAGGTCGGCACACATAGCGTCCTCTTTGGGCGCGTTGTGGAGACTGTGATCGGCACCGAGGTTGACTACTCCCCGATGGTCTATTTCGAGCGACGCTACCGCGCGCTTTCCGGCAGCCGGTTATAGTCAGCGATTGTGCCGTGGCGGTGAAGAGAGCCGCCGCGGTCGTCTGATCGTGCGCACCAGGGGCGGCATGAACGCCAAGCCACCCCAGATGCCGATGGGCGACCGATTCGGTTCTTCCTGATGACGGCGCGACGGCCGGCACAAGCCTGACCTGCTGCGTTACAGAAGCAGGAACCCGGGGCGGGGCAAGGCGGAACGCCCTGCCTCGCCCCGTTCCGGCCCGTCACTCCCGCGGCAGCCCCTTGGAGAAGCGGTCCCAGTCGGCTATCACCGTCTCGGCGAAGGCCCGCCCCACGCGATAAGCATTTTCGGTCGCGGGACCGAAGCCGCCCGATTTCGCGGAGAGCGAGGCCGCGGTTTCCTGTCCCTCGGCGGCCCGGTCGAAGTTCGAGGCGGTCCGCAGCACCGCCACGCGGTCCATGTCCAGCCGTCCGGCCTCGGCTGCCCGCGACAGGGCGGTGAGCGTCGCGTTGTCCTCCATCTGGCTCATGCAGTAGTCGGCTGCTCCGTCGGTCAACAGCCCGGCGTGATCGGCAACCTCCTGTGCGATGGTTGCGCCATGCCAATAGGTGTCAGCGGATACCGAGGCGCAGATCATCACCTGCGGAGCCGCCTTGGCCGCATCCTGGGTGTAGGTGGCGCGGTACGCCGCCGCCTCGTCGCCATCGGCGAGTTCGACAGCCTTGGTCGCCTCATAGGCGGCGGCGACCAGCGCCGGGTTGAGCGTGAAGACCTCGGTGCCTGCGGCCCAGCCGGGCTTCTCTCCGGGAGCCTTCGCCCCCAGTTCGACGATCTGGCTGGTCCAGCCCTCCGGCGCGTCGCGGCTGTCGATGCGGTGCACCAGCCCTGCATCCACAACGTGATCGGCCCATGCCGCCGAGCCGAGCGTGCCGTTCGCAGGGTCGACCCCGGCGATGCCCGCGATCAGGACATAGGACTGCGACAGATCCAGCTGGTCGGAGAACCCGACGGCCATGGCCGAGCTGGCGGCGTTGGCATAGCCCATCGTCGTGGTCATCACGCAGAGATCCGCGTTGCAGGACAGCGCGTTGAAGTCCTTCGGCAGGCCGGGGACGACGATCTTCTCGGGCAGGTCGAGGCTCTTCAACCACGGCGCCGCCTCGGCTTCGAACATCGCCATCACCAGAACCTTCGGCGCGAAGGCTTCGGCGGCGAGAGTCGGGGTGGCGGCGATCGTCGCCATTAGGGCCACGCCGCGTTTCAGGGTTTTCAGCATCATCAGTCGGCTCCGGATCAAGGGGTGGGACGCGTCTAGCCCCTACGGCAGCCACATACCACAGGAAGCGATGCTGCGGCAGGCTTGAGACGATGCCGCTGCCTGAGGAAAGGGCAAGCTGCGGGAGTTTTCGGCAAGGGCGAGAGGCAGGCAGCCGCCTGGAACGACATCCCGCAGAGGGCACTGCAGCGCGGATCTGGCGGGCGCGAGAAACATACTGTTCTTGTCAGGAATCTTTGCTATAGAGAGGCCGATGACGAATAGGTGAACGCCATGCCCCACGAGGCGCAGATAAAATCCGTGACCCCCAAGCGCTCGAAGGGCAGTCTGGCCAAGCTGTGGCTGCTGCTGCATGGCTGGATCGCGCTGCCGCTCTGGGCCTATGTCTTCTTCATCTGCGTCACCGGCACCCTTGCTACGGTCAGTCACGAGCTTGTCTGGCTCGCCGATCCGGCGGTCCGCGCCAGCAAGCCCGATGGGGCCGGGGAGCGGCTGGGGACCGACGCGCTGGTCGAGGCCGTCCTGGCGCAAAGACCGGGCGACGCGCTCGTCTGGGTCGGCTGGCCCGTCGAGAACCATTTCGCGCCCACGGTCTCGGTGCGCGATGCGGAGGGGCGGGAGGCGACGCTCTACGTCAATCCCTACGACGGCCGGGTGCAGGGCGAGGCGGGGACGGTCAGCTTCCGCTACTTCCTGCGCGCCCTGCATGGCTGGCTGTTCCTGCCCTTCACCAATGGCTATTCTTGGGGCTGGTACGCCGTCTCGATCCTCGGCATCCCAATGCTCGGGTCGCTGGTGACCGGGATCCTCGTCTACAAGAAGTTCTGGCGCGCCTATGCCAAGCCCCGGCTGCGGATCGGCAAGGGAGCGCGGATCTTCTGGGGCGACTTCCACCGCCTGGCGGGCATCTGGTCGATCCCCTTCATCGCCATCATGTCGGTCACCGCGATCTGGTTCCTGGTCGAGGCGGTGCTGTCGGATGTGGGCGTCACCGTTTCGACCTCGGGCGTCCCCACCGTGCTGCCCCGCGAGAGCGTGCCGCAGGTGGCCGAGCGGTCGGACCTGTCGCCGCTGAGCCTCGATGCGGCCATCGCTGCCGCCCGGTCGGTGCATCCCGGCATGAAGCTGGACAGCCTCTGGATGCCCTCGAACGCCTTCGCGCCGCTGGAGATCTACGGGCGCGGATCCTATCCGCTGCTGTTCGAGAGCGCCGCGATCAACCCCTATGACGGGGAGGTGGTGAAGCTGCGCCGGCTTGCCGATTACAGCGCGGTCGAACTGGTCACTGGTTCGATGCGCCCGCTGCATACCGGCGATTTTCTGGGGGTCTGGCTGAAGCTGGTGTATTTTCTGTTCGGGATCCTGTTGTCGATGATGACGCTGTCCGGAATGCTGATCTGGACGAAGCGCACGGCGGGGCAGACGGCGGTCTTTGTCGCCGAACGCCGCCGCACCCGGCTGGAGCCGGCGGAATGAG
>NZ_PZKG01000068.1 GCF_003034985.1 Cereibacter changlensis JA139
GGCCACCCGAGAGTTGGGCGGGCATCCGGTCGGCCAGATGCAGCAACCCGACCAGATCAAGCGCCGCCTCCACCTTCGGACTGATCTCGCGCCGCGGCATCCGGCGCTCCTCCAGCCCGAAGGCGACGTTGGCGCGCACCGTCATGTGCGGCCAGAGCGCGTAGGACTGGAACACCATCCCGACGTTGCGCTTCCACGGTGGCAGGTCCGCGATGTCGCGGTCGCCGATCAGGATGCGGCCCTGCGGTCGCGGGCCGAAGCCGGCGATGGCCCGCAGCAGGGTGGACTTGCCCGAGCCGGAGGGGCCGAGGAAAGCGAAGAACTCGCCCGGCCGGATCTCCATGTCGATGCCTTCCAGCACCTTGGTCTCGCCGAAGGACAGGTGGAGGTTCTCGATGCGGATGCCCGCGTCGGATCGTGTCATGTCTGGTTTCTCCTGCGGGATCATGCCTCCGCCCCCGGGGCGGCGGCGCGGCGGCGGCGGTCGCGTTCGATGATGCGCTGCGAGAGGTAGGTGCCGAGGGCCACGATCACCACCGCGAGGATGCCGAGCGCAGCCCCCGCACCGCGTCCCGAGGGCGATTGCATGAAGAGATAGATGCCATAGGCCAGCGGCGCGTCGGCCGAGCGACCCACCAGCATGATGGTGGCCGAAAGCTCCACCGCTGCGGTGGCGAAGCTGGTGACGAAGCCGGCGAGGATGCCGCCCGACATCAGCGGCACCACGATGCGGCGGATGGTCGAGGCCTTGGTCGCCCCGAGGCTCTCCGCCGCCTCTTCCAGCGCCAGCGCGATCTGCTGCAGCGCCGCCATGCATGCGCGCAGCGCGTAGGGCAGCCGGCGGATGGCGAGGGCAATGATGATGATCCCCCACCAGCTGGCCATCGGCCCGCCGCCGAAGGGCAGCTGCACGCCGTGGAACAGCCGCAGATAGCCGATGCCCAGCACCACCCCCGGCACGGCCAGCGCCGCGGTGGCCATGTAGTCCAGCCACTTGCGCCCCGGCAGTCCGGTGCGGATCACGATATAGGCGATGGCGGTGCCGAGGATCACGTCGAGCAGCGCAGCGGTTCCGGCATAGAGCAGCGTGTTGCTCACGTATTGCATCGACTGGCTGAAGACCGTGCCGAAGTGCTGCAGCGTGAAGCCGTCGGGCAGCGGGCTGAACGACCAGATCGTGCCGAAGGCCAGCAGAAGCAGCCCCAGATGCGGCGACAGCACCAGCGCCAGGATGAACAGGATCACCGCATAGGCCGTGATCTTTTCGCCGCGGCCCAGATCGCGCTTTGACAGCCCGCCGCCGCCCTTCTGCGTGGTTGCGTAGTCCTTTCCCCGCATGAAGAGGAAGGAAGCCCAGAGCGAGAAGACCGAGAACACCACGAGGATGAAGGAGATCACGTAGCCCATCGGGTCATTGATGCCGACGCCGGTGATCCTGAGATAGGCCTGCGGCGCCAGCATGGTGTTCACGTTCAGCAACAGCGGCGTGCCGAGGTCGTCGAAGACCTTGATGAAGACCAGCGCCGCGCCCGCGAGATAGCCCGGCATGGCCAGCGGGAAGACGATCCGGCGGAACAGCCGCATCCCCGACGAGCCGAGGTTCTGCGCCGCCTCCTCCATCGAGCGGTCGATGTTGCGCAGCGACGCCGAGAGGTTGATCAGGATGAAGGGGAAGTAATGGATGGACTGCACCAGGATGACGCCGTTCAACCCCTCCATGAAGGGGATCTTCACCCCGAGATACTGGTCCAGCAGCAGGTTGACGGTGCCGTTGCGGCCGAAGAGCAGGCTCATCGCCACCGCGCCGACGAAGGGCGGCATGATCAGCGGGATGATCCCGAGGCTCTGGATCAGCACCGCGCCGCCGAAGTTGAACCGGGTGGTGATATAGGCCAGCGGCAGGGCGATCACCGTGGCGAAGACCACGGACATTGCCGAGACGTAGAAGGAGTTGACGAAGCTCTCGCGGAACAGCGTCGTGTTGAAGAAGTCCTGGAAGTTCTGCAGCGTGAAGGCGCCGCTGCGCGCGTCGAGGAAGGCCACATAGACCACCTGCGCCACCGGCAGGATCAGGAAGGCCATAAGGAAGAGGGCGATGACGACGCCGGTGACGGCGGTCCCGGACAGCCGCGGAAACAGCGTGAAGCCGCCGGCGCTTCCGGGGGAAGCGGTGGAATGGGTCATGAAAGCACCTGCGCTGGAGCCGAAGGGCCCCGCTCCGGACAAGCCGGAGCGGGAGCGGAGTCACTGCATCGCGGCAGCCTGATCGGCGAGTTCCTTGGCCTTGGCGTAGTTCGCCACGGCGAAGGCGTCCCATTCCTGCTCCACCTCGGCCTGGCGGCCGACCACCTCGGTCGCCGGATCCGCGCGCGAGATCTGGAACACCCCGGTGAAGGAGGGATCGAGCGACTGCTCCTCGGTGATTGGCAGCGCCTCGATGAGGGTGCGGGCCTCGTCGATCAGCGTCTTGGCCTCGGCATCGGCGCCATCCGGATGCGCCGCCTCGGCCGCCTGCACCGCAGCGACCGCCGCCCGCAGATCATCCAACCGGTAGGTGATCATCACGTCGAAGAGCGAGTTCACCAGATTGTAGCGCGTGCCCGACTTGTCGACGTCGAAGACGATGGCGCCGGGGGCGAACTCTTCGGAGAACGGGTTGGGGAAGCCCTCGGGCGCATGGGCATAGGCGTCGGGATTCACCGGCAGCCGCATGATCGCCGGGTTCAGCAGGACCTGCTGGGCCTCGGGCGACAGGATGAACTCGACGAAGGCCTTGGCGCCCTCGGCATTCGGTGCGTTCTCGATGATCCCGACATTAGCCGGCACGATCGAGGTGACGCTGGGATAAACCAGTTCGACCGGGAAGCCGGAGGCCTTCGAGGCCAGCCCGAAGAAATCGATCACGATGCCAAAGCCGAAGTTGCCGGAATTCACCCCATCCGGCACGCCGAAGCTGCGCTCGGTCACGGTGTTCATGTTGCCCGAGATCCACTTCCACTTGGCCCAGCCATCCGCCCAGCCGTCACCCTGCAGCAGCGTCTCGACGGTGAGATGGGTCGTGCCCGACCGCGAGGGCGAGGACATGCCGACATGGCCGTTATACTCGGCCCGCATCAGGTCTTCCCACTCGGTCGCGACCGGCAGATCGTTCGCCTCGATGTAGCGGGTGTTGTACATGATGCCGTAGCCCGAGGCGGCGAAGCCGTAGTAGGAGCCGTCGGGGTCATTGATCGGATAGGAGCCGATCGTGTCCGGGATGCCCTCCGCCGCGATGTCGACCTTGGCCAGCAGGCCCTCGCTCTTGAGCACCTCGAAGGCGTCGGGGGCCGAGGCCCAGAACAGGTCGGTGGTGTTCGAACCCTTGGTTTCCTGCAGGAAGGCGACCGAGGCGTTGGTGTTCCGGCTGACCACCTCGAGTTGATAGTCGGGATGCGCCGCCTCGAAGGCCGCCTTGAACGGATCGGTGAGATCCTTGGGGAAAGAAGTGACCACGACGACATTCTGCTGCGCCGCCGACGCCGTGGCGACCAGAGCAAGAGCCGTGGTGAGTAGGATGGTCCGCATTGTTGCCTCCCTGGCAGTTCGTGTCAGTCGCGCCGGTTTCTTGCTATTCTTGTGGCGCGCAAAAACTGTGCGCAGGGATGGATCTCTAATCAAGTAATTGTTTATATTATATTTTTCGCGTCAGTCCCGACACGCGGCATGGGGCAAAAGTGACACGTCAGGCCAGCCCGTGCTGGCGCAGGCGCAGGTAGAGCCGCTTGCGCGGGATGCCCAGCAGCTCCGCCGCCTCGGCTTTGCGGCCGCCGGTCTGCAGCAAGGCCGCTTGCAGCAGGCGATTCTCGAAACTCTCCATCGCGCGGTCGTAGCTTTCCACCGGCACGGGCGCCGCGCCGCCGATCGGGGCGAAGCTGGGCTCCAGCCCAATCACCAGCCGCTCCGCCAGGTTCCGCGCCTCGCGGACATTGCCGGGCCAGTGGTGATACTCGGCCTGCCGGCGCAGCGTCGGGCTCAGCACCGGCTTCGGCAGGTTGTGCCGGGCCGCAGCCTCGTCCGCGAAATGCCCGATTAGCAGCAGCGCGTCGCCCTCGCGCTCGCGCAGCGGCGGCAGTTTCAGCGCGCCGGCGTTGAAGCGGTGATAGAGGTCGGCACGGAGCCGCCCCTCCGCGATCAGCGCCGCCGGGTCGGCCTTCACGCTGCCGAGGATGCGCAGGTCCACCGCGCGGGCCGGGCCGCCGAGCGGCGTGATCTCGCGGGCTTCCAGCACCCGCAAGAGCCGGACCTGCAGCGCGTCGGGCATGGATTCCAGCTCGTCGAGATAGAGCGTCCCGCCCTGGGCCGAGGCGATGCGGCCCGGATGCTCGCCCGCCACGCCGAACAGCTCGCGGTCCACATCCGCCTCGGTCAGCGCGCCGCAGTTCAGCGCGACGAAGGGCCCCTCACGGCGCGCCGACATGTCGTGCAGGCAGCGCGCCACCAACTCCTTCCCTGTGCCGGATTCGCCGGCGATCAGCAGATCGACACGCAGGCCGGCCAGCGCCGCCACCCGCCGGCGCAGGTCCTGCATCACGGGCGAGCGCCCCAGCAGCCGGTCCGTCGGCAGGACCGAGCTGGCGAGCCGCTGGCGCAGCGCCGCGTTTTCCAGCTGCAGCCGCCGCATCTCGACGGCGCGGCGCAGGATGTCGATCAGCAGGTCCGGGTCGCAGGGCTTCTCCAGGAAGTCATGCGCCCCCGCCCGCATCGCCCGGATCGCCGCCGCGACATCGCCGTGGCCGGTGATGACGATGAACGGCACTGCCGGCGCGACCACCCGGGCGCGGTCCAGCATGTCGAGCCCGGACATGCCGGGCATCCGCAGATCGGAGAGCACCACCCCCGGCCAGTCCGGCCCCAGAGCCGCCAGCGCCGGCGCGGCCGAGGCATGGGCCTCGACCACGAAGCCCGCGCTCTCCAGTGTCTCGGCGGTGGCCTGCGCCAAATCGGCGTCATCCTCCACCAACATTACCCTCGGCCTGTCAACCATGCGCCACCTTCCGCTCTCCCTGCCAACGGCGGAGCCGCAGCAGCACCTCGGCCCCCTGCCCCGCCGGCATGATCTCCAGATGCCCGCCCATGTCCTGCATCACGTTGAAGGCGATGGATAGCCCGAGACCCAGCCCCTTGCCGACCTCCTTGGTGGTGAAGAATGGGTCGACCAGATCGGCGGGGGCCCGGCCCTGCAACCCTGCCCCGTCATCCGTCACCCGCAGCAGCACGTCGTCGCGCTGCTCCAGCGTCAGGCGGATGCTGCCGCTGCCCCGGCCGGTCTCGCCGATGGCGTCCAGCGCGTTGCTGAAGATGTTCAGCAGCACCTGTTCCAGCAGGATCTCGTCGCCTTCAACCTCGACGCGGCCAAGTTCAGCCGGGCGCTCCACCGCCACCGCCTCCTGATGCAGCCGGTGATCCAGCAGCGCCAGCGCGGCCTCCACCGGTTCGGCAAGCGTCACCCGCACCCGGCGGTGGTCGGAGCGGCGCGCAATGCGGCGCAGATGACCGATGGTGCCGCTGATCCGTTCCACCGTCGCCTCAAGCCGCGCGATGGCTTCGGCGGCCTGCGGCTGGGCCAGCCGCAGGTTGTGCAGCCGGTGCCGCATTGCGGCCAGCGGCTGGTTGATTTCGTGGCTGATCGCCGCCGACATCTGGCCGAGCGCGGCCATCTTGCCGGCCTGCACCAGATCGCGCTGGGTCCGTTCCAGCCGCTCCACCGCGCGCCGCCGCTCCGCGACCTCGGCGGAAAGGTCGCAATGGGCCAGCTGCAGCTCGGCGGCGGAGGCGCGGAACACCTCGACGGCGCGCGCCATGTCGGCGATCTCGTCTCGCCCCCTCACCGGCAGCGCCGCCGTCTCGTCGCCCTCCGCGATGCGGGTCAGGTCCGCCGCCAGCCGTTCCAGCCGCCGCAGGATGCGGTTGCGCACGTAGGCCAAAAGGATGGCGGCGCTGGCGACGGCCCCGGCCAGCGCCAGCGCCGAAAGCCAGATCGCGCCCAGAAGCACCCCGCGGGCCGCCTCGTCGGCTGCAGCCTGTGCGGCTACCCGTTCGCGCCGCCCCAGCGTGCTGAGCTGCGCCTGCATCTCCGACAGCGCCTGCTGCGCGCTTGCAAGCTGGTCCACGGCCTCGGTCCGGAGGGTGATCTGCCCGCGCATCTGCGAGAAAATCCCCTCCGGCTCCTGCGCGAGGGCGATGAGCCGGTCGACGCTTTCCAGCAGGAGCCCGATATCCGCCCGCTCCGGCAGGTCTATGCGCAGCAGGGCGATGGCGTCCAGCGTGTCGTGGCCGAGCTCGCGCACCTCGTCCAATGCCTCGAGGCCCTCCACGCCGCGCGCCTGCAGCAGCAGCGCGGTCAGGGTCGCCGTCTCGGAGGCGAGACGGGCGAGACGGTCGCGTGCAAGGCGGTCACGCTTCAGCCCGCCTTCGGCCGCGGCCCGACGCGCGGGGTCCGGGTCTTCCACCAGCACGCCGAGCGCCGCATCCATGTTGAAGGACAGGTCCTGCAGCAAGGCCCCGGCCTGGTCCTGGACGTCGCTATGCGTCCAACGCAGTTGCTGGTCGGTTGCGCCGGCGCGATAGGCCAGATCGCCGAGCGCCACGCTGGTGCGGTTGAAGCCGGCAAGCGCCCGTCGCAGCACCGCCTCGGCCCGGGCCAGATCCTCGCCTTCAGGCGCGCGCTGCAAGGCCGAGGAGGTGAGGACGGCGGCGATCCCTGCTGCGGCCTCCTCGACCCGCTCCGCCAGCACGGCGGGATCCTTGCCGTTGCTGGCGATGATCCCGACGGAGACCGCCGCCAGATCGCCGGTGAATTCTGCGAGCTCCCCCGCGAGGGCGACCCGGGGGATGCGGTCCTCGGCCAGCAGGCGGAAGTCGCGTTCGGCCTGCAGCACAACATACATGCCGGCGAGCACCAGCAGGGCGGCGATGCAGACGATCACCAGCAGCGCCAGCGTCAGCCGCGCCCGGATCGAGACCGGCCTGCTCATTCCGCCAGCCCCGCTTCGGCCCGGTCCAGCAGGGCCGAGGAGGCCCGCGACCAGCGGATCAGTGTTTCGCGGTCGAGCACTGCCGTTCGGGCCTGATGCTCGCTGACCGGCATGTGGGTGAGGATCGCTCGCACCGAGGCGCGCTGGGGAGCGTCCAGCGGCAGGGCGCGCCAGCGCCACCAGAGATCGCGGCGGCGCAGGAAGTCGCGAGCGATGAAGCTCTCGAACAGCTGGTTCACGCCCGCGTATCGCCGGCTGGCCAGCCCCGGGTCGTATCGCGACCAGCTGAACTGCAGCGCCGCCCGCACGGCGGGCAGCAGGGTCTCGGCCAGTTCCGCCCTGATCTCCGGGTTCACCGGGATCCGGCGGATGTCGGGGCGCAGCAGCAGGCGCTGGCCCTCGGACGACAGCAGGAAATCGACGAAGGTCTGGGCGTCCTCGGCGTTAGCGCCGCCTTCCAGCACGGCGATCCGCGCCGGGATGATGATGATCGGCCGGCCATAGCGGAACACCAGCCCGGCGCCGCTGCGCTTCAGCGCCAGGAAGTCGATGGTCAGCCCGATGTCGAAACGCCCCTGCTCCACACCCTCCAGTACGCCGAAGCTCCGTGCCGAGATGGTGTTCAGCTGCCCCGACAGCTCCAGAAGCCAAGCCCATCCCGCGGTCCAGCCGCGATCCTGCAGGATCGTCTCGATCAGGCTGTGGGTCGTGCCGGACTGCATCGGGTGCGACATGCCGATCCGCCCCGCATAGTCGGGGGCGAGCAGGTCGTTCCAGTCCTGCGGCGGCCCGCCTTCGAAGGGGGCGCGCCAGGTCCAGCCGACAGCAGAATAGGCGAAATCGACATGGCTGCCCTGCAGACGGCCGGCCTGCTTCAGTACTTCGAAAGCCTCCGGCGCGGAGGCCCAGAACAGGTCGAAGCCCCGGGCGTTGCCGGAGACGAGCTCGGAAAGCGCCGCGTTGGTGTTCTTGTTGAGATGGCGGACGGTGACGCCGGGATGACGCGCCTCAAATGCCTCGAGCACTGGCTCGACCACCTCGGCCTCGTAGGAGGTCAGAATCCGCAAATCTTCGGCAGCCGCCATCGTCCCGGCCAGAGCCAGAATCCCCGCAAGCCCCCAAGCCCTCACTCCCATGGCAACTCTCGTCTCCCCCGGGCGATGCTGTCATCCCCCGCCCCCGCGGGCAAGCCGCCGTTCGCCGCTGTTCGGACTGGCCAGCGGCGCGGCGGAGAGCAGCAACCCGGAGAATCGGCCTGTTGCGAAGCGGCAGCCTGTGGAAAACCCCGGACGCATCGCGTCTTCAGCAATCTCGGACGGCGGGATATGGCATGCTGAATCAACAGCTTGCCGCCCCATCTTCATCAATCGCTCGCTCCCGGTAGGTCGCCCTCTTGCAAAGGCGCAGGATTTCTCTTCGAATATAATGCCTTGCAAAATCACCCTCGGAAGACGCATGAAGCGCCTGACAAGCAATCCTTCGACGGGAACAAAAAATGATTGCCCGCGAGCAAGTTGCGTGGCAACACAGTGATTGACGCTCGGGAGGCTATAATTCGGTCCTGAGCGTAAACGAGCAGAAGAGCCCGCAACGGGCCAGCGAGGGCAGCAGGATGAATTCCATCAGCCATGACATGTGGCAGGCGGTCAGCAGTTCGCAATTGGGTGCCTGCGCCGAAACTCTGGCCTCCGCGCTCGACGAGCAGTTCAGGGAAGCGCATCAGCCGGGTGGAAGCAAGACGCTTCGCAAGTTCGCGGTCGGCGAGGTTTCTGACCTCTTGGGCGTCAGCCCGGCCAACCTCCGGATGCGGCACAAGGATGGCTCCCTGCCCGAGGTCGAATCCGACGCGCGCGGCCACCGCTATTACAGCGCCGAGGAGATCGACAAGATCCGCGACGTGCTGTTCCGCACCGGGCGGGGCAAGTCGGCAGCGGCCTATCGCCCCGGGCGGCGCGAGGGCGACCGGTTGCAGGTCATCAGCTGCGTGAACTTCAAGGGTGGCTCCTCCAAGACCACCACGGCGATTCACCTCGCACAGCGCTATGCCCTGCGCGGCTATCGCGTGTTGGCGCTCGACCTCGACGCGCAGGCCTCGCTCACCACCCTCTTCGGCTTCCGGCCCGAGGTCGAGTTCGCCGAGGGCGGCACGATCTATGACGCGCTTCGCTATGCCGATCTCGACGCGCCTGAAGGCGAGCGGTTCGAACCGGTGCCGCTGCGTGACGTGATCCGCAAGACCTATTTCCACAATCTCGACCTCGCCCCCGCCGGGCTGATGCTGTCGGAATACGAGACCGAGACCGCCAACAACCTGCGCGACAACCGGCACACGGTCTTCGCCCGACGGCTTTCGGAGGCGCTGGAGAGCGTCGAGGACGACTATGACCTCGTGATCATCGACTGCCCGCCGCAGCTCGGCTTCACCACGCTCTCGGCGCTGACCGCCTCCACCGGGCTGGTGGTGACGGTGGTACCGGGCATGCTCGACATCGCCTCAATGAGCCAGTTCCTGAAGCTGGTCTCCGAGACGCTGGACGCGGTCTCGAACGCGCTCGGCGAGCCGATCGCCTACAGCTTCGTGAAATTCCTCGTCACCCGCTACGAGCCGAACGACGGGCCGCAGCGCCAGACCGAGGGCTACCTTCGTGCGATCCTGAAGGACATGGTGATGGTCAACCCGATGCTGAAGTCCACGGCGATCTCCGACGCCGGCATGACCCACCAGACGGTCTACGAGGTCGATCCGAGGGATTTCATCCGTACCACGCTCGACCGGGCGCTCGGCAGCGTGAACGACGTGAGCAACGAGTTGGAAGGCATCATCCAGAAGGTCTGGGGGCGCTAATGGGACGCAAGATCCTCGACAAGCTCTCGCTCGCCCAGGCCGACAAGCCCGCCGCCGCCACCCCTGCCCGCCGGATGGGTTCGGCCATGTCTGTCGGCGGCCTCCGCGACGGGCTCGAGCGGATCACCAGCAATTCGGTGCGCGATCTAGACCCGTCGCTGATCGATCAGGACGGGCTGCGCGACCGCCTGCAGTTCGACGCCGAGGATATCGCCGATCTTGCGGCCAGCATCCGGGCGCATGGCCAGCAGGTGCCGATCCTGGTACGGCCTTCCGACCAGCCCGGCCGGTTCCGCGTCATCTACGGCCGGCGGCGTCTTGCCGCCATCCGGCAGATCGGCGGGCCGGTCAAGGCCATCGTCCGCACCCTCGACGATAAGGCGGCGGTGCTGGCCCAGGGTCAGGAAAACAACCTCCGCCTCGACCCCTCCTTCATCGAGAAGGCGGTGTTCATCGGCGCGATGCGCGACGCAGGCTATGACGGAACGGTGATCCGCGAGGCTCTCGGCGTGTCGAAGCAATCGGTCAGCAGCTATGTCGTGGTGCTCGACGCGATCCCGCTCTCGGTGATCGAGGCGATCGGCGCGGCGCATGACACCGGGCGGCGGAAATGGACGGAGCTCGCCGACCTGGCGCGGGTGGAGGGCGTCGACCTCCCTGCCCTGCTCGGCCGCATGGGCCGCGCGCTGCAGGCGGCGGAGTCGAGTGCAGCGCGGTTTGAGGCTTTCCTGAACGCGGCAAAGGCCGTCGCCTCCGGTGATGCTGCACCGCAGCAATCGGACGCCGCAGCGCAGCATGATCTGGTCCACCGCGGTGGACCGCGCCCTCTCCGCCTCGCCGACGGCCGCAGGATCGCGACCGTGAAGCGCAGTGCAAGCGGGCTAGAGGTGAAGGTCTCGCAGAAAGAGGCCCCGGAATTCAGCACCTGGCTGGCGACGAACCTGGACGGATTGATCCAGGAGTTGCACGGGCGGTGGCTGGAGGAGAGCGGATCCAACGACTGAGGCGTCGTGGATCCTTACAGGCAACATCGAGCAAAAGGAGAGACAGGAGACCGTAAAAAGAAAGAGCCCCCCAGAATGATCCGGAGAGCCCTCGTCTGTTGTGTGGTAGCACAGATCTAGCAGCTTCTCCTCACACTCGTCAAGCGCCACCTTTCCGGTGGACTGATGAAACTTGCTCATTTTCAGGTGATCCTGAGGGCAGGCTTGGATCATTCATGGGCTCACGGTCGCCCTGCGACAGGATCATGGCCCAGAGATTTTCCCCGACGTCGGCGCTGCCGGCGACCAGCAGAACATGGTCCACCACTGATCCATGGTGGACGGTCTTCCGCGACCTGCGCGACTGTCAGAGCCGGTTCGGCCTAAAGCCGCGCCACCTCGACACGCTGGCGGCGCTGCTGTCCTTCCTGAAGGGCCAGTCCGGCAACATGATGGTCTTCGCCTCCAACGCCTCGATACAGGAGCGGATGAACGGCAAGAGCGTCCGCTCGCTGCAACGCAGCCTGAACGATCTGATCGAGGCCGGCCTGCTGCGCCGCCGCGCCAGCCCCAACGGCAAGCGCTTCGCCAAGCGGGGCCCCTGCCCCGAGTCCGCCGCGGTGTACGGCCTGGACCTCGCTGGTTTTTTGCAGGCCGCCCCGGAGATCGCGCGGCTGGCCGAAGACGCCCGCGCAGAAGCGCGCACCTTGGATCTGCTGAGGCTGCGGCTGAGAGAGCTGCGGGCGCTACTGCTGGACCGCGGGGCGGAGGACGAGGCGGTCCGTCTGGCTGCCGTGCTACGACGCAGGCTAGAGCCATCCGATCTGGAGCAGGAAATCGCGGCTGCCGAAGCACAGCTCCCCTGCGCCGCAGAGCCCGTCGCTTCATCCATTGCGATAGAGGTGGTCGGCGCTGCAGCCGAATTGACGCCCTCTGACAGCCACTCTGTCACGCATCATCAGAAGTCCGAGAAAGAAGATAAAGATAAGAGCGACTGCGTCAGAACTCGAAACGTCGAGCTGAACCAAGCCAGCGATCTACTGAGAAGAGTGAAAGACGCTTGCGCAGACGCAATGTCATTCTGCGGTGACGCCCCCAGAAGCTGGGAAGACTTGCGCAGCCACGCTCTGCAACTGGCGGCGTGGATGGGCGTCGATAGGCAGAGCATGATGCAGGCGGTTGCGAGACTCGGCGCTGATGGGGCAGCCATCACCATATTTGCCATCCTCCAGGCAGGGAGCTCGATCCTCAAGCCCGCAGCGTATTTCCGAAGCCTTGTGAGTGGGAAGAATGCTGCAGGCTACGATCCGTTGCGGCTTCTGGCGCGCTTGGAAAAGCGCGGTACCTTCGCATTACCTTTGCCGGGATGCTGAACTCCTGGAGGTCCACCGCGGTGGACGAGCCAATGGATGCCAAATGATGTATGAGGGTCGCGGGCTGCTCCCGAGGTCGGTTTGACAGATCAGGACTAGCGGAGCGGCAACAACATCAGCGGTCCACCGCGGTGGACCGAACCGCATCCTTGCACCCCGACCCATACAGCCACAACGAAAGCGTTCTTGCCTGCCCACAAGCAATAGGCCGGCACCAGCTGATACCCTCTAAGGGAGCGGCCTCTGCGTGGTCACGCCGTCAGCCCGATGTTCTGTTCCAGCGGGGGAGCGCTGCTAACACTGACCTGAAGCCGCAGCCTCAGCGTCACAAAATGGCAGTGATCCTACCCGAGTGAGCAGGGCTCACCCCGGCCTGCACACGAATCGCCGGCGCAATCTCAAGCCGTCCGATCTGTATCGTGGCTCTCCCGCGCGGGGCCGACGGTGCTTCGTCACCATCATCATGCCCCGATCTTCGGCGGCACCCGACTTGAGTCAGCGGCGCTTCAAGCAACAGCCGGGGAGGCCATTCTCACGCATATCTGCGCGACTCAGCGCCAGGACGGCTCGCCGGAGCGAGCTATCATAATGGTTTCGCGAGATCGCATGTAGCCACAATCACCACGGAGCTCGATGAGGAGTTTGGAGTATTCCCTGCTGCGCGTTCGAAGAGGGCCAGCTCCTTGCGGCTCGAGCACCAAGGTGCTTTTCCCTTGCAAGGATCGGACAAGGTGATCTGCTCGAAAAAAGTCCGGACCGGTCCCACTGCCTAGCAGATGCTCCCAAGCCGGTGGTCCCGAAATACCGCAACAACGTCCACCGCGGTGGACCAGAAGCAAAACTGCGTACCGATTGACGACATGCACGTCCCGACTCTACGGGAGGGCAGGGCGGACGGCGACGCTAATCGCAGGCCCGGATTCCATCTCTCCTCGTTAAATTGCCGGGGCCAAAACAAACACTGAGACAACAGAACGAATAGCCGCTATTCGTTCCTAGCTGATATCCAAAATCCGCACCCAATTGGAAAACCCCTCGCGCCATGGAAGCCACCGCAACCGCCTTCGACCTGCTCCTCAGCGCCGAGATCGGCGCCGCCCGCCTCGAAGGTTTGCTCCGCGCCGACGCGGTGCTGGCGGCGCAGTGGCGGGCAGAGGCGGCTGTCGCCGAGGCAGTGGCCTCCATCGGGCTGGAGGATGTGCGGCTCGCCGAGGGAGACCTGCTCGCCCGGATCGCCGACAGCCGGACGCAGGGCGTCGATGCGCCGGCGGTGGAGGATGCCCTCGCGGTCCTGCGCTTCCTGCGCGCGCCGGGGGATCCGCTGGCGGACCCGGTCGGCGTGCTCGAGCGCATCGACCGGCTGGCCCGGCGGGACCAGCCGGCGGAGGAGGGGCTGTCTGCCGAGGATCTCCGGCCCGTCTTCGCCGGCTGCATAGGCCGGGCGCCGCTGCTGGAGGCGCTGCGGGCCTCGGCGTTCTACGGGGCGCTCACCCTGCGGCGCAGCCCGGTGGCGGAGCGCATGGTCTTCGTCGCGGCAGACCATGCCGCGCGGCGCATCGGGCCGGGCAGGGCGGGGAGCTCGACCTCGGGCGACCCGTTGCGCGGGCTCGGCGGGCGGGTGGCCGCGGACTGGATCGCGCTGCCGTCGCTCGCGCTGACCCGCGGCCGGTTCTCGATCTGGTCGCCGGGCAGCGGCGAGGGGGCGCGGCGCATCGTCGAGGGGCTGCGCGCCGGCTTCGAGTTCGAGCTCGGCAAGGTGATCGGCATCCGCAGCTGGCAGGAGCGGCTGCGCGCGGCGGGGCAGGACCGGCATGGCCGCTCGCGTCTCGCCGACGCCGGGAAGGCCTTCGGGCTGGAGCCGGTGATGACGGCGCGGGTGCTGGCCGCGCGGATTGGCGTGACGCCGCGCGGCGCGCTCAACCTTCTGGGCGAGCTGGAAGGGCAGGGGCTGGTGCGAGAAATCACTCTGCGCCGGGCGGCGCGGATCTGGGCGACGCCGGGGCTCGCCGAGAAGCTGGCGGGGGCCCGCAGCGCGCGAAGCCAGCCGCGGCCGCGGATCGACGGCGGTAAGCCGGCGCTCGCGCCCGAGGCCGTGGCTCGCGATCTCGGCCCGCGGCCTCTGAGGGAAGAGGGGCAGGAGGGCGTCCGCAGGGCGCTTGCGGAGTTCGACCGGGTGCTGAGCGAGGTGGACGGGATCCTCGCGAAGCGGCCGGAGTAGTGCGGGTCAGGGCGACAGGCGCGGCAGGTCCTGCAGGCGCCACAGGCAAAGCCGCATCGGGGCCTCGGGCAGGTTGTCGACCCGCGCCTCCACCGGCTCCGGGAAGCGGAACGGGGGGAGGCGGAGGTTCAGCGGCCGCCAGGGCAGGCCGGTGATCTGGTTGCGGTTCCGTGTCACGTCGGCCGCATCGGTGGTAAGCAGCCAGGTTGCGCCGGACTTGCGGAAATTCTCCAGCATCCGGTCGATGTCGGCGAAGGACAGGTGGATCCAGCAGTCGCGGCAGAGGATCAGATCGGTCATGGGCAGCCGGTCGCGGGTGAGATCGGCGATGGCGAAGCGGACTCCCGGGCGGGTATAAGCCTTGATATTGGCGGCGATCACCTCGGGCACCAGATCCACGCCGGTATAATCGATCCCGGCAAGGTCGACCTGCCGCATCCAGTTCCAGTCGCCGCAGGGCGCGTCGAGCACCGAGCGCATGCCGTGCTCCTGGAACAGATGCGGCAGCCAGGGCCGGATGCTGGTGGTCGCCGCGAGCTCCGAGCCGAGACCGGAGCCGCTCTCGTCGCTGCCCCAGGAGCGCTCGCGATAGGCCCGTTGGAAGATCCTCTGCCGCGATTTCAGCCGCATGGCGATCTCGTGCAGTTCCGGCGTGTCGGCGACGAGGCCGCGCAGCCGGTCGCGCAGGCGCAGGTTGAGACGTTTCCGCACGTCGAACATGCCGGGCCCCCTGAAGACCGCACTACTGCTGACTTGGGCGATGGTCTCATGCGCGAGCCGGAGACGGCAAGCGAGCCGAAGGGGGAGGGTGTACCGGTTTTGCTTCGCCAGCCCTCTCCTGCTGAGGGGGGAGGGCGGAGAAGCTCACACTTTCGTGGCGAGCTCCTCCTTCAGGTTGACCTAAGGTTACCTTGATGGTCAGGGGACTGCCGTGGTTCGCCGCTTGGCAACTTCAACGATGCCTCACCCGGCCGCCGGTGGATCCATGCCGGGCCCCGGCAGCCTGTGCTGCAGGAAGAACCGCAGCATCTCGCGCGAGGCGTCCGGACCCGAGGGATCGGTGAAGCTGCCCGCCGCGTCGCCGCCTGACCAGGCGTGGCCGCCGCCGTGCAGCAGCCAGTGCTCCACATGCGACTTGCCGCGCGGCGCGCCGTGGCGCGTCCTGGTGAAGTCGCGCCCCCCTGCCTTGCCACGCCGCACCGCCTCGGCGAGCCGGGGGAAGGCGGCGAGACCACGCGCTGCCACCGCGCGGCCGTTGCCCGGGTGGACCACGTTGTCGGCGTCGCCGTGGAACACGATGGTCGGCAGCGCGCTGGCTTGACGCCGCCCCACCGAACCGAAATTCATCGCGAGGAAGGCGGAGGCCGGATCATGCGCCGCGCCCACCGGCAGGCCGGAATGCACGCCGACGGCGGCGAAGACCTCCGGATAGGCGCTGGCCACCGCCAGCGCCGCCGCGCCGCCGGCGGAGAGCCCGGCGATATAGACCCGGCGCGGATCGGCGGGATGGTCCTGCAGCACCTTGCGGACGATCTCGACGATCAGCGCCATCTCGGCGGCGTGCGACGGCTGACCCGCGCGGAACCAGTTCCAGCAGCGCTTGGCATTGGCCCTCGCGGATTGCGCCGGATAGGCGACGATCATCCGCTGCTGCTCCGCGAGCTGATTCATCGAGGTTCCCCGTGCGAAGTCCTCGGGCGTTTGTGAACAACCGTGCAGCATCACCACCAGCGGCAGCAACGCCTCCTCGCCGGAGGCCGGAGCAGCCGGGACATAGAGCTTGTAGTCGCGTGTTTCGCCGTCCAGCGAAACCCTGCCGCCGATGAAGCGGGCGCCGCGCGCCACGGCCGGCGGCTTGCGCGGCAGCGCCGGCCGGGCAGGCATGCCCCCGGTCGAAATCCGCCGCACCGTCTCACCCAGCGGGGCGCGCGGCTTGGCCATGGGCGGCTTCGGCTTCGGCGCTGGCTTGCGGGTCTTGGGGGCCGCCGCCGGGGCCTTCTTCTTGCGCAGCGGCTTCGCGGGCGGCGGCGCCAGCGCGAGCAGCACGGCCTTGACCGCCGACTTCTGGCGCGCGCGGGCCGTTCGGGTGGCGCTGCGCAGCGCGCGGCGGAAGGGGCTGAGCATGGCGAGGCTTCTCCGGACACCCGTCTGACCGACCGGCACCGAAGGAAGGCGGCCCCGCCCCGGAAGTTCCCGGCGGTCGCGGGGCCTTGATCGCCGGCGGCGGGGGCAGGGGGCCGGCGACCAACAAAGCGGCGGCCCCGCCCGCTGAAGGGCAGGGAACGAATTCAGCGGCGCCAAAGCCGCCAACGGACTCTGCTGGAGCCAGTGGCGCCACCAGGTCCCGGAGGCAGCACGTGGTTGCGAGGCTGATCATGGGGGCGTCGATCACGCTCACCGACAGCCGTCATCCACTTCGCCTGAGGTGGTTGAGGACGTAGCCGCCGCCAACCGGCTTGCCTGCGTTCTGGCGGGCGGAGCGGCGGCAGGGCAGGGGGCCCCATGCCCTCAGACCCGGCGCTGCGCGGACGAGCGTCTTTCCCAGAGCTCCGCCGCCATCCGCCGCGCCTCCGCCATGTCGGGCCCTTCTGCGCTGATGGCCATCAGCCCGAGCGCGGCGGTGTCCAGCACCGTGCCAAGCGCCGCCGGATCGCGCAGCGCGCCGGACCAGACGGCGTAGCAGAGATCGGCCACGTCATACCCCGGCGGCTGCGACTGCGGCGTTCCGGCGTCACCCGGCGGAACCCCGATCTCTGCCGCCTCTGCCCCTCGGGTGAGCACCAGCTTCATCATCCGGTGCGGCGTCGCCTGCGCGACATCGCGATGGCTCTCGACCGAGAGCGAGCGGGACCAGCCGAGTTGCGCCGCCGCCTCGCCGTGCAGCCGCGCGTTGCCGGCGGAAGGCACGCCGAAGACGCTCGCCCCGGCCCCGAGCGGGTTGAGCAGCTGCACCACCAGATTGACCGGGGCGCGCATCTCGAACAGGCGGTAGAGGTTTAGGAGCGCCTGCACCTGCGGCTCGATGGCCGAGAGCGGCAGGAAGGCGCAGCTGCCTTGCGACAGCGCGGCCCGCGCTTCGGGCAGCGAGAGCGCCACCGGGATGTCGAGCGCCTTCAGCACCGGGTCGAACAGCCCGTCCGAGAACCCGTGCAGCAGCACACGATGCCCGCCGCCGGCCAGCAGCTTCGCCGCCAGCAGGAACCACGGCGGTCGGCGGTTGCGCGGCGAGCGATAGGCGGGCCAGTCGAGATCCGGCGCGCCCTCCGCCCCGGTCGGCGGCGGGAAGCCGCGGCGGGCGGCGCGGGCCATGCCGACCAGCTCCGCCGTGGTGACGCCGCGGTATTGCAGCGCCACCAGCAGGGCGCCGATCTGGATCGGGTCGGCCTCGCCGTCGAGCACGATCCCGAAGGCGTCCGCCGCCTCGGTCTCGTCCAGCGGTCGGGTGCGGCCTCGCCCCGCTCCGATGGTGGCGATGTAGCGCGCCAGCCGCTCCTGCGGCGGGTGGTTGTGGCCGATGCTGAACAGGTGTCGGGTGATGGTGGCGCTGTCGGGCTGCCCCTCCGGCAGCAAATGGTCCTGCCGCGCCAGCGGCGGATGCTGCGGGATGCCGAGCTTCAGCGGCGGAGCCGGCGCCGGGGCCGGATCGGGACGCATCAGCGCCTCGGCGTCGGAGACCAGCGCCCGCAGCCGCAGGCGCAGCTCGCCGGCCCGCGCCGTCGGCACCATCCGCCCGCCGGCCCGCCGCAGCAGGTCGTCGCCATACATCGTCCGGAGCTGGCCCAGCATCCGGCTCATCGCCGGGGTCGACAGCCCGAGCGAGGCCGCCGCCCCCGAGACGCTGCCCTCAACCAGCAGCGCATCAAGCGCCACCAGAAGCCGCAGTCGCGCGAGCGGCGAGACCGGCAGGCCGTCCTGAGGCTCCGGCGGGTCGCCGGCAGCGCGATTGGGCTGGGTCATCGCCGCACCCGCCATCCCTGATCTCCCTGCCATTTGCGTTTTCCTGAACTTGGAATCGTTCTCGATCTCGGCGGTTGAACCCGCCGCGCGCCATAGTAGACAATTATACTCAGGATTTATGCAAGGACAATCAAATGGGGAAACTCTCCGCCATCGGGCCGGGCCGGTCGGCGCGGCTGCAGGGCCGCTGCCTGTCGGGATGCGCGGCCGTCGCGCTGACCCTTCCTGCCGCGGGCCTCGTCCCCTCCGCCCTCCGGGCGCAGGACATCCTGCTGGACGGGATCGTGTTGACCGCCACCGGCTTCGAGCAGAACATCGCCGACGCTCCGGCAAGCATCTCGGTCATCACCGCCGAGGATCTGGAGCGCGGCGCCTTCCGCGACCTGACCGACGCGCTGCGCGAGGTGCAGGGCGTCACCGCGACCGGCGTCGCCAACGAGCGCGACATCCAGATCCGCGGCCTTCCCGGGGCCTACACCCTGATCCTCGTCGACGGTCGCCGGCAGGGCACGCGGGAGTCCCGCCCGAACGGCAGCGCCGGCTACGAGCAGAGCTTCATCCCGCCGCTCAGCGCCATCGAGCGCATTGAGGTGGTGCGCGGGCCGATGTCCTCGCTCTACGGCTCGGACGCGATGGGAGGCGTCATCAACATCATCACCCGGAAGGCCGACAGCGTGTGGAGCGGCAGCGTCACCGTGGAGGGCACGGCGCAGGACAGCTCGCGCTACGGCGACTCCGGCCAGCTGTCCTTCAACATCGGCGGCCCACTGGTGAAGGACCGGCTCAGCCTGCAGCTCTGGGGCAGGGCGCTGGACCGGGCCGAGGATTACCGGCTGGGCGGCATCCAGGGCTCCGAGGAGACCAATATCGCCGGTCGGCTGGTCTTCACTCCGACCGAGGATCACGAGTTCCGGCTGGAGGCCGGCCGGACCGAAATCGAGACCGAGACCTCGGCCGGCCGCACGCTGGCCGCGACCGCCGCTGACAGCGGGCGCGACCTGTCGCAGGAATACTGGTCCATCGGCCATTCCGGGACTTGGGGGAATGCCAAGACCGACCTCTCCTTCCAGCAGGAGCGCGGCACCCGCGAGAGCTACAGCTACGATGCCGGTCTCGACTCGATGGTCCGCAACGACCGCGTGCCCAGGGTCAAAAATTCGGTGCTGGAGGGCAAGCTGACCCTGCCGCTCAGCCTGCGCGGCGAGCACACATTGGTCACTGGTTTCCAGCACCAGTCGGCGGAGGTGACCGACCGGGGCCATACGGCGGTGGACCAGAAGCTCGGCGTCGACCAATGGGCGCTCTTCGCCGAGGATGAATGGAAGATCACCGACAGCTTCGCGCTGACCGGCGGGCTGCGCTACGACCACCACGAAAGCTACGGTGGCCACATCAGCCCGCGGCTCTACGCGGTCTGGCATGGCACCGAGCAGCTGACGCTGAAGGGCGGCGTCTCGACCGGTTTCCGCGCCCCGGACGTCCGGCAGGTCGCCGAGGGCTATTACCTGCCGACGCAGCAGGGGGCAGGGCTGATCGCCGCCAACCCCGACCTGGAGCCGGAGGAAAGCACCAGCTTCGAGCTTTCGGCGCTCTGGGACAACCAGAGCAACCTCACGCTGGGCGCGACCGCCTTCCACACCGATTTCCGCAAGAAGCTCAGCAACATGAACACCGGGACGCTGATTGACCCCGACACCGGCGACGTCATCGACCCGCTGGGCGGGGCGGCCTGCAACGCGGCGGCGCTGGGGCCCTATCCCGGCTATTCCTGTCTGTGGAGGAGCTTCAACATCGACGACGCGGTGATCCGCGGCATCGAGCTGACGGCGAGCTGGGAGGCGACGCCCGACATCCGGCTGCGCGGCAGCTACACCTATACCGACTCCGAGCAGAAGACCGGATCCTACGCCGGCTTCCCGCTGACCCGGACGCCGGAGCATCTGGCGAGCCTCCGGCTGGACTGGAGCACGCCGCATGATCCGCTCGACCTCTGGGCGACCGCCACCTACCACGGCTCCGAGATCAACGCCGGGGCGCGGATCGGCTCCAACGGCTCGCCGGTGACGATCAACGGCCAGGCCGGGCGAAAGTACGCGGCTTACAGCACGCTCGACATCGGCGGCTCCTACGAGGTGACCGACCGGGTGACGCTGAACTCGGCGATCTACAATCTCACCGACCGCCGGGTCGAGGCGGCGGACAGCAACACCGTCGCCGAGGGCCGCCGGCTCTGGGTCGGCGTCACCACCAGCTTCTGATCCCTCCCCGTCCCGCCGCCTGTCGCTGCGGGACGCCCTCTCACAAGGCTGACAGATGTCCTTCAAACTCTCTCTTGCGTCCCTCGGCTTCGCGCTCGCCCTCGCGGGCGCCGGCGCCGCGGAAACCGGCACCCATGCCCAGGGCGAGACCGTTCTCGACGCCGTGCCGCAACGGGTCGCTGTCTTCGACACCGCCTCGCTCGACACGCTGCTGGCGCTCGGCGTGCCGGTGGCGGGCGTCACCTCCGGCGTGATGCCGGACTATCTCGCCAGCCGGATCGACCCGGAGACGCCGCGCATCGGCACCCTGTTCGAACCGGATTACGAGGCGGTGAACGCGCTCGCTCCCGACCTCGTCATCGTCGGCGGTCGTTCGGCGGCCAAATATCCCGAGCTGGCCGGCATGGCTCCGACCATCGACATGACGGTGAGCCGGGGAGACTACCTCGCCAGCGCCCGGGCCAATGTCGAGACGCTGGGCCGGATCTTCGACAAGGAGGCCGAGGCCGCCGAGCTCTTGGCGGATTACGACGCCGAGGTCGCGGCGCTACGCGCGCTTGCTCCGGACGCCGGACGGATTCTGGTGATCCTCACCACCGGCGGTCGGATGAGCGCGCATGGCGCCGGGTCGCGCTTCGGGGTGCTGCATGACGACTACGGCCTTGCGCCGGCGGCGGACGGGCTCGACACCGGCACGCATGGCCAGGCGATCTCGCACGAGTTCATCCTGGAGACCGATCCCGACTGGCTCTTCGTCGTCGACCGCGACGCCGCCATAGGCCGCGAGGGCCAGTCGGCCCGGCAGCTGCTGGACAACGAGCTGGTGCAGCGCAGCAAGGCCTGGAAGGCGGGGCGTGTGGTCTATCTCGATCCGGCGCTCTGGTATCTGGTCGGCGGCGGGATCACCGCGCTGACCGATGGCGCGCGGCAGATCCGCACCGCGCTGGCCGAGGGCTGACTCCGGCCAAGATCCCTGCGACCGCCGCCCCGGGACCCGGGGCGGCTCTCCACTTTTCCAAGACCGGAGCCTGACGTGCCACGGACCCTGACCGCGCTTCTGGCGCTGACCCTGCCGCCGGTGGCGGTGCTTGCGCTGCTGAGCCTCTTCGTCGGCGTCGGCGATGCCTCCCCCGCGACGTTGTTCTCGCAGGGCTGGTACGGGCCCGCGGCGCATCTGCTGCTGACCAGCCGGCTGCCCCGCACCCTGGCGCTGATCCTCGCCGGGGCGGGCATGGCGGTGGCGGGGCTGATCCTGCAGATGCTGGTGCGCAACCGCTTCGTCGAGCCCTCCACCGTCGGCACGACGGAATCCGCCAGCCTCGGCATCCTGCTCGTCATGCTGCTGGCCCCCGACATGCCGATGGTCGGGCGCATGCTGGTCGCGGCGGGTTTCGCCGTTGCCGGGACGCTGCTGTTCCTCGCCATCCTGCGCAGGGTGCCGCTGC
>NZ_PZKG01000069.1 GCF_003034985.1 Cereibacter changlensis JA139
ACAGGGCCTGGGGCGCCAGACGGGCCGCGGCGGTCTCGCGCTGCCGTTCGGCGCGGCGGGCGCGGGCGGCGTCGATGAAGGCGTTGTGCAGGATCGACATCAGCCAGAGCCGCAGGTCGCCGCCCTTGCGGAAACTGTCGCGCCGCTCATGGGCGCGGAGCAGCGCGTCCTGCACCAGATCCTCGACATCGGCGTCGTTGCGGGTCAGCACCCGCGCGTAGCGGCGCAGGCTGCCCAGCTGGGCCATGATGTCGAAGGGCGATTTGCGGTCCATCAGCAGGTATACGGAGCTGCGGGCCGAAACAGTCCATCAGGATGGGGATTTATTTGCTTCTGGCGGCGAGGGGCCGACGATGGCAACCGAGTAAGATCCTATTCCTGAAGAGTGATTCTGAGGAATTACACCTCCGACAACAAGCCCACCTCTCGATTGGCAAGGGCTCTGCCCGGAGCCCGCAGCGGGGTAGCGGCCGCCCATCTGGGGAGCTAGAGCTAAACGAAGCAAATTGCGAGCCCGGCGCCGATCCAGCAGAGGCTGATCAGCACCAACAGGGCTGCGAAGATCCCCGCATCATAGGTCTTCGAACCGGACAGTTGTTCTCGACGAGCCACTTCTGCCAATGCTCTGGCGGCAGAGCGGCGCGCGTGCCGGCCAGTTGAGGCGCTGTCACGCGCCATCTCCAGCATCAAGCGAATGTCTGAGGTCAGGTTGTCTGATGACTCAGCCGGCGGCTCTTGATCATTCAATGGCCCGGTCTCCTGAGGGAGCAGAGCATGGCGCAAGAGGGCGTTACGCGCTCGGACCAGGCGATGGATCGCTGCATCGCTCAGCTACCTAAGCCGCGACAGTTCCCACATGTTCCGACGATAATCGCTACCGGTTCATTGTGCGACCAGATGGGGGCTCAACTGAGCGACCGAGCGTCAGCGGACGGGCGACAGAAGACCTGACGCCAAGCCAAAAGGGTTGTCCGCTAGAGGAACACCCATCCGGCAAGGGCTCCGACCCAGCAAAAGACAATCAGCATGACCAAGCACAGCAGGATGAGATCATCGCGCTTGGCCAGAGCGGCGGACCGTCTGCGCCGCGCTGCCTCTGCTCTAGCTCTCGCAGCCGACCGGCGCTCCTCGCTCTCTGCAGTTCGCCCTCTATCGCGAGCGCGCAGCGCTCGCCGGAGCGGGGTCTTACTGGCAGGCTGTCGGGTCTGGGACTTGGCTTCCATTACACACCCCCATCGGGCGCGCATCGTTCCATGCTAAAATTCTACGCAGCAGTCAGATTTTATCAAGCGCGGTTTTCGCCTTAAGGCTAGATCCAAAGTGCGCAGCTTTCGGTACCTCCTCAGGCGGAGAAGCGCAGTGCGCCGTGGATCAGGGACATTAAATCCTTGGGTCCCCACGCTTCTCCGGCGGCCTTATCTGAACCAACGCCCGGTGGCATAGGTGCCCAAATGGCGGGCGGCGGCCGTGCCCACCTCGCCCTCGACATGGCTCACCCTCGGTTTTGGCGGCTTGCCGTTTCGGATACGGAATGTAATAACATCACGTGTCCTAGCCGAGAACTGCACCCCAGATGCCCAGAACTTCCCCGAAAACGCAGCCCCGCAGCGCAGATCCTGCGATTCGCTTCGACGATCTGACCTTGGGCTACGATGGCCATGCTGCGATCCACCATCTGAGCGGAGAGCTTGGACGCGGGACGCTGACGGCCTTGGTCGGGCCGAACGGATCGGGCAAATCGACCTTGATCAAGGGGATCATCGGGCTTCTGAAGCCTCTCGGGGGCTCCTTTACGGTCAGCATGGACCAGACCGTCGCCTATCTTCCCCAGCACTCCGAGCTGGACCGCAGCTTTCCGGCCCGGGTTAAGGATCTGGTGGCGCTTGGCCTTTGGCAGCGCTGCGGTCTCCTGGGGAGACACCAACCCGAGGACCGGAAGAAGGTCAGCGGTGCTTTGACCGCCGTCGGCCTGGACGGCTTCGGCGACCGACCGCTCGACACTCTTTCGGGAGGTCAGTTGCAGCGCGCGCGCTTCGCCCGGGTACTGGTGCAGGATGCCAATCTTATCCTGTTGGACGAGCCGTTCAACGCCGTCGACGAGAAGACCATCCGCGACCTGATCGCTCTAATCCAAGGGTGGCGGGCCGAGGGGCGCACGGTGGTCACTGTGGTGCACGACCTTGATCTGGTCCGGTCCAGCTTTCCCGAAGCGCTGTTGCTGGCCCGCCGTCCCATTGCCTGGGGCCCGACCGCAGAGACGGTGACGCCGAAGAACATGCAGCGCGCCAGACTTTTCCAGGAGGCTTGGGACGACGATGCTCCGTGGTGCGCCCCGGCGATCAGGGTCCGTCCGGGCCGGGCGGCGTGATGCTTGATCTGTTCATCGCCCCCTTCACCGAATTCGCCTTCATGCAGCGTGCGCTGGCCGGCGCGCTCCTGCTGTCGCTGTCGGCCTGCCCAGTCGGCGTCTTCCTGATGTTGCGCCGGATGAGCCTTGCCGGCGACGCCATGTCTCATGCCATTCTTCCGGGCGCGGCAGCGGGCTTCCTGATCTACGGTCTGGAGATCGTGCCGATGACCATCGGCGGGTTGATCGCCGGGGCCCTCGTGGCCACCGGGGCTGGAGCGGTGGCGCGGCTGACGGTACAGAAGGAAGACGCCTCGATGGCGGCCTTCTATCTGGTCTCCTTGTCCATCGGCGTAGTGATGGTCAGCCTGCGCGGCTCCAGCGTCGATCTGATGCATGTCCTGTTCGGCACGGTGCTGGCGCTGAACGATGCGGCGCTGATCCTGATCGGAATCGTGACCGCCGTCACCCTGATCTCCATCGCACTCTACTGGCGAGCACTGGTGGCCGAGTGCCTGGACCCCCTGTTCCTGCGCTCGGTGTCGAAGCTGGGCGGGGTGGTGCATTTCCTGTTTCTCGGCCTCGTCGTGCTGAACCTTGTTGCTGGTTTCCAGGCGCTCGGCACGCTGCTGTCGGTCGGATTGATGATCCTGCCAGCCGCCAGCGCGCGCTTCTGGGTGAACAGCGTCTTTGCCATGTGCCTGCTGGCGGTCGGCATAGGATTTGCCGCCTCGCTCTCAGGATTGCTGCTCTCCTACCATGCCTCGCTGCCGTCCGGCCCGGCCATCATCCTCTCCGCCGGAGCGGCGTATCTGCTCTCTCTGCTGGCCGGCCCGCGGGGGCTATTGCGCCCGCTGCTGCCCGGTCGACACCACCGCACCGCCTGATCATGCACAAGGATCCACCCATGAAAGATTGGCTCACCCGCATCGCCGCATGGTCTGCAATTGCAATCTCGGCAGGCTCCGCCCTGCATGCCGAACCCCTGAAGGTCGTCGCCACCTTCTCGATCCTCGGTGACTTCGCGGCAGAGGTGGGCGGAGAGCGTATCGCGTTGCGCACTCTCGTCGGACCCGACTCGGATGCGCATGTCTATGAACCACGCCCGTCTGACGCCATCGCCTTGGCCCGCGCAGACGTGATTTTGACCAACGGGCTTGAATTCGAAGGCTTCATGTCCCGACTGATCGCCGCCAGTGGGACGGAAGCGCCGATCACTGTGCTGACCGAAGGCGTCGAGAGCATGGAGGAGCCCGGCGGCGGTCACTACCACTATGTGGACGGTCGGGCGATCTTCCACGCTGGCGCACATGATCCGCATGCCTGGCAGTCGGCCACGAATGCGAAGGTATATGTCGGAAACATTGCCGCGGCCTTCTGCGCTGCCGATGCCTCCGGTTGCCAAAGCTATGAGGCGAATGCCGCCGCATACCTTGCCGACCTCGATGCGCTGGACGGCGAGATCCGTTCGGCTATTGCCGCCCTGCCCGGGGACCGTCGCACGGTGGTCGTAGCGCATAACGCCTTCCGCTACTTCGAGACGGCTTACGGCGTCACCTTCCTGTCGCCACAAGGCGTCTCCACCGAATCCGAGGCCGCCGCGGCCGATGTGGCAGGTTTGATCCGACAGATCCGCGAAACCGGCGCGGGGGCAATTTTCGCAGAGAATATCAGCGACACGCGTCTTCTCGAGCAGATCGGCCGCGAGGCCGGGATGGCGCTGGCGGGTACGCTTTACTCGGACGCCCTGTCCGGACCCGAAGGTCCGGCGTCAACCTATCTCGCCATGATGCGCCACAACACCGCTGCGCTGGCCACCGCGCTGGCAATCCAATGAATTTCCGCCGGGCTGGCTTCCGCCAGCGCGGCGCCACCAGTCCCAAATCAAGGAGAACAGGATGTTCAGATATCTTGCGAGCGCCAGCGCAATGGCGCTGATGACCAACGGCCCAGTCTTTGCGCAGGAGCATGATCACGATCACGAAGACGTCACGCTTTACCGCGTCTTCGTTGGGGATCATGCGGACGCCAAAGTCACTGCTTTCGATCTTACCGAGCCCGACAGACGCTGGACCTTCGATACGACCGGTCAGAGCAAGCTCTATGCTGTAGACAACGGCAGCGCGGTCGTGGCCGTCCAGTCCAACGACGACGCAGTCCACTTCTTCACCAGCGGCATTTCCCTGCACGCCCATGGCGACCATGCCGACATCGAGGTCACCGAGCCGGCGGCGATCGACCAGAGCCTGACGGGTCCGCGGCCGTTCCACGTGATTGACCATGACGGCAAGGTCGTCATCAACTTCGACCGCGGTGGCTATGCCGAGATCATTGACGGCCATGAGCTCTCACACGGTGAACTGGAGTCAACTCAACTCAAGCAGGCGCGGGCGCACCATGGTTATGCCGCTCCCATCGGTGACCTCTGGGTGACCAGCGTTGCATCAGACGCACCTGTCGAAGGCGATGCCGCACCATCGCGCGTCGGTCTACAGGCCATCAATGCAGACGGCGCGCCGGCCGGCGATGTCGCCACCTGCACCGGCATCCATGGCGAGGCCTTCTCCGGCGCTTTCCTTGCCACCGGTTGCGACGAGGGAGTCCTGACCGTCAGCGACGGCTCCGATGGTCCGATCATGAAGATGCTGGAATACCCGGACGATCTGCCGACCGGCGAAAGCACCGGGACCCTCCTCGGCTCCAAGAGCATGCAGGTTTTCCTCGGCAATTATGGAGCGAAGGGTCTGGTGGTCATCGATCCGGTTGACGAGCCGCACTTTCGCTACGTCGAGCTGCCGTTCCGACGGGTCGATTTCGTCCTCGACGCCGCCAACGCGCGATTTGGCTATGTCTTGACGGAGGACGGTTCGCTGCACCAACTCGACCTGCTCAATGCCGAGGTGACGAAAAGCGCCAAGATCACCGAGCCCTACTCGATGGATGGTGACTGGAACGATCCGCGGCCGCGCTTGGCCATGGCCGGCGATGAGATCGTCATGAGCGATCCAAACGCAGGCCTGGTCCGTCGCATCTCCAGCGAGTCACTTGAAGAGGTCGGCACGGTCGAAGTTGAAGGACAGCCCTACAATATCGCGGTCGCCGGCGGCAGCGGCGTCGATCATGGCGCTGAAGCCGATGAGCATGAGCACGAAGCCCACGATCATGCCCATTCGCACGATCACGACAGCAAGATTTATCAGGGCTACTTTGACGACGCTCAGATAGCCGAGCGCCAGCTGTCGGACTGGGCGGGCGACTGGCAGTCGGTCTATCCGTTGCTTCAGGACGGCGTCCTTGATCCGGTGATGGAGCATAAGGCCGAGAACGGCGACCAGAGCGCCGAAGAATATCGCGCCTATTATGAAATTGGCTACAAGACCGATATTGACCGCATCACCATTGAGGGTGACGCTGTCACTTTCTACCAAGCCGGCAAGCCGCTCGCGGCCCAGTATGCCAGCGACGGCTTTGAAGTGCTGACCTACGCCAAAGGCAATCGTGGGGTCCGGTTCATCTTCGAGAAAACAGGAGGTGATGAAGCCGCTCCCAGGTTCATCCAGTTCAGCGACCATGCTATCGCGCCCCAGGATGCCGGGCACTACCATCTCTACTGGGGCGATGATCGGGCCGCTCTTCTGGAAGAAGTCACCAATTGGCCGACCTACTATCCGTCTTCTCTGGATGGCGCACAAATCGTCAAGGAGATGATTGCGCACTGAGCGCTGTCAATCAATTAACACGCCGCGCCCGGTAGCCAGCCGGGCGCGGCGCATTTCGCCTCAACGTCGTCAGTTTGCTGATGATCCGTAAGCGGGAAGGGAACCCCGTGGGTTAATGGCGTAGCTTGTCTGAGATAGGTTGTAGCATTGGTCTGATCGCGGGGTCACATGTCTACGACTAGTTCTACGCCTATGCCTACGACTGGTGGCTTTCAGTTGGTCGAAGCGTTCGTCGGGCGGCTGGACGGAGCGCTGGTTGGCAAGCGCCGCCGGTGGTCGGATGTGTTCAAGGCGCAGGCGGTCACTGCGGCGCTGGAGCCTGGGGTCAATGTTTCGGCGCTGGCCTGTCGTCTGGGAGTTTCCCCTCCGCAATTGTTTGGCTGGCGCAGGGCCTTCCTAGTTGAGCCGCCTGCCCGACCAGGAATCCTCTGACTTCAAGGCATTCACAAGCATAAGCAAAGTGATCCTGTCTTCGTCAGACAACTCCACCGAGAGCTCGCCGGTCACTTCCTCGAAGTCGCCACATTCGCCAGATGCGAGTTCCTCTGCGGACAGTGATTTCACATGGTCGAGTATCTTCCGAAAGACAGCTTTGCCAGCTGGAGATAGATCAGAGTAGTGCTCCATCACCTGGCGCGGGACCGGGGTGGCGTGTTCTCCGAAGTCGTCATTCATGATGCTGATCCCGTGAGGTTTCCGAGCAAAATTGGTTATCCCCTCACGAGATGACGGGCAATCGTGGTTCACGCGATTAGCATGGTGGCGCCCGTGCGTCGAATGGACACGCGCCGCCGACATCGCGGAGGTGGCTAGAGTGGCTCATGACGCCACAAGATCGAACTTCGCCTCCGCAGGGCGGGCGGCCGGGACAAGCGGGTGTGCCGCACTCAGAATGGACGACTTGGCTTGGGCCCGGGCATCTCCAACGCTACCCGTCCGGCGGAACGATCTTCGTCCCGGGATCGGAGCGGGATGTGCTGATGTTAGTCGAATCCGGCTCCGCCCGCGTCTTCCTGAACTGCGGCGCCAGGGAGCTGACCCTGTGTCATCTGCGGGCGGGCGGGGTGTTTTCCACACACACCCGCGCCTGGATGGGCGCGCTCGAGCACAGCGAGATCCGCAGCTGGCCGCTCTCCGCGGTGATGGGCGTCATCGCCGAGAAGCCCGCCTTGGGCGCGGCCGCATTTCGCGACGTCGGCCAGATCCTGAGCGGCGCTCTGACCCTAATAGAGGATCTTGCATTTCGGCCGGTGGAGGCCCGGTTGGCCAGCCATCTGCTGCGCCAGCGGGAGAAGCTCGGGACGGACACCTTGCAGATCGGGCACACGGGAGCGCTGGCTGAAACGCTCGGCGCCTCACGACAGACGCTGTCATCGCAGGTCAACCGGCTCATCAGAGAGGGCTTGCTGGCGCGTCCGGACCGGCGCACGCTCGTCCTGCTGGATCCGGGACGTTTGCGCGCCCTGTCGGAAGTGTCAGCCAGCTGACAGTCGCGCCCCTTCAGATTTGCGATGGACCATTGGAAACTCCGAACGCCGAGGAGACCCCGCCACATGCAAGAGCAACCCGTCCCTGATCGCTACAAGTCCTTCATCGGCATCGACTGCGACGCCAATGCGGAACGGATGATGCGGCTCATGCGCGCCGCGATGGAGCGGAGCGACACGCCTTGGGTCGGCTACTTGAGCACCAAGCTGGCGGAACGGGCGAGGATGGGACAGGACGATCTGCACTTCATCGGCAGCCAGATGAACGCGCTCCGCTCATTCTTCGAGGGCATCGACGACGCTGAAGGGCTGGCGCTGCTCAATCATCTCGAGGAGCATTGTTGCTGAGAGGGTCTGGGCGCAACCTGATAAGTCTGCGCCCAAGCAGACATTATTCACCGCGGATCGTGTCTTTCAGCCCGCCCACCGCGTTTTGGACCTTGCCCTCAACCTTGTCCGCCTTGCCCTCGGTCTCGAGTTTGGCGTCGCCAACGGCCCTGCCAACCGCCTCCTTCACGGAGCCCTTGATGACCTTCGCGGAGCCGACGATCCGGTCCTTGTCCATATGCTGTCCTTTCAGGAACGATGAAGACGCTGAATATCAGGCGGCGCCCCCAACGGCGGAATGATCCAGATCAGCCGGCAACGGTAGTCCCGCGCAACCACCTTGTCGCATCGTGCTCCCACCCAGCGATTATGAACTGACGGGTGGCGCCTTCGAGTTTGTTGCGACGTTTCGCACGTTAGTCCCTTCGGCAAAAGCCCAGCTTGCGGCTACCCCCGAACACAGGCTCGACCGTCCGATTTCGCGCGGTAGAGCAATCTATCCGCACGCCGGATCTCGTCATGAATATCCTCCCCGGGCCGAAGAGCTACAACACCCGCCGAGAAGGTAAAGCTCAGTGACTGATGGTCCCCACCTTCAAGGGCAGTCCGACCTGTGACCTCTTGTAGGGCTGCCAGCCTGAGTTTCGCGGTTGCAAGCGAGCAATTCGGCATGAACAGCAGGAACTCTTCTCCGCCGATCCGGCCAAGCATGTCGATGGTTCGGTTGTGGCTGACGACGTCCCGGCAGAAGGAGACAAGGGCCGGTCGCCGACAGCGTGGCCGTGAAGGTCATTGACCTTCTTGAAGTGGTCGAGGTCCAAGACCGCGAGAGAGAGAGATCTCCGGAGCGTTCTGCGCCCCGAGCCACTGGGCGAGAAGTTCCATTATGTAACGCCGGTTCGGCAGCCGTTCTACGTGAAACGGATCCTTCTGGCCGCCCGCGCCAAGGCCTTGCCGCAGAACTCGGCATTTGGCTGTTCCGCTCAAGGGCGAGGTGCTATCGCGGGGCGTCCCCTGAAAGGTGCCCTGATGAGCCGAACAATCCAGCTTCTTCGTCGCCAGTCCCTGCGCAGCTGGATGATCTTCGCCATGATCTGCGCGGTGCTTCCGCTGCTGCTCAGTGCGACCATCGGCTACTCACTCTATCACCGGACGATCGTCCAGCCGTTCCGGGAGGTGCTGAGCCTGCAGCATGATGTGCTGGTCGGGCTTGAAGGGGTCCAGGGCCGATACTGGACCATCGCCGGTGCGCTGAACGACTACGTGTTGACCGGCGATGAGGAGCAGAGGCAGATATTCGAGGCGGCTCGGCTCGGCGTGGAGGAGGAGTTCCGAAATCTCGAGGCCAATGCGGCGACCAGCCCGCACCTGCGCGACCAGATACATGCGGCGCGCCAGATCTGGGCGCAGGTATCGCGTCATTCGGCGGCGGTCATGGCCCAGCCGCGTGACGGCATTGGCGCGATGGTTCCGGACCTCGAGCGCGTTGTGGCCACCGAACAGGAGATCCCCGCCGCGGCCCACCAACTCGAGTCGGTGCTCATGCGCATGCGGGACGCCAGCGAGGTCAGTCACGCGGACGCGCTGCGCGCCTTTCGTCAGCTGGAACTCGGGGCACTGGCGGCCATCCTACTGTCGCTCGGCATGATGGGGCTGGGCGGCTTCATTGTGAACCGGGCCATCGTCCTGAGCGCGGATGAGCTGGTTGCGGGGGCGAAGCGCTTTGCCTCCGGTCGTCACGACAAACCGGTGCTGATCACCGTCCCGCCGGAGTTGGCCGCAGTGGCGGACGCCTTCAACAGCATGACCCGCACGATCATCGCGCAGGAGGCGCAGCTCGCCGAACACGCCCGGCGAGACAGCCTTACCTCCTTGCTGAACCGGCGGGAGTTCGACAGCGCCTTGGCGATGCACATGGACCGTCTCGAGAAAGGCGGCGCGCCCTTTGCGCTGCTCTTGGGGGACGTGGACCACTTCAAGCAGGTCAACGATCAGCACGGTCATGTGGTCGGCGACGAGGTGCTTCGCAGTGTGGCGGTCAAGCTGCAGGCCGGCTCACGCCATGCAGACACGGCTTTCCGATATGGCGGGGAGGAGTTCGCCCTGATCCTGACCGATACGAGCCCGGAGGCGGCGCTGCTCACCGCAGAACGACTGCGTCTGGCCATCGAAGATGACCGTATGGCAAGACGCGAGACGGATGCTCCCAGGGTGACGATCAGCTTTGGGCTGGCGTTCTGCGAAGCCGTGATGGATCCTGACGTCCTCGTCAGGGCCGCGGATCAGGCGCTTTATGAGGCGAAGGCCCGCGGCCGTAACCGGATTGTGGTCAATACGGCGGTCTGAAGCTCGCTCTATCCGGCGGAGCCCTCGCATCATGACACATCTATATCGCATAGTGGTTGTGTTTACCTTTTTTAAAAGGTGCAGTTTCCGCTAGAATGGCCCCCTGGGGCCTCGATCATTCAGATCGTCTGGATGCGCGCCTCTTCGCTTCTCGGACAATCAAGATGAGCGCCATATCAAAAAGAGATTGCCGTGGGGCTGATGACAACGGACCAGGTGAGGAGCCGCACCGGATCAGCGGTGCGGCCTTGGAGGGTGCTCTGATGAGCACCCCTGACCTCGTCGCCCTCTATGACCGGGATGATCATCTGCAGACTGCGAACCCCGCCTACTGCGAGGCCTTCCACTGCGACCCGGCCGGTCATCCCGTGTGGGCCGACCTCATGAGGGCAAACTTCGAAAACCGGCGCGGTCCGATTATCGTCACCGACGACATAGAGGAATGGCTCGTAGCGGCCGGAGCACGGCGGAGAAGTGCGCCCTACCGATCATCCGAAGCCGCCCTGCACGACGGAAGATGGCTATGGGTGACCGAGACCGTGTCTCCGGAAGGGCAATTGCTCCTGCATGCCTGTGACATCACTTCGCTGCACGAGGATAGCCGGCCCTTGCGGCAGGGGCCGGAGACGGTCCGGCGTGCGTCCTGGACCGACAATCTAAGCAAGGTTCCCAATCGCCGCTATGTCATGGAGCGGCTTGAGCGATGGGTCGCGGCGCAGCGGAAGCTGCCCGACCCGGGGCATCATGCCCTTGCGATCATGGATCTCGACAGCTTCAAGGCCATCAACGAAACATTCGGCATTGAATACGGAGCCTCGATCCTGACTTCCTTCTGTCGAGATGTGATCAGCCTCATAAGGCCGCTCGACCTGTTCGGCCGAATTGGTGGGGAGCAGTTTCTCCTGCTGCTGCCAAATTGCACATTAAGGATCGCTCAGGACCGGCTGGACCAACTCCAGCGAAAGCTCGGCCGCCATGCCGTCGACGAGGACCATTCACAGATGCGCTATTCCTTCTCGGCCGGTCTTGTTGCTGTCAATTTGGACGAAGACATTCACGAGACCCTTCGGCTTGCAGACAAGATGCTCAACGCCGCAAAATCAAATGGCCCGGGGCACGTGCAATTATGCGGATCTACTGCAGTCAGAAAAGGGTTGGGCATTCCAACCCGTCCTTGACACAGACGACGGCGAACATGTGTGGTGACGCTTGATAGAAATTCAGGGTCATCGCGTATGACGAATCGAGATCAGCTGCCACTCCGATTTGTCTTGGTTCAGGATACAAACGCGCAGACAAGTCATGTGAATGGTCACGCTGCCATGGCGGCCTGAATTACAGGTTGTTGCATCGTCTCGAAGCTGGGCCGGGCAACCAGATAGCCTTGGATAAGACTAATGCCGAACCTGCGGATTACTTCGAGCTCCTCAAGGGTTTCTACGCCTTCGCATACCGTCATCACCCCCAAGTCGTTGAGCATGGTCGAGATGTGCTGCAGCATGGTCTGCTTCACCGGATCGGAGTCGATGCCGCGGATCAACCCCATATCAAGCTTCACGATGTCCGGCTGCATTTCGGCAAGCAGAAGCAGACCGGAGAAACCTGCCCCGAAATCATCGATCGCTGTCTTGAAGCCTATTTCCCGGTAAGCCCTGAGGATCCCGCGAAGATGATCGACCTTCAGTTTCTCTGACTCGGTGAACTCGAAGATGATACGGTCTGGAGGAAGCCCCGTGCGCTCGGCAGCAATTAAGGTCTGCCGGATGCATGCACGCGGCTCGTAAATTGCGTTTGGCATTATGTTGATCGACAGTAGCTCCTCGCCATCCAAGATGTTCAACCCGTGCGCCAATTCGATTGCGCGCACTCGACAAGCTTGGTCAAAGGCGTAACGGTTCACCTCTGTCACGGCAGAAAGCACAGTCCCTGCACCCTCACCGCCCTTGCCTCGCACCAGTGCTTCTTGGGCGAAAACCTTGCCAGTCTTCAAGTTTACGATTGGTTGAAACGCCATCGAAAAAGGCTGTTCGAAACCGCTCCCATCCTTGCAGCCTACGCAACCGATGCTCATACCAGCTGCCTTCCAGTTCACACGAAAAAATCGCCCCGTGAGGCCTCGAAGGCGCAGACAGTAGCTCATCTCAACTCAGAGGAGAGCATCCGGTTCCCATCAAACACCATCGGGCTGAGGCAGCCTGGTTTCGGATGCCGCCGCCGCGGGTCGTAGAAGCGCTCGATGTTGTCGAACGCGTAGGCTCGGGCTGCGTCGCCGGAGCCGCCACGCGCGGAACCCACCATCAGTCCGTCAGTTGGTATCGACTGGCAGCGCCTCTCAACTGGGCCCAAAAGGAGTGAGCAATGGATCGTTTGAGCATCATCCTCACCTTGGTCACCGGCGCGATGATTACCGGCGGGCTGGTGATCATTGCCTTCAGCTTTGGCTATTACGGCTGGGGCCCGATCGTCGCGGCGCTGGTCATCGGGCTGGTCCTGGCATGGCCCGCGGCCTGGCTCATCTCGCGTCGGATAAAACGCCAGGATCCGGCTTGGGACGAGACCCATGTGGAGCATGTGCCCTCGCCTATTCCGCAGCCTGGTGCTCCCGAAGTCTGATGGCTTTGGTCTCCTCGAATGAGGCCCATCACCGAGAAATCCTGATCAGTCGTCAGGCGGAGCGCACTGACGCCTTTGCCCGGCACCAGCATTTTGTCTCCCACGCCTCGCGGCGATCAGCTATGTGTCATTCTGTAGAGCCAGGTTTCCGACGCGGCGCGATCCTGCCTTTGCAAGATCACCCTCAACTCCACCGCGGGCGCGTCCATCGTTACGAATAACGACAGCCGCATTCCGCCCGTATCGGGCACGCGGCGAAGGGAGATTCCATCTACACGGCCATCGACGACTTCGACGACCGGGACAAGGTCGGCGGGCGGCGCGGCGCCGATCATTGGAACGCGAGAGCTTGGCGCGAAATCGATCACGATCTCCCGCTTGTCGTCGGGCCCGGGCGCCCTGCCCGATGCGCTTCCCGCCACGCGCAACAGATCAGCGCCTCCGGTGATCCTGCCGGACCAGTGGAGTGTGTAGTCAAAGGTGATTTCGCTGCCTGCACGCAAGGGCTCTTCCGGCCGCCAGTATGCGACAATGTTGTCGGCATACTCGTTGGCTGTGGGGATCTCGATCAGCTCGACCCTGCCCCTCGGCCAGCCGTCGCCCGGCTCGACCCGGCACCCCGGCCTGTGGTGATAGTTCGCCTCCGCATCCTGATAGCTGCTCCAGTTCCGATCGCGCTGCGCCAGACCGAAACTGCTAACCACACCGCTCGGCCCGGCGAGGAAGGAGGAAGCCTGCAGATGCTCCGGATTGGCCAAGGGCCGCCAGACGGACTCCCCGGTATCCATTTCTATCTGCAGCCCGTCGGAATCATGGACGCGGGGCCGGTAGTCGTCGACCGTCTTCTTTTCCAGCGGGCTGAACCAATACATCGATGTGAGGGGGGCCAGTCCGACATTTACGAGATCGACGCGTGGAAAAAGCGTGGCCGTCACGTCGATCACGGTCTTTGCAGAGTCGGCTGCGCTGTCGTCCATGTCCGGACGGACAACGAAACGGTAGGCTCCCGTCACCGACGGACCATCCAGCAGGGCATGCAAGATGATCTCTCCCGCGCCCGGCTGCGGCCGTTCGATCCAGGCTTCGACAAACGAGGGAAACTCCTCGCCATCCGGTTCGCCGGTGCGCAATGCGATACCGCGCGCGGAAAGGCCATAGACCATTCCCGGAGGGATTACGCGGAAATAGCTCGCACCTTGGAAAACAAGAAATTCGCGCGCGATGCGCCCCGCCCCGACTTGTGCCATGAGACGGTAACCGGAATAGCCGATATCGCCATCCGACACCACGGGCGGCGCTTCCCCGTCGAACCGGAAAAGGTTCGCGTCGTAGGCCAGGGGATAGACGATGCGGTCGATGACCAGGTTCAGCGCCATCCGACCGGTCTGGATGAAACCGCGATGCAGGGGCTGAAGCTCGAATCCAAACGGTTGATCCCGCCAGAAACCCTTGTTGTCCCGGTAGACAATCCGTCGGTAGTCGTCATAATCAAGCGCCCGAAGTCCATCGGACAGAAAACCGGAGCTGGCTTGGTAAGGCAGTGCGGCGAGAGCTCTGGCTCGATCGCGCACGAGGTCTGCGACCGATCCACCGGCGGGCGCCATTTGATCGACGTCCGCCGCCCGGGCGGCCGATCCTGCGAGCAAGGCCAGACTTGCCGTGGTGGTCGTGAACGCAGCCGCAAACGAGATACAGAAAAACCGGCGATGCATGGGACTGACACTCCGAATACAGACACGGGCACAACTTTTGTCGGACGTGCGCGTTCCATGCGCGTGATACGCGCCGGACCGACTGCAACGTAGAAAGTCTGGCGAACTCAGCGCGACCGGCATGGCTTGAAAGGTGTAGGCTTGGTCGCCCGTCAGATGGATGGTGCGAAATGTTCAAAGCGAGACGCCGGGCTGACCGGAACAAGACAGTGAAGCTGGGGGAGGCTGCGTTTGCCGGCCATCCGGATCCGCTTCTGGTTTGTCATGCAGATGGAACTGTGCTGGCTGCCAACCATGCAGCCGTTACAGGGTTTGGCTTTGACCATACCACGCTGCTGCAGTTGCGCCTCGCCGACCTTTGGCTGGGCGATGGGATCAAAGGCTCTGGCCCGGTAGACGCGACCTTCCGTCACGCGCAGGGGTATCTCCTCTCGGCCGTCGCGACGACACGGATCATAGCGATCGAGGGCGGGGATGCTCTGCTGATCACGGTGCGGGATCTGGCGCTACAGAAAGAGAAAGACGAAAGCGCTTTGCCACCGGCGGCGCCCTTGGCTCTCTTGGAGCAGATCAATGACGCCTACTTCCTCGTCAGCCGCGACTTTGTCTTCATCTTCATCAACCGTGAGGCCGAGCGACTGCTCAAACGTGATCGCGGCACTCTGATCGGGCGCAGCTTGTGGGCCGAATATCCGGCGCTGTCCTTGAACGGTGTGGCGGAGACCTACCAGCGATCGCTGGCCACGGGCGAAAGCCTGCAGGCGGAAACCTACGCCCCAAATCTCCAAAGGTGGTTCTCCTTCAAGACCCACCCCGGTCCTGCCGGCCTCTTTGTCAGCTTCCATGATATCACCGCGGAACGGGCGCAACGCGACCGGCTACGCCTTCTCGATGCAGCCGTCGCGCGAATGAATGACCTCCTGTTGATCACGGATGCAAAGCCCATCGACTTACCCGGGCCGCGCATCGTCTACGTCAACGACGCCTTCACCCGTCGCACCGGTTTCTCCAGCGATGATGCGATCGGCCAAAGCCCCCGTATCCTGCAGGGCCCCCGCACGCAGCGCATCGAGTTGGACCGGGTCCGCATGTGCCTTGAAGCCTGGAAGCCCGTGCGTGCGGAGCTGATCAACTACACCAAGGACGGGGAGGCGTTCTGGCAGGAACTCGACATCACGCCCATCGCCGACGAGATCGGAAGGATCACCCACTGGGTGTCAATCTGCCGGGATATCACAGAGCGAAAACGCTCCGAAGAGCGGTTGAACACGGTGATCGAGTCCGCCCGTGTTGGCCTCTGGGAATGGTCCCTCTCCGGAGAACACCAGGAGCGAAACGACAACTGGGCCGCCATCCTCGGCTACGAGGCGGGTGATTTGCACGGCTTCCACAAGACCGACTGGCGCAGCCATGTGCATCCCGATGATCTGCAAGTGGTCGATGCCGGAATCGCGGCAGCGCACGCGGGCCGGGATGCGTTGGAGACGGAATACCGGATGCGGCACAAGGATGGGCGCTGGATCTGGGTGATGGACCGCGGCCGGGTGCTTCAACGGGACAGGGATGGCGCCCCGGTTTTTACCGTGGGTGTGATGATGGATATCACCACGCAGAAGTCCCGCGAACTGGCGTTGCTTGAGGCGCAGGAAGAACGGGATGCTGCCGAATCCCGGTTCAGGAATGTCGTCGCGGTCAGCGAGGACGCGCTCTGGGAGGTCGATGCGGGACTTCGCTTCACCTTCTTCTCTCGAGAGTTTGTCTCTGGAGCGCGGCGCGCCGCGGGCTTTCCGGTCGTTGGCCTGACGCTTATGGACTGGCTGAATGAAGACCCGGCAGCTCGCTCCAGTGCAGATTGGAACAAAGTCGTCCTCGCCTTTGAGGAACGACGAGCGTTTCGCGATGTGGTGTTTCGCACTGGACGACTGCGTGGGCGGGGTTCGGAACTACTCAGTGACCGTTGGATGCGGGTGATGGGCGCTCCGTTCTTCGGCCCGGACGGCAGCTTCTTAGGCTACCGCGGCGTCGCCTCCGATGTGACACAGCTGGTCCTGGCGCGAGCTGCCGCCGAAGCGGCGAACCAGACGAAATCCGCCTTCCTGGCGAACATGAGCCATGAGCTGCGAACGCCGCTGAACGGCGTTCTCGGCATGGCCGAGGTTCTGGACAGGTTGCTGACTGATCCTGGCCATCGGAAAATGACCCGCGTGATCATTGAGTCCGGAACGCTCCTTCTGAGCATCCTCAATGACATCCTGGACATGTCGAAGATCGAGGCGGGCAAGCTGGATCTGGAGGAGCTGCCCTTCAGGCCAGTGGATGTGGCTCAAAAGGCAGCGCACCTGCACGGGCTCAGCGCGCAGGAGAAAGGGCTTGCCTTCGAAGTGCTTGTGGGCGCGGGCGCCGACTTGATGCGCAAAGGCGATCCTCATCGCGTGCAGATGATCCTGCATAACCTGATCAGCAATGCGATCAAGTTCACCGACAGTGGTGAAGTCACCTGCACCATCAGCGGGAAAGCCGGCGCTCCCTTGACGATCATGGTTGAGGACAGTGGCATCGGCATGACCGAAGCTGAGACCGACGCCGTCTTCGACGAGTTCAGCCAAGCCGACAGTTCCATTACCCGGCGCTTCGGGGGCACTGGCTTGGGACTGGCGATCACCCGAAAGCTGGTGGTTCAGATGGGGGGAGAGATCGCGGTCAACTCGCGCTCCGGACTGGGAACGACGGTAACGGTTTCACTGCCACTGCCGATTTGGGAAGTGTAACTCTTGGCCGTTCGAAAATCATGCGACGGCTCCGGGGAGCCTTGTGCGCCGTGCAATCCCCGAAGATCGGCGCTGACCTTCCAGCCCAAAGCCTCGGGCCGCCGCGCGGTCCTTCCAAGAGCGGATCGCCGCCGTGTGTAGCGCGTCAACCAGCATGTCCGTCGTATTGCCTGATAAAGGAATGTTCCCGAGGCGATGGCTGACTGTTCAGCAACAACCAGCTTGGCCGACGGACATGCTGGTTGACGCGCTACAATTGCCGCATCGGATGGCTCCAGTCGCCTTCCAGGACAGTGATCAAGTCACAGACGGGGAACAAAATCCGGAGCAAGCTGAAACAGGTCCGCAGCCGCTCAGGCTTCGGGGTCCAGCAGCCCACGCCGCGATACGCGCCAGCGACACCCATCGAAAGTGAATGCCATGTCCATTGCGGAAGATACCGACGGCACACGCCGCGACTTCCTGAATTACGCCACCGTGGGGGCAGCCACGGTCGCCACCGGGGCGGCGATCTGGCCGCTGATCGACCAGATGAACCCATCCGCCGATGTCATGGCCTTTTCCGTGATGCTGGTCGATGTCGGCAGCCTCGAGGTCGGCACGCAGATCACGGTGAAGTGGCAGGGCAAGCCGGTGTTCATCCGCCGCCGGTCCGAGGCCGACATCAGCCTCGCGCGCTCGATCCGGCTGAACGACCTCGTCGATCCGATTGCCCGGAACGCCAATCGCGACCCCAAGGCAGATGCCTCGGACGCCAACCGGACGCTGGACGAGGCCGGGGAATGGCTCGTGCAGATGGGGGTCTGCACCCATTTGGGCTGCGTGCCGATCGGCGATGGCGCGGGCGACTTCGGCGGCTGGTTCTGCCCCTGCCATGGCTCGCATTACGACAGCGCCGGTCGCATCCGCAAAGGTCCCGCGCCGGAAAACCTGCCGGTGCCGATCGCGCGCTTCGTCGACGAAACGACGATCCAGCTGGGCGAGGTCGCGTGACCATGATCGCGGCAGGCGCAGCCTGCGCCACGGCGCGGGCGCAGGCAGCCGGGACGCCGCCTGCCGAGCCGACCGACGGCAGCCTCTGCAAGGGCGGTCACCGGATGATCCTGCGGGTCCATTACGAGGACACCGACTTTTCCGGGATCGCCCAACACACGAGCTATCTGCGGTTTCTCGAAAGGGCGCGCAGCAATTACCTGCGTCTGCACGGTATCTCGCAGGGAGCCATGTTCAGCGGCCAGGACGCCATGCTCGTCGTGCGTTCGCTGACGCTTCAGTTCCTGCTGCCCGCGCGGATGGACGACCTGTTGCAGGTGACGACCAGGCCGCATCTGGTCAGGGGGGCGAGCGTTGCTCTGCACCAGCAGATCCGCTGCGGCGACAGGGTGCTGCTCGAAGCCGAGGTCAGGGTCGCCTACGTCGCCGAAGGACGGCCAGGCCCGCTGCCGCCGCCGCTTCGGGCCGCGCTGCTCCGCGATGCGGCTGTTCCGCCCCCTGTGGCGCGGCCCTCCCCCGGCTTTGCAACGGGACAGACACGACAGCCCTCACCGAATCCAGCAACAGGACATTTCGCCATGCGCTTCGCCGTCGCCAGCCAGAACTTCCGCACCGTGACCGGCCATGCCGGCAAGACCCGCCGCTTTCTCGTCTTCGAGGCCACGACCGGCCTGCCGCCGCAGGAGGTGGAGCGGTTCGATCTGCCGAAGGATCAATCGATCCACGCCTTCAGGGGCGACGGCCCGCATCCGCTCGATTCAGTCGGCGTGGTGATTGCCGCCAGCGCGGGCGACGGATTCATCCGCCGGATGGCCGCCCGCGGCGTGGTTGCCGTCGCGACCGCCGAGACCGACCCGGCGCTGGCGGTGAGCGGCTATCTCGCCGGCACATTGAGCCCCGAGGCGCCGCATGAGCATGACGATGCCGAGGAGGCCTGTGGCTGCGCCCAGGGCTAGAGGCCTTCCCCCCAGCGGGATGGCCAGCGCCGCGCCTGCATTGGGCGCGATGCAATGCGTTCTTGGGAATCACGACTTCGATTGCGAGGATTGACGACATGACCCGCCTTGCGGGACGACCGCCCGTGTTGGCTAGAAAGTGAGCACGGTCGTCCTGCTGTCCACTATCTCCGCCGCCATCGCATCCGGGGCCGCCGCAGTGACCCCTTGAAGCAGGACAGATGCGTCGCTGCCCTTCCCCGGCAGGTAAATCGCGCAGACCTGAACCTTGACCGCCGATCTCGCCATCAGGTTGAGCAACATGCCTTGCGAACTCGCCTTCATGGGGGGCTGCGGGGCCCAAACGCTCTCGGGCCCGTCTTCCAGCGCCATGTCACCCGCAGGGCCGCAAAGCAGCACTCGCGCCTCGGCACCCTTTGCGACTGCGTTGGCTGTCAACACCATTGCCATCAACTGGATCTGCGGGTCTGCGGAGGTAACGATGGTCAGAAGCTTCGGATTCGGCTCTGCGTGTGCTGGCATGGCGATGGCCGCGGCGATGAGGCCTGTCTTGATAATGCTGTTCATCAGTTCTGCTTCCTGTGGTTGCGCGCTGGCTGCAACTCTGCCTCGTCACAGGCTCGCGGCGTTGGCGGTTCAACACTCCCCGCTCACTGCTTGCCGCATTGTGCGCGCCCCGTATGTGACAGACGTCACACAGGACACGAATGCTGCAAACGAGGTTATCGACTTAAGCAATGCTAGGTAGGAGATGAACCAAGTTGCGGGATGGACCGCGATACCGGCTTCGGGTGCAATTGGGGCATGAGCGAGCCCCTGATTGCTCAGACTCTGATGCCAAAGCGCCCTGAGATCCTCGGGCAACTCAAGGTGAGGACGGCGGTGCAAAAGTCGGTCGCGGTAGCGGCGGGATGAGCCTGTTGCGGGCGGCGTAACAGTCGTCCAGCTTTTCCCTTCGGAGTTGCCGTTTCCGTTGCTCGGCTTCGACACGGACAACGACAGCTGCTTCATGAACGAGACGATCAAGGACTGGTGTGAGGCGGCGCAAGTCGCCTTCACCCGCTCCCGGCCCTATCGCAAGAACGACCAAGCTCATGTCGAGCAGAAGAACGGCGCCGTCGTGCGCCGGATGGTGGGCTATCGAAGATACGCGGGCATCGCCGCAACCACCGAGCTGGCGCGGCTCTATCGCAGCATGCGGCTGTTTGTGAACTTCTTCCAGCCCTCGTTCAAGCTAATGGGAAGTCTCGGGACGGCGCTCGAGTATCGAAGCGCTATCACGCCCCTCTGACACCATTCCAGCGCGTGCAGGCCCATCCCGCCGTTTCCGATGCGGCAAAGGCCGCCCTCGCGGCGCAGTTCGAGGCGCTCGACCCGGTTGTGCTGCTCCTTGTGGCGCGACAATCTGTGTGAGAAGGCTCTAATCCTGTTTGTCGCGCCGCAGCGGCGTGCCAGTGTTGCGGGTCTCGTGCCGTCTGCCATAGCGATGCTCTGCCAGATACCGCTCCCGTCGATTGTGTGCGTGTGGGAATCACTCGCCGCCTGCCATGCCTCTGTCACATCCCTATTCTTCTGCGCGCGCGTATATTGCGGGCAGCCTGAACCAACAGGAAAAGGCCTCAACCGAAAAGCGGTATTAAGGGTATTGCCAGCAGGACCAGACTCCAACCGGAGCCCGCATCCCAGACATCGCGGGTATTGTTCCTATAGGCTCGCGCCTGAAATACCCCGTTATTCATGCCGCCGGCGACAACCACCATATCGTCCTCCTCGATTATGATGGGCCGGTCGAGGGAGATCGAGACAGGGGTTTTCCCGATCCTGAACGCCAAGGGCTTTCCCCCCGAAGCCGATTGAGATTGGTGAACACCCTTTGCGCGCCCGTCCAGGGTGGAAACTTTCACAGACATCAGAGTGATCTCCCATGGTTGATAACGGGCTTGAGATGATCATTCCATCGCGGGGCTGATGTGAGGCGGCGCCTCTTGTGGCGGCAGAGGAGTCGAGGCGCTTCCAGGTTTCGCCTATCGTCCTTGAACGGAACGGTCTTCGACCTAGATGGTCGGATCAACATAGGTGCCTCCTGCAGCATTTATCAGGCCGTCCAGAGAACTGGCCTCGACCATGGTCAGCCTATTCAGAGAGATTATGCCTTCAGCCTGAAGCGAAGTCAGACAACGCGTGACTGTCTCGGTGGCCATTCCGAGACAATCCGCCATTTCTGCCCTGAGGAAAGGGATCTGGAAAGAGGCAGGCCGGTCCGAAGGCACGTCGGGCGGCAGGCGCTGCAGGGCGATCACGACGAGCAGGCGCGCAACTCTTTCCCGCGCCGTTCCAGCGCCCAGAACTGTGAGCCAGTCACGGGCGGCGTCTAGTTCAGCCAGACGAAGAGCGAGGAGCTTCTGGTTAATCACGGGGTAGCGAAGCATCAGGTCCTCGAAAGCGCCCCGGTGCATTGCGCAGACCGTGACGTCGCTGACCGCCGTAATTGTCACCGGAGCAGTCGGCCGTCCCGGCCAGCCAAGGACGCTGGTCGGCGTGGCAAGACCGATGATCTGCTGCCTGCCATCCATGAGAGTGAGGGTCATCTTGGCAATGCCGCGGCTTATTGACCCGACGAAGCCCATCTTTTCTCTCGCGGCCACGATGACCCGTCCTGCAGCGTAGCTGCGATGAAAGGCTGTCCTAGCGTGCGGCAAAACGCGCGACTGCGCACTCGCGAAACAGATGAGGCATTCGGTAGTCTGACAGATAGGCAAGTCTTTAGGCATGTCGATA
>NZ_PZKG01000070.1 GCF_003034985.1 Cereibacter changlensis JA139
CGCCGGGGCAGGCGCTGACTTTGCGCGGGCTGGCCAAGAGCTATGGCGTGTCGATGACGCCGGCGCGCGAGGCGGTGCGGCGGCTGGTGGCGGAGGGGGCGTTCTCGCTCTCCTCCTCCGGGCGGGTGGCGACGCCGGAGCTGACGCCGGAGCGGATCGAGGAGCTGGCGGCGATCCGGGCGCTGCTGGAGCCGGAGCTGGCGGCGCGGGCGCTGCCACGGGCGCATTTCGCGCTGATCGACCGGCTGGCGGCGATCAACGGCGCCAATGCCGAGGCGGTCGCGAAGGGCGATGCGGTGGGCTATATCCGCACCAATCTGGAGTTCCATCGCACGCTCTATCTCCGGGCGCAGGCCCCGGCGATGCTGGCGATGGCCGAGACGGTCTGGCTGCAGCTGGGGCCGACGATGCGCGCGCTCTACGGGCGGCTCAGGCGCAACGAGCCGCCGCAGCATCACCGCATCATCCTCGCCGCGCTGCGGGCGGGGGACGAGCCGGGGCTGCGGCTGGCGGTGCGGACCGACGTGACCCAGGGCCTGCGACATCTTGCCGGGTGATGGCCCGGATTTGTTGATCCGGATCATGTCTGTCAGATTCAGCATTCGATATCCCCGGAGCCGAAGCTTTCACATCAGGCCGAGGGAATCGCTATGCTGGAACGGGTGCGCGCCATCTTTGATCAATGGCACAGGCTGCAGGAGGTGCGGCAGATGTCGGACCGGGATCTGGAGGATCTCGGCCTGACCCGCTGGCAGATGGAGCAGTTCGCCCGCATGCCGGAAAACGTCGGCGAGCGGCTGCTGCAGATGGCGCAGGTCTTCGGGCTGGAGCCGAACGAGGTGCAGCATGCCTATTCGGATTACCTGGAGCTGCTCGATGTCTGCGCCCATTGCGGGTCGCTGAAGGCCTGCAAGCGCGCTCTGGCCGATGCCGAGCATCTGGGGCCGGAGGATGTGCATTTCTGCCCGAACGCTCCGACCTATGAGGAGATGGCGCGGCACTCGGCGCATTGAGCCCTACTGGCCGAGATGCTCCAGCAGCAGCGCCGGCTCGGAATGGCCGAGGATCAGCGGCTGCTTCCAGCGGGCGAGCTGCGCTGGCGCGCCGAAGCCGGTGAACTCGGCCCAGTCCTCGGCGCGGGTGAAGACCCGCGCTCCGGCGATCTGGGCCAGGGCGATGCCGCCCGCCACGTCCCAGATGTTCGGGGTGTTGAAGCGGGCGGCTTCCAGCAGGCCCGCCGCCACGAAGGCGCATTCGATGGCGGCGGAGCCGGTCTTGCGCGTCTCCCACAGGCCCCAGCCCTGCACGGGCTGCGGCATGCCCACCAGACGACGGCGCACCAGCGGGTTGCGCCGCGGCTCCACCGCGACATTCTCGAACATCAGCCTGCCGCCCTGCCGCCCGTGGTAGACGCCGGGGCGCAGGGCGTGGCTGGCGGCGCACCAGAGCGCGCCGACCACCGGCACGCCCTTGTGCAGCACGCCGATCGAGGCGGAGAACAGCGGGAAGCCGTTGACGAAATTGGCGGTGCCGTCCACCGGGTCGATGGCCCAGACGAAGTCGCTGTCCTGCGGCAGCTCCTCGTCCATTTCCTCGCCTATGATGCCATGGGTCGGGAAGATCTCGGCCAGACGGGCGCGGATCAGCTTTTCCACGCGGTCGTCCACCTCTGAGACCGGGTCGCGGTAGGGCTGGTCGGGGTCGAGCTCTTCCTTGTAGCGCACGTCGAGAATTCGGCCCAGAGCCAGGGTGATCTCGGCGCCGGCGACATTCGCCAGTTCCACCGCGATGCGTTCGATCTCTGCCAGATCCTGTTGGTCAGCCATGATGTCCTCCGCTGTCGCGCGGCACGAGGATGTCGAAGGTCCGCGACCGCGCGGTGATGGTAATGGGCGAGGGGTCGGCGGGCGGCGCCTGCAGCTTGTCGTCGATGCGCAGCGGCAGCGCGCCGTCCCAGTCGAAGCGCACCCGGCGCGCGCGCAGCACGAGACCGGGCGGGCGGCGTTTCATGTCGGACTTGAGCCAGGCCTGCATCGGCTTGCGATGCGCCTCGGTCAGGGCCAGCACGTCGAGCATGCCGTCGCCGAGATCGACCTTGGGCAGCAGCGGCAGGCGGGGGCCGGCGTGGCCGTGGTTCAGCACCTCCACCGCCAGCCAGGCGTCGCAATGCGCGGTGCCGTCGAGGATCAGGCGCAACTCGCGCGGCTCCGTCGTGTCGAGCGCCTCGGAGAAGGCGCGGCGGCCGTTGGCCATGTTTTCCTCCTTGGTGCCCACCGGCTCCAGCGCCATGGTCGAGGCGAGCGCGCCGAGACCCACGGCTTCCACCACATCGCAGCGGCCGAAGGGGCCGGCGGTGCAGCCGATGTCGAAGGGCCGCACGGCGGCGTCGCGCAGGTTGGCCATCAGCGCCTCGGGGTCGCCGATGATCCCGAGCGAGGTGGCGGTGTTGTTGGCGGTGCCGAGCGGGATGATCGCCACCGGGGCCGAACGGTCGGGCAGGCGGCGCAGCATCTTGCCGACGCTGCCGTCGCCGCCCGCCAGAACATAGAGATCGGCGGGCAGGGCCAGAACCTCGGCCACGTCGGGGGCCTTGGTCGAGGTGGCGGTGACGGTGAAGCCCTGCGCCTGCAGCAGACATTCCAGCGCGTTGCGCTGGTGATCGCCTCCGCCCGCGCCGGGGTTGTGCAGCAGGGTGGCAAGACCGCCGCGGCGGGGCAGGATGGTCATTCGGGCCGTCTCCTCGATCCGGGCTGAAGCGCCGGGGCTGGAGGCTAACGGCTGGATGCGGCAGGTGTTCCGCAACGAAAAAGGCGCGCCACTGGGGCGCGCCCTTGCCGGGGGTCGGGTAGGGTCAGATGACCCGTTCGACCATCATCTTCTTGATCTCGGCAATCGCCTTCGCCGGGTTCAGACCCTTCGGGCAGGTCTTGGCGCAGTTCATGATCGTGTGGCAGCGGTAGAGCTTGAAGGGGTCTTCCAGCGCATCCAGCCGCTCCGGCGTCGCCTCGTCGCGGCTGTCGATGATCCAGCGGTAGGCATGGAGCAGGGCGGCCGGGCCGAGGTAGCGGTCGCCGTTCCACCAGTAGCTCGGGCAGGAGGTGGAGCAGCAGGCGCACATCACGCATTCGTAGAGACCGTCGAGCTTTTCGCGGTCCTCGATCGCCTGACGCCATTCCTTCGCCGGTTTCACCGTCTTGGTTTCCAGCCACGGCATGATAGAGGCATGCTGGGCGTAGAACAGGGTGAGGTCGGGGATGAGATCCTTGATCACCGGCAGGTGCGGCAGCGGATAGATCTTCACGTCGCCCTTCACCTCGTCCAGCCCGTAGATGCAGGCCAGCGTGTTGATGCCGTCGATGTTCATGGCGCAGGAGCCGCAGATGCCCTCGCGGCAGGAGCGGCGGAAGGTCAGCGTCGGGTCGATCTCGTTCTTGATCTTGATGAGCGCGTCGAGAACCATCGGGCCGCACTTGTCCATGTCGACGAAATAGGTGTCGACGCGCGGGTTCTCGTCGTCATCCGGGCTCCAGCGGTAGATCTGGAACTTGCGGACATTGACGCCGTCGGGCTTCGGCCAGGTCTTGCCGGTGCGGACCTTGGAGTTCTTCGGGAGCGTGAGCTGGACCATGGGTTATCCCTTCAAGTCTGTTCGGGAGTAGAACGGCTGCGTGGGCGGCTGGCCGGTCTTCTGGAAGACGCAGGAGTCGAAGACCGCAGAGGGGTCGCGACCCATGAGGAAGTCGGAGGAGACGTTCAGCCTCAGCCGGGCCGAGGCGCCGCCGTCGCTGCTGGCCCCGACGCCGACCTCGCCGCGCGGCTGCTGGGCAAGCCGCGCCCGCTCGAAGCACTGGCGTTCGGCCTGCTGCTGGGTGACCGGGCCGCAGGCGGCCAGAAGCAGCAGCAGGGCGGGGGCGACCAGCCGCATGTCAGCCCCGCAGCAGCGGCAGGCCGCTGTTCAGGATGCATTGCGTCGTGGCCGGGCGCTGCGCGACGGCCAGCACGGTCTGCACCGTGGTGGTCCCGGCGCGCACGCCCACATCGCGCGCCAGCGACGAGAGTTCGCCGGCGCTCGCGTTGTCGATGATGCAGACGGTGACGCCTTCGGCGGCGGGACCGGGCATGTATTGCTGCACGACCGGCAGCACCACGGTGCGCGCGGCCCGGCGCGCCACGTCATCGGCAAACTCCTGCGGCGTGCAGGCGGTGAGCGTCAGCGCAGCGATCAGGACCGCGGCGCGCATCAGTAGACCCGCGCCTTCGGCGCGATCTTCTTCAGGTCGATCCCGCCCTCGGCATGGGTGGTCAGCGGGTCGAGGTGCACCGGGCGGTTGCCCAGCGTGACCTTGGTGTCGTCGACCCAGGCGAGGCTGTGCACGCGCCAGTTCTCGTCGTCGCGGTTCGGGTAGTCCTCGTGCGCGTGGGCGCCGCGGCTTTCCTTGCGGGCTTCGGCGGCGACGATGGTCGTCAGCGCGTTCGGCATCAGGTTTCCGAGCTCCAGCGTTTCCATCAGGTCCGAGTTCCAGATGAGGCTGCGGTCGGTCACTTTCAAGTCGGCCATCTTGCCGGCGATGGCGGTCATCTTCTCGACGCCTTCGGCCAGCGTCTTGTCGGTGCGGAAGACGGCGGCGTCGGCCTGCATGGTCTTCTGCATCTCGAGCCGCAGCTCCGGCGTCGGGATCGCGCCGTTGGCGTGGCGCATGGCGTCGAAGCGGCCGAGGATCTGGTCGATCTGGCCCTTCGGCACCGCCGGCTGGAATTCGTTCGGGCTGACGATCTCGCCAGCGCGGATCGCCGCGGCGCGGCCGAAGACCACGAGGTCGATCAGCGAGTTGGAGCCGAGGCGGTTCGCGCCATGCACCGAGGCGCAGCCGGCCTCGCCCACGGCCATCAGGCCGGGGAAGACCGCATCGGGGTTGCCGGGCGTCGGGTTCAGCACCTCGCCGAAGTAGTTCGTCGGGATGCCGCCCATGTTGTAATGCACCGTCGGCAGAACCGGGATCGGCTCCTTGTGCAGGTCGACGCCGGCGAAGATGCGGGCCGATTCCGAGATGCCGGGCAGGCGCAGCGCCAGCGTTTCCGGCGGCAGGTGGTTCAGGTGCAGGTGGATGTGGTCGCCATGCTCGCCCACGCCACGGCCTTCGCGGATCTCCATGGTCATGCAGCGCGAGACGACGTCGCGGCTGGCCAGATCCTTGTAGGTCGGGGCGTAGCGTTCCATGAAGCGCTCGCCGTTGGAGTTGGTGAGATACCCACCCTCGCCGCGCGCGCCCTCGGTGATCAGGCAGCCCGAGCCGTAGATGCCGGTCGGGTGGAACTGCACGAACTCCATGTCCTGCAGCGGCAGGCCGGCGCGGGCCACCATGCCGTTGCCGTCGCCGGTGCAGGTATGGGCCGAGGTCGCCGAGAAATAGGCGCGGCCGTAGCCGCCGGTGGCGAGCACGGTCATCTTGGCGTTGAAGACGTGGATCGTGCCGTCGTCGAGCTTCCAGGCCACGACGCCGGTGCAGCGCCCGTCCTGCATGATCAGGTCGAGGGCGAAGTACTCGATGAAGAACTCGGCGTTGTGCTTGAGGCTCTGGCCGTAGAGCGTGTGCAGGATGGCGTGGCCGGTGCGGTCGGCGGCGGCGCAGGTGCGCTGCACGGGCGGGCCTTCGCCGAATTCGGTGGTGTGGCCGCCGAAGGGCCGCTGGTAGATCTTGCCCTGTTCGGTGCGCGAGAAGGGCACGCCGTAATGTTCGAGCTCGTAGACCGCCTTGGGCGCCTCGCGGGCGAGGTATTCCATGGCGTCGGTGTCGCCGAGCCAGTCGGAGCCCTTCACCGTGTCATACATGTGCCACTGCCAGCTGTCCGGGCCCATGTTGGACAGCGAAGCGGCGATGCCGCCCTGCGCCGCGACGGTGTGGCTGCGGGTCGGGAAGACCTTGGTCACGCAGGCGGTGCGCAGACCCTGTTCGGCCATGCCCAGCGTCGCGCGCAGACCGGCGCCGCCGGCTCCGACCACGACCACGTCATAGTCATGGGTCTCGTATTCGTAAGCTGCCATTGTCCGTCCCTCAGAGTGCGATCTTCGCGAGGGCGAAAAGCCCGATCGCGCAGAGGCCATAGGCGAAAGATTGTGCGCAGATCACCAGCAGGCGGCGGGTGACGCCCTGCCAGTAATCCTCGATCATCACGGTGGAGCCCTCGGCGAAGTGGCGCATGCCGAAGAACAGCACGAGGCCCGAGAGGATCGCGTTGAACGGGTGCGAGAAGATCTCGAGCACGGCGTCACGGCCCTGACCGACGGCGGTGCCGAAGATGTAGATGAAGACGGGGATCAGCACGGCGAGGCCGACGGCGCTGACCATCATGTACCAGTGCCGGTCGGTGCCGTGATGGGCGGCGCCCATGCCTTCGGCGCGTTTGCGGGCGGTGATGTAACGCATGGCGCTTCCCCTCAGATGACGATGATCGTGAGGATGGTCAGCACGACCGATCCGATGATGCAGGCCCAGCCGAGCTTTTCGGCGGTCTCGATCTCCAGCCCGTTGCCGGTGTCCCAGTAGAGGTGACGCAGGCCGGCGAGGTAGTGGTACCAGAGCGCCCAGACCGAGAGGGTCAGCACCAGATCGCCGAACCACGAGGTCAGCACCCAGTCGGCGGTCTCGAAGGCCTCGGGGCTGAGCGCCGCGGCCAGCAGCCACCAGACGACCAGCATCGTGCCGATGATCAGCCCGTTGCCGGTGATCCGTGTAAGGATCGAGGTCGTCGAGGTGAGCTGGGGGCGGTAAATCTGAATATGGGGGGAAAGGGGCCGTGCCCGTTTCGTCTCAGCCATGATCGTTCCCTTTCGCTAGCGTGCCCGCGGATCGACCGGCGGACGGCTGTCTTGCCTGCGTCATAACGTGTTTTTCGCCCAAGTCACGGGGTGCTTCCCGTGCATATGCGGCAAAAGCCGGGGAGCGCCACAAAAAATTCGGAAACGTGATCACAATATTTCCGCCTGTGATCACATGTTTGCGCAAGCAGCTTGGCCTGCGCCGGGTCGGGGACTCAGCGGGGCATCAACGCCCAATAGTCGAGGTCGAGCAGCACGTCGGGGCGGTACTTGCCATCTTCGGTCCGGAGCGCGAAGGGCTCGGCGCCGTGCCGCACCGCGACCAGACGCAGCCGGATCGCGCCGACGCCGGGGGCCGGTGTCTCGGCCTTGTCGAGCACCTCGGACCAGGCGCGGACCGTGTCGCCGGCGAAGCAGGGGTTGGCATGGGCGCCCGCGTTCAGCGCGACGATCATCTGCGCATTCGCCAGCCCGTTGAAGCTGAGCGCCCGGGCGAGGCTGATGACATGGCCGCCGTAGATCAGCCGCTTGCCGTCGGCGCGGTTGGTGGCGTCGAAATGCACCTTGGCGGTGTTCTGCCAGAGCCGGGTCGCCAGCATGTGCTCGGCTTCCTCGATGGTGACGCCATCGACATGGTCGATCTGCTCGCCCACGGCATAGTCGCCCCAGCGGTGCGGCTCGCCCGCCAGAGCGAAGTCGTAGCGGCTGAAGTCGAGCCCCGCCGGGATCGGGAGCGTGTCGGGCGCGACGGTCTGGGCCAGCGTCGGGAGCACGGGCTCGGGCGCCGGGGCGTCGAGCCGGGATTTGCGCACCATGACCCAGCGGACATAGTCCAGCACCAGTTCATCGCGCTGGTTCAGCCCGCGGGTGCGGACATAGACCACGCCGGAGGTGCCGTTGGAGTTCTCCTTCAGCCCGATCACCGTGCTTTCGGAGCGCAGCGTGTCGCCGGGCCAGACCGGCAGGTGCCAGCGGCCCTCGGCATAGCCGAGGTTGGCGACGGCGTTCAGGCTGATGTCGGGGACGGTCTTGCCGAAGACCAGATGGAAGGCCGCCAGATCGTCGATCGGCGCGGCAGGCAGGCCGCAGGCGCGGGCGAATTCGTCGGAGGAGGAAAGCGCGTGCCGGGCCGGGTAGAGCGCGTGGTAGAGCGCGCGCTCGCCGCCGGAGACGGTGCGCGGGACGGCGTGGGCGATGGTTTCACCCAGCCTGTAGTCTTCAAAGAACCGTCCCGCGCCTGTCTTCATTCAGTGGTCTCCGAGTTTGGTGTCCGGCGTGTAGGTGCCTGCCGCGTCCTTCACCACCGCCTGACCGCAGCGCATGACACCCTTGGCGGCGTCATAGGCGTAGGTCGGGTCGCCATGCAGGTGCCAGCCCTTGTTCAGCGCGGCAGTGACCTTGTGGCAGAAGGCGGAGGTGTCGTCTTCGGTCAGGAAGCGGTAGAGTTTCATGCGGTGGTTCCGAGGAAGGGGTTGTGGCCAAGCAGGATGTGAATGCCTGCGATCAACCCATACATCACCAGCGAAATGGCGACGAGGGCGCCATCCCGCTTTATCCCGCCCGAGGCGGGCCGCACCCATGTGTCCTGCCGGTTGATCAGCGCCACCTCGACCAGAGCCCAGATGCCGAGCCCGCCGAAGAGGATCAGCGAGGCGAGATCGCCGTTCACCAGCAGGTGCGCGATGGCCCAGAGGGTGAAACCGTAGAGCTGCGGGTGGCGGATCTTGGTCCAGAGCCAGCCCTTGGCCATGCCCGCGCCAAAGACGATCAGCGCGATCACCATCAGCAGGTTGTTGAAATGCCAGAAGCCGGGGCCGGTGGCATAGAGCACCGGGCTTTCCCAGCCGCGGTAGCCGATGACCATCAGCACGACGGAGACGACCAGCAGGATGGCCGCGACGCCCTTGAACTTCTCGCCCAGCGGGCGGCGCGCTTCGGGGGCGACGCGTTTGAACAGGTGGACGGCGACCCAGAGGGCGACACCGAGGATCAACAGCAACATGGCTAGCCTCTCAGCTTGCGGAAAACGCGGCAATCGCCTCGGCTTTGGCCAGAGTCTGCCGCGCGGTCACGATATGCAGGTTCTCGACGATCTTTCCATCCACGACCGCCACGCCAAGCCCTTGTTTTTCCGCCTCCTCGAATGCGGCTATCTGGCGCAGCGCCAGCGAGATCTCGGACTCGGAGGGCGAGAAGGCGGCATTCGCGATCTCGAGCTGGGCCGGGTGGATCAGGGTCTTGCCGTCGAAGCCCATGTCGCGGCCCTGTTCGCATTCGAGCCGCAGGCCGTGGTCATCCTTGAAGGCGTTGTAGACGCCATCGACGATGGTCAGCCCATGCGCCCGCGCCGCCAAGAGGCAGAGCCCGAGCCCGGCCTGCATCGCCAGCCGGTCGGGGCGGAAGCGGGCGCCCAGTTCCTTGGCCAGATCGTTGGTGCCCATCACCATGCCGGTGAGCCGCGGATGCGCGGCGATGGCGGCGGCGTTCAGCATGGCGAGCGGCGTTTCCATCATCGCCCAGAGCGGCAGGTCGGGGATCTGCGCCGCCACCGCCTCGACATCGGCGGGGGAGGAGACCTTGGGGATCAGGATCGCATCCGCCTTGGCGACCGCGAAGGCGGCGATGTCGGCGGCGCCCCAGGGGCTGTCGAGCCCGTTCAGCCGGACGATGCGGAAGCGGTGGCCGTAGTCGGCACTGGCCAGCGTCTCGGCCAGAAGGCTGCGGGCGTGGTCCTTCTCGTCCGGCGAGACGGCATCCTCGAGGTCGAAGATGATGGCGTCGGTCGGCAGGCCGCGGGCCTTCTCCAGCGCCCGCTCCTTGGAGCCGGGGATGTAGAGCACCGAACGGAAGGGGTGGGCAGCCTGCGCCATGATTCTCTCCCAAGCAATTTTCTTTCGCTTGGAACCACATTCGCGGCACATTCGGCAAGCCCCGATTTGCCGCAGCGCAGAAACTAGGTCCAGAGCGGGACCGCCGCCTGCCAGATCAGCCGAAGCGAGATCGCCAGCAGCGCCCAGACCACGATGCGGAAGAAGAGCTTCGCCGGCAGCACATGCACCAGCCGCACCCCGGCGAAGACCGCCAGCGCCGCTGGCACGCTGAGCCAGGCGGCGATTTCGAGGTTCTCCAGCGTCAGCTGGCCGAGCGCGTAATAGGGGATCAGCTTGATCGCGTTCACATAGGCGAAGAGGATCGTCGAGGTGCCGGCGAAGACCATCTTCTCCAGCCGCAGCGGCAGCACGTAGACCTGATAGGGCGGCGCGCCGGCATGGCTGACGAAGCTGGTGAAGCCTGTGAGCGTGCCCCAGAACAGCCCCGGGACCACGGTCGCCGGGCGTTGCGGCGGATCGGTGCGGCGCAGCAGCAGGTTGGCGGCGAAGACCGCGCCGATCAGCCCGACCAGCCCGCCGACCAGCGTCTCGGGCACCACATGGGCGGTGGCCCAGCCGAGCGCCACGCCGATGGCGCAGCCGGGGATGAGGATCAGCAGCACCCGCTTGTCGAAGGCGTGGCGATAGGCATAGAGCCCGAACATGTCGGAGACGACGTAGATCGGCAGCAGGAGACCCGCCGCCGTGACCGGCGAGATCACCAGCGACAGGAGCGGCACGCTGAGGATGCCGACGACCGGCAGCCCGCCCTTGCTCAGCCCGACCAGCAGCGAGGCGAGGATCGCCAGCGCCCAGAACTCAACCCCTGCCATTCCAGCCTTCCCGAATCATCTACCCGCCCTCCGGTATGCAATCGGATACCGCTGCGGCGGCCGCCTGCCGGCGCGGGGTCGGCTTTAGCGCAAACATCCTCCGGGAAACAGGTCCGGCGCGCGTCGTCGGCTTGTGACGCTTGCGCGGCAGGCTGCGAAGGTCTACCCATCCCGCGACATTTCCCAACCAATCACCCGGAGTATCCTCATGGCCAGACCCAAGATTGCGCTGATCGGTGCAGGGCAGATCGGCGGCACGCTCGCCCATCTCGCCGCGATCAAGGAACTCGGCGACGTCATCCTGTTCGACATCGCCGAAGGCACGCCGCAGGGCAAGGCGCTGGACATCGCCCAGTCGGGCCCGTCCGAAGGCTTCGACGCGGTGATGAAGGGCGCCAATTCCTACGAGGAGATCGCGGGCGCCGATGTCTGCATCGTCACCGCCGGGGTGCCGCGCAAGCCGGGCATGAGCCGCGACGACCTTCTGGGGATCAACCTCAAGGTCATGAAATCGGTTGGCGAGGGCATCGCCGCCCATGCGCCGAACGCCTTCGTGATCTGCATCACCAACCCGCTCGACGCGATGGTCTGGGCGCTGCGCGAATTCTCCGGCCTGCCGCACCACATGGTCGTCGGCATGGCGGGCGTGCTCGACTCGGCGCGCTTCCGGCACTTCCTGTCGGTGGAATTCAACGTCTCGATGCGCGACGTGACGGCCTTCGTGCTGGGCGGCCATGGCGACACGATGGTGCCGCTGGTGCGCTACTCCACCGTCGGCGGCGTGCCGCTGCCGGATCTGGTCGAGATGGGCTGGACCACGCAGGAGAAGCTGGACGGCATCGTGCAGCGCACCCGTGACGGCGGCGCCGAGATCGTCGGCCTGCTGAAGACCGGCTCGGCCTTCTATGCGCCCGCGACCTCGGCCATCGAGATGGCGGAAGCCTTCCTCAAGGACCAGAAGCGCCTGCTGCCCTGCGCCGCCTATGTCGATGGCGCGCTGGGGCTGAACGGGATGTATGTCGGAGTGCCGACCATCATCGGCGCCGGCGGGATCGAGCGGATCGTCGACATCAAGCTGAACGCCGACGAGCAGGCGATGTTCGACAAGTCGGTCGACGCGGTGAAGGGCCTCGTGGCAGCCTGCAAGGGCATTGATCCGTCGCTTGCCTGAGATGGCCGACCGGGGGTTCGTCTACGCCGCAACGGGACGCGACTACCTGACGCTGGCGCGGCGCTCCGCACGGGCGCTGCGCCGGGTCCATCCCGAGGCCGAGATCGACCTCTTCTGCGATGAAGCCTTGGAGGATCCGGTGTTCAACCGGGTCCACCGACTGGAGCGGGTCTCGCGCCGCCCCAAGATGGAGGCGCTGCTGCGCAGCCGCTTCGAGCACACGCTCTACATGGATGCCGACACGATGGTGGTGGCGCCGGTGGGGGACATCTTCGACCTGCTCGACCGGTTCGACATCGCCCTGACTGCCGAACAGCGCCGCAACGACGCCCGCAACGTGGCGCAACTGCCCGAAGCGCCGGTGCCGGTGGCCTTTCCAGTGATGAACGGCGGGCTGATCGCGCTGCGCCGCAATCCGCGCACCACGCGCTTCCTCACCGACTGGCAGACATGGGTGCACGAGCGGCAGCAGAAGTTCGACCAGCCTTCGCTGCGCGCGCTGCTCTACCGCTCGGACCTGCGGATGCATGTGCTGCCGCCCGAATACAACGTGATGTTCTTCGGGCCCTTCATGCGGCTCGGGCGCTCCTTCTCGGCGCCGCGCATCCTGCATCAGCCGCTGTTGCACCAGAACCCGGTGGGCGATCCGACGACCCCGCTGGGGGTCGGCGACATGCTGAACAAGCCGCAGATCGCCCAGTTGAACCAGCTGCTCTGCACCGACCAGACGCTGCCCTATTACCGTGCGCTGCTGGAGGCCGGCGGGGCGTCGGAACTGACCAGCGTGCTGCCCGACTGGCTGCAGCCGACCCCGGAGGCGGGGCGAAACCTGAAGCTGCCGAGCCGCTGGCGGGTGCGGCTGCGCGACTGGCTGTACCGCCCGATCTGACGGCCGAGTCGCGGCGGATTTCCTTGCGTTTCAACAGGCCGCGCGCTTGTGATCACAGTTTTCAGGCGTGTGATCACAAATGTCGGATTTCTCGGCCAAAAGGCGCCTGAGACGAAAAAGCCGTTTTGAACCTGCCTGTTTCCATGCCATTACGCCCCAAATCATCAGCGATGGGACAGTCCATGAACATCCATGAATACCAGGCCAAGGCGCTTCTGCGCAGCTACGGCGCGCCGGTGTCTGACGGCCGGGTCGTGCTGAAAGCCGAAGAAGCGAAAACCGCCGCGGGCGAACTCGACGGCCCGCTCTGGGTCGTGAAGGCGCAGATCCACGCGGGCGGCCGCGGCAAGGGCAGCTTCAAGGAGCCCGAAGCCGGCGAGAAGGGCGGCGTGCGTCTGGCCAAGTCGGTCGGCGAGGCGGCCGAGCTGGCCAAGCAGATGCTGGGTCGCACGCTGGTCACCCACCAGACCGGCCCGGCCGGCAAGCAGGTGAACCGCATCTACATCGAGGACGGCTCGGACATCGCGCGCGAACTCTACCTCGCGCTGCTGGTGGACCGCCAGACCAGCCGCATCTCCTTCGTCGTCTCGACCGAAGGCGGCATGGACATCGAGGAAGTCGCGGCCCACACGCCCGACAAGATCCTCAGCTTCTCCGTCGATCCGGCCTCGGGCCTGTCCGATTTCCACGGCCGCCGCGTCGCCTTCGCCCTCGGGCTGGAAGGCGGGCAGGTCAAGCAATGCGTCGGGCTGATCAAGCTGCTCTACAAGGCCTTCCTCGAGAAGGACATGGAGATGCTGGAGATCAACCCGCTGATCGTCACCCCTGCGGGCGAGATCAAGGTGCTGGACGCCAAGGTGTCGTTCGACGGCAACGCGCTCTACCGCCATCAGGACATCATCGCGCTGCGCGACGAGACCGAGGAAGACCCCAAGGAGCTCGCCGCCTCGAAGTTCGACCTGAACTACATCGCGCTCGACGGCGAGATCGGCTGCATGGTGAATGGCGCGGGCCTCGCGATGGCCACGATGGACATCATCAAGCTCTACGGCGCCGAGCCCGCGAACTTCCTCGACGTGGGCGGCGGGGCGACGAAGGAGAAGGTGACGGAAGCCTTCAAGATCATCACCTCGGACCCGAACGTTAAGGGCATCCTCGTCAACATCTTCGGCGGGATCATGCGCTGCGACGTCATCGCCGAAGGCGTTCTCGCCGCGGTGCGCGAGGTCGGTCTGCAGGTGCCGCTGGTCGTGCGTCTGGAAGGCACCAACGTGGAGCTGGGCAAGGAAATCATCCGCAACTCCGGTCTGAACGTCATCGTCGGGGACAACCTCTCGGATGCCGCGCAGAAAATTGTCAAAGCGGTGAAGGGATAATCCGATGGCCGTCCTCGTAAACGAAAACACTCTCGTCATCTGCCAGGGCATCACCGGCAGCCAGGGCACCTTCCACTCGGAGCAGGCCATCGCCTACGGGACCAAGATGGTCGGCGGCGTGACCCCGGGCAAGGGTGGCTCGACCCATCTCGACCTGCCCGTGTTCAACTCGGTGCACGAGGCGCGCCATGTGACCGGGGCCAATGCCTCGGTGATCTATGTGCCGCCGCCCTTCGCCGCCGACTCGATACTCGAGGCGATCGACGCCGAGATGGAGCTGATCGTCTGCATCACCGAAGGCATCCCGGTCTTGGACATGATGCGGGTGAAGCGCGCGCTCGAAGGCTCGAAGTCGCGGCTGATCGGGCCGAACTGCCCCGGCGTCATCACGCCCGACGCCTGCAAGATCGGCATCATGCCGGGCCATATCCACAAGCGCGGCTCGGTGGGTGTTGTTTCGCGCTCGGGCACGCTTACCTATGAGGCCGTGAAACAGACGACGGATCTCGGGCTCGGCCAGTCTTCGGCCGTGGGTATTGGCGGCGACCCGATCAAGGGGACCGAGCATATCGACGTGCTCGAGATGTTCCTCGCCGATCCGGAAACCACCTCGATCATCATGATCGGCGAGATCGGCGGCTCGGCCGAAGAGGAAGCCGCGCAGTTCCTGGCCGACGAGAAGAAGCGCGGCCGCTGGAAGCCGACCGCAGGCTTCATCGCGGGCCGCACCGCGCCGAAGGGCCGTCGCATGGGCCATGCCGGGGCCATCGTGGCCGGTGGCAAGGGCGATGCGGAATCGAAGATCGAGGCGATGAAGAGCGCCGGGATCGTCGTGGCCGACAGCCCGGCCCATCTCGGCCAGGCCGTGATGGAAGCCATCGGCAAGTAACTCAATCCTAACCCGCGCCACGGAAGGTGGCGCGGGCTCGCAACCAGTCAGGTGCCGCCATGACGGAACACTCCGCCAACGACCAGTTCCACGCTTCGTCCTTCCTGCAGGGACATAACGCCGATTACATCGACCAGCTGCAGGCGCGCTATGCCGCCGACCCGGCCTCGGTCGATGCGGGCTGGGCGGAGCTGTTCCGCAGCCTCGGCGACAGCGAGCTGGACGCCAAGCGTCAGGCGCAGGGCCCGAGCTGGGCGCGCGCCGACTGGCCGCCGATGCCCACCGACGACGTGACGGCGGCGATGACCGGCGAATGGCCGGCGGCGCCGGCCAAGGAGGCCAAGGCGGCGGGGACGAAGATCGCCGCCAAGGCGCAGGAGAAGGGCGTCAGCCTGACCGATGCGCAGGTGCAGCGCGCCGTGCTGGATTCGATCCGCGCGCTGATGATCATCCGTGCCTACCGGATCCGCGGCCATCTGGCCGCCGATCTCGACCCGCTGAAGATGCGCAACACCTCGAACCACCCGGAGCTCGACCCCAAGTCCTACGGGTTCACCGATGCCGACATGGATCGGCCGATCTTCATCGATAATGTGCTCGGTCTGCAGGTCGCGTCCATGCGACAGATTATCGACATCGTGAAGCGCACCTATTGCGGCACCTTCGCGCTGCAGTACATGCACATCTCGGACCCCGAGCAGGCCGCCTGGCTGAAGGAGCGGATCGAGGGCTTCGGCAAGGAGATCCACTTCACCCGCGAGGGCCGTCGCGCCATCCTCAACAAGATGGTCGAGGCCGAGGGCTACGAGAAATTCCTGCATGTGAAATACATGGGGACCAAGCGCTTCGGTCTGGACGGCGGCGAGAGCCTGATCCCGGCGATGGAGCAGATCATCAAGCGCGGTGGCGCGCTGGGCGTGAAGGACATCGTCATCGGCATGCCGCACCGCGGCCGCCTGTCGGTGCTGGCCAATGTGATGATGAAGCCCTACCGGGCGATCTTCAACGAATTCCAGGGCGGCAGCTACAAGCCCGATGACGTCGACGGCTCCGGCGACGTGAAATACCACCTCGGCGCCTCGTCCGACCGCACCTTCGACGGTAACGAGGTCCACCTGTCGCTGACCGCCAACCCCTCGCACCTCGAGGCGGTGAACCCGGTCGTGCTGGGCAAGGTGCGGGCCAAGCAGGAGCAGCTGCGCGACAAGTCGCGCGAGCAGGTGCTGCCGATCCTGCTGCACGGCGACGCGGCCTTTGCCGGGCAGGGCGTCGTGGCCGAATGCTTCGGCCTCTCGGGTCTCGTCGGTCACCGCACCGGCGGCACCATCCATATCGTGGTGAACAACCAGATCGGCTTCACCACCTCGCCGTCCTTCTCGCGCTCCTCCCCCTATCCGACCGACATCGCGCTGATGGTGGAAGCGCCGATCTTCCACGTCAACGGCGACGACCCGGAAGCCGTGGTGCATGCCGCCAAGGTCGCGACCGAATTCCGCCAGAAGTTCCACAAGGACGTGGTGCTGGACATCTTCTGCTACCGTCGCTTCGGTCACAACGAAGGCGACGAGCCGATGTTCACCAACCCGGCGATGTACACCTCGATCAAGAAGCACAAGACGACGCTGCAGCTCTATACCGAGCGGCTGGTGAAGGATGGGCTGATCCCCGAGGGCGAGATCGAGGACATGAAGGCGGCCTTCCAGGCCCGGCTGAACGAGGAGTTCGAGGCCGGCAAGGATTACAAGCCGAACAAGGCCGACTGGCTCGACGGCCGCTGGAAGCATCTCGACCGCAACAAGGACGAGTATCAGGCCGGCCAGACCGCCATCGCGCCCGAAACCATGGCCGAGATCGGCAAGGCGCTGACCCGCGCCCCGGAAGGCTTCGACCTGCACAAGACCGTGCAGCGCCAGCTCGATGCCAAGGCCAAGATGTTCGAGACCGGCAAGGGCTTCGACTGGGCCACCGGCGAGGCGCTGGCCTTCGGCGGCATGGTCTCGGAGGGCTACCCGGTGCGGCTTTCGGGCCAGGACTGCACCCGCGGCACCTTCAGCCAGCGGCACTCGGCCTTCATCGACCAGTCGACCGAGGAACGCTATTACCCGCTGAACAACATCCGTTCCGGCCAGGCGCGCTACGAGGTCATCGACTCGATGCTCTCGGAATATGCGGTGCTCGGCTTTGAATACGGCTATTCGCTGGCCGAGCCCAACGCACTGGTGCTCTGGGAAGCGCAGTTCGGCGATTTCGCCAACGGCGCGCAGATCATGTTCGACCAGTTCATCAACTCGGGCGAGTCGAAGTGGCTGCGGATGTCGGGTCTCGTGGTGCTGCTGCCGCATGGCTACGAAGGCCAGGGGCCGGAGCATTCCTCCGCCCGTCTGGAACGCTTCCTGCAGATGTCGGCCAATGACAACTGGATCGTGGCGAACTGCTCGACCCCGGCGAACTACTTCCACATCCTGCGCCGGCAGATCCACCGCAACTTCCGCAAGCCGCTGATCCTGATGACGCCAAAGTCGCTGCTGCGGCATCCGCTGTGCATCTCGAACGCCGAGGATTTCACCTCGGGGTCGAGCTTCCACAGGGTGCTGTGGGACGACGCGCAGAAGGGCCATTCCGAGACCGTGCTGAAGCCCGACGCCGAGATCCGGCGCGTGGTGATCTGCTCGGGCAAGGTCTACTACGACCTGCTGGCCGAGCGCGACAAGCGTGGGCTGGACGATGTCTATCTGCTGCGTCTGGAGCAGTTCTATCCCTTCCCGGCGCTGAGCCTGGTGAAGGAGCTGGGCCGCTTCAAGGACGCCGAGGTGGTCTGGTGCCAGGAAGAGCCGAAGAACCAGGGCGGCTGGACCTTCGTCGAGCCGAACCTCGAATGGGTGCTGACCCGGATCGGGGCCCGGCACCAGCGCCCGGTCTACGTCGGCCGCGCCGCCTCCGCCTCGCCCGCCACGGGTCTTGCCAGCCGCCACAAGGCGGAGCAGGACACGCTGGTGGCTGACGCCCTGACGATCGGGGGCTGAGGGCATGGCAACGGAAGTCCGGGTTCCCTCGCTGGGCGAAAGCGTCTCCGAGGCGACGGTCGCCACCTGGTTCAAGAAACCGGGTGACATCGTCGCCGTGGATGACATGCTCTGCGAGCTGGAAACCGACAAGGTGACGGTCGAGGTCCATGCCCCCGTGGCGGGGCGGCTCGATGAAATCGTGGCGCCGGAGGGAACGACCGTCGGCGTCGCTGCCCTTCTGGGGCAAATTGGTGCGGCGGATGCCTCTGCGGCAGGCCCGTCGGACAAGGTGCAGAAAGTCGCTGAGGCCAAGGCCGGCGCGGGAGAGAGAAAGATGATCGACGTGATGGTGCCAGCGCTGGGAGAATCGGTGTCCGAGGCCACCGTATCGACCTGGTTCAAGAAGCCGGGCGAGACCGTGGCGCAGGACGAGATGCTGTGCGAGCTGGAGACCGACAAGGTCTCGGTCGAGGTTCCGGCCCCCGCCGCGGGCGTGCTGGCCGAGATCCTCGTGCCCGAGGGCACCACGGTCGCCGCCGGCGCGCGTCTGGCGCTGATCTCCACCGATGGCGCGGCCGCCGCTCCGGCGCCTGCCGCCAAGGCCGAACCGGCGCCCGAGGCCGCTCCGGCAGCGGCTGCGTCGAAGGACGTCGAGGATGCGCCCGCCGCCAAGAAGGCGATGGCCGAGGCCGGGATCAGCCGCGATGCCGTCACCGGCACCGGCCGCGACGGCCGGGTGATGAAGGAAGACGTGGCCAAGGCGGTCTCCGCCCCGGCAGCGGCTCCGGCCCCGGCGGCTGCGCCCGCGTCGATGCCGCGCCAGCCGGTGCCCGCCGATGACGCGGGGCGCGAGGAGCGGGTGAAGATGACCCGCCTGCGCCAGACCATCGCCCGCCGCCTGAAGGAGGCGCAGAACACTGCCGCCATGCTGACCACCTACAACGAGGTGGATATGTCGGCGGTCATGGGGCTGCGCAACGAATACAAGGACATGTTCGAGAAGAAGCATGGCGTGAAGCTCGGCTTCATGTCCTTCTTCGTGAAGGCCTGCACCCATGCGCTGAAGGAAGTGCCCGAGGTGAACGCCGAGATCGACGGCACCGACGTGGTCTACAAGAACTACGTCCACATGGGCGTCGCCGTCGGCACGCCCTCGGGGCTCGTGGTGCCGGTGGTGCGCGACGCCGACCAGATGAGCTTCTCGGCCATCGAGAAGAAGATCGGCGAGCTCGGCCTGCGCGCCCGCGACGGAAAGCTCAGCATGGCCGAGATGCAGGGCGGCAGCTTCACCATCTCGAACGGCGGAGTCTACGGTTCCTTGATGTCCTCGCCGATCCTGAACCCGCCGCAGTCGGGCATCCTCGGCATGCACAAGATCCAGGACCGTCCGGTGGTGGTCGGCGGACAGATCGTCATCCGGCCGATGATGTATCTGGCGCTGAGCTACGATCACCGCATCGTCGACGGCAAGGGCGCCGTGACCTTCCTCGTCCGGGTGAAGGAAGCGCTGGAAGACCCGCGGCGTCTGTTGATGGATCTGTGACCCGGGTGGGGTGGAACCCCACCCTACGGCGGATCGGTGGGATGGAACCCCACCCTGCGAGACGATGAACTGCGACGTGGGGTGGGGAGACCTCCACCCACGTGACCGGAGGGCGCGGCGGCGCGCCCTTCTCCCGCTCCGGAGCCTGCGCATGACGCCCGAACTCACCGCCCTCGCCCTCGCCGGACTGCTGCAGGCCGCGACCTTCCTGCCCTTCTCGGTGCTGGCGAACATGGAGCTCGGGGCGAATTACACCACCAGCCCGCGCGACAAGCCGCCGGATGCGCCGCTGTCGACCCTGACGGGGCGGCTGCAGCGCACCATGAACAACACCTGGGAAGCGCTGATCCTGTTCACGCTGGCGGTCGTGGTGGTCACGCTCGGCGGGCAGTCGAGCGGCGTCACCGCCGCCTGCGGCTGGATCTTCCTCGCTGCCCGCCTGCTCTACATTCCGGCCTATGCCTTCGGCTGGCGCCCCTGGCGCTCGGTGATCTGGATGGTCGGCTTCACTGCAACCGTGGCGATGATCCTCGCCGCACTGATCTGAGTCCTGCGCCCTCACCTTGCCCAAATATCCTCGGGGGGCACGGGGGGCAGACAGCCCCCCGCCGCCCCGCCAGAGACCGGCAGGATCGTGGCGCGACAACCGGAGAACAAGAATGGCAAGTTTCGATGTGATCGTGATCGGCGCCGGGCCCGGCGGCTATGTCTGCGCCATCCGCTGCGCCCAGCTCGGTCTGAAGACCGCCGTGGTCGAGGCGCGCGAGACGCTGGGGGGCACCTGTCTCAACGTCGGGTGCATCCCCTCGAAGGCGCTGCTGAACGCCACGCATCACCTGCACGAGGTGCATGAGAATTTCGAGAAGATGGGCCTGATGGGCGCCGCGCCGACGGTCGATTGGGCCAAGATGCAGGCCTACAAGCAGGATGTGGTGAACGGCAACACCAAGGGGATCGAGTTCCTGTTCAAGAAGAACAAGATCACCTGGCTGAAGGGCTTCGGCTCGATCCCCGAGGCGGGGAAGGTGAAGGTCGGTGACGAGGTCCACGAGGCGAAGTCGATCGTCATCGCCACCGGCTCCGAGCCGGCCTCGCTGCCCGGCGTGACGGTGGACGAGAAGACGGTCGTCACCTCGACCGGCGCGCTGGCGCTGGAGGCGATCCCCGAGACCATGGTGGTGATCGGAGCCGGGGTGATCGGGCTGGAGATGGGCTCGGTCTATGCCCGGCTCGGCGCCAAGGTGACGGTGGTCGAATATCTCGACGCGATCCTGCCGGGGATGGATGGCGAGGTGGTGAAGAGCTTCCACAAGATTCTCGCGAAGCAGGGGCTGAGCTTCGTGATGGGCGCCGCGGTCGAGGCGGTGACGGTCGAGGGTGGCAAGGCCAAGGTCGGCTACAAGCTGAAGAAGGATGGCAAGGCCGCGACCATCGAGGCCGATGCGGTGCTGGTGGCGACCGGGCGCCGGCCCTTCACCGAGGGGCTGGGGTTGGAGGCGCTGGGCGTCGAGATGCTGCCGCGCGGCATGGTGAAGATCGACGGGCATTTCCAGACCACGGTTCCGGGGGTCTATGCCATCGGCGACTGCGTGCCGGGGCCGATGCTGGCGCACAAGGCCGAGGACGAGGGTATGGCGGTGGCCGAGGTGCTGGCCGGCAAGCATGGCCATGTGAACTACGGCGTCATCCCGGGCGTGGTCTATACCACGCCGGAAGTGGCAAGCGTCGGCGTGACCGAGGAGATGCTGAAGGAGCAGGGCCGGGCCTACAAGGTCGGCAAGTTCCCCTTCATGGGCAATGCCCGCGCCAAGGCGGTGTTCCAGGCCGAGGGCTTCGTGAAGCTTCTGGCCGACAAGGAGACCGACCGCATCCTCGGCTGCCACATCATCGGGCCGGGGGCGGGCGATCTGATCCACGAGGTCTGCGTGGCGATGGAATTCGGCGCCTCGGCGCAGGATCTGGCGCTGACCTGCCATGCGCATCCGACCTATTCCGAGGCGGTGCGCGAGGCGGCGCTGGCCTGCGGCGACGGCGCGATCCACGCCTGAACCAGGCGGAGGCGTCCGGTCAGGCGACCGGCCGCCGCTGCTCTTGCCTCGCAGCCCGCCGCGGGCGGGCTGCTCAGGCGCGCTCCGCGCGGGAGTATTTCTGCCAAGAAGAAGCCGTCAGGCGGCGGCGACCTCCGGGTCGACCAGGCCGACGATGTCGAGCATGATGCGGTTCAGCTCGAAATCCTTGGGCGTGTAGACCGCCGCGACGCCGAGGGCGCGCAGGCGGGCGGCGTCCTCCTCGGGGATGATGCCGCCGATCACCAGCGGCGCCTCGATCCCCTCGCGGCGCATCCGCTCCAGCACTTCGGCCACCAGCGACATATGCGACGCCCGAGAGGATCGAC
>NZ_PZKG01000071.1 GCF_003034985.1 Cereibacter changlensis JA139
CACCTCCAGCGCCATGTCCTCGAAGCTGCCGGGCTGGGTCATGCCCTCGATCCGCAGCGCCACCGGCGCGTCGCCGAGCCTCCCCGCCTCCGGCACGCTCACGGGGTCCAGATTGCGGCCGACCATGCGGCGGATCAGGTCGTCCTCGGTCAGGCCGCGGTTGGCCAGCGTCTCGACGAACTGGCCGTCGCGCAGCACGGTGATCTGGTCGGCGATCTCCAGCACCTCGTGCAGCCGGTGCGAGACATAGAGGATGGTGTGGCCCGAGGCGCGAAGCCGCTGGATCAGCCGCATCAGCGTCTCGGCCTCGAGGTTGTTCAGCCCCGAGGTCGGCTCGTCGAGGATCAGGAGGCTGGCGTCGCTCTCCACCGCGCGCAGGATCTCGACGATCTGTTGCTGGCCGGGGGTCAACTGGCCGAGGATCTCGCGCGGGTCGAGAGAGAGGCCGAAAAGCTCCAGAAGCTCGGTCGCCCGCGCCCGCATCCGGGCGAAGTCGATGCGCCCGCCCCGGCGCGGCATGCGGCCAACGAAGATGTTCTCCGCCACCGACATGTTGGGAAAGACCGCCAGCTCCTGATGCACCATGGCGATGTCGCCATGCGACCGCTCGGCCGCCGTACTGGGCTTGCCGGCCAGCCGGACCTCGCCCTCGTCGGGCTCGACCTCGCCGTGGATGATCTTCAGCGTGGTGCTCTTGCCCGCGCCATTCTCGCCCAGGATGGCATGGACCTCGCCGCGGGCGACGGTGAAGCCGACGCCCTGCAGCGCGCGCACCGCGCCATAGCTCTTGCTGACGCCCGAGAGGCTCAGGATCGGTTCGGCGGTCATCGGATTCTCCCCTGCGGGGCTCATGGCCCCGCCAGACCATCGGGGAGCCGCGCCGGGCGCGGCCCCGCCCGATTCAGAACTTCGGCAGCGCCGAGCGCATGAACTGGTCGATGTTGTCGCCGTCGATGACGGCGGTGCCCATGTAGACCGCCTCGGGGAAGGGGTTCACGCCCGCCGCCTTGTTGTCGGCCGAGATCGGCACCTCGGCCAGACCTACGGCGGCGTCGTTGTAGGCTTCGAGGAACTGCACCGCGAGATAGGCCTGCAGCGCGGTCTTGTTGATGATCGTCGCGTCGATCACCCCGTCGGCCACGCATTCCAGCACGGTGTCCTCGCGGTCATGCACGATGACCGTCAAATCGGCGATGTCCTTCTCCAGCTCTTCCGCCGCAAGGCAGATGCCGCTGCCGGAGGAGCTGTTCAGTCCAACGACGCCGGTGATGTCGGGATAGGTGTTGAACATGGTCTTGGCCGCGTCGATCGCCGTCGAGGTGGTGGCCTTGTCGTCGATCCGGCCGACGATCTCCCAGCTGCTGTTGGCGGCGAGGTAGTCGGCCAGCCCCTGCATCTTGGCGTCGGTGTTCGAGGCGCCCCAGTTGCCGGTCACCGCCAGCTTGCCGCTGTCGCCGCCGCGGGCGATCAACTCCTTCGCGGTGGCCTCGCCGGCGGCATAGTTGTCCAGACCGATGAAGGTCAGCGCGCCGCCGTTGTCCGGGGTCACCGCCTCGATCACCACCACCGGGATACCCTGCTCCATCGCCCGGCGGATGCCCGGCACCGCGCCCGGCTCCCAGAGCGTGGTGATGATGCCTGCGGGTTTCTGCGCGATGGCCTGCTCCACCGCCTCGGCCCCGGCGACCGGGTCCCAGCCCTGCGGGCCCAGCCGGTCGATGGTGACGCCGAACTTCTCCTCGGCGTAATCCATGCCCAGAAGGCTGTCGAGCAGGTAGGGATGGCCCTGCAGCTGCGAGGCGTAGATGTAGCTGCGCCCGGCGCCGTCCTGCGCCAGAACCGGCGCGGCGAGGGCAAGGGCCGCGGCGCCGCCCAAGGCGGCCCGGCGGCTGATCGAAGCTATTCCGGTGATCGTCATGCGTCTTCCTCCCACAGGTGATGCGGCTCGCCTGACCCTGCCCCGCACCCTTCGGCGCTTGGCCCTCCCGGCCCAGACTCGCGATCTCAGGAACGCTAGCAGTGTGAAATTTAGCTGTCCATAAAATTTTATATCTTGAAAGAAACTTTCCGCAGTGCGAACTTTCAGGTGTTCCGGGCGCGTCCCGGTCGGCGTCGGGTGAGAACGAGATGAGCGATACGATCGGCATTCGCGAACAGATACATGGGCTCCGCGGCAGCATGAAGCCCGCGCTACAGGCGATCGCCGATGCGATCCTCGCCGATCCCGACGCCGCCCGCAGCAAGAGCATCAAGGCGCTGGCCGCCGCCTGCGGCACTTCGGAGGCCTCGATCTCGCGCTTCGTGCGCGGCATCGGGCTGGCGAGCTACCGCGATTTCCAGCTGCGCATGGCGCAGGAGGGCGGCGCATCCGCCCCCTCGCGCGGGCAGGCGCCCGACGAGGGGCATATCTACGAGAACATCGGCCGGCAGGACAATGCGCAGACCATCCTGACCAAGGTGGTCCACCGCACCGCCGATCTCGCCCGCGCCTGCCTGACCACGCTGGACGCCGAGGCGCTGGACGAGGCGGCGCGGATGATCCGGCAGGCGGATGTCGTCTACATCTTCGCCGCCGGCAGCTCGGCGCTGGCGGCGGAGAACGCGCTCCTGCGCTTCGCCCGCATCGGCAAGCCGGCGATCTTCCACCGCGACCGCAACAACCAGTTGCTGATCGCCAGCTCGCTGCGCCCCGGGTCGCTGGCGCTGGGGCTCAGCGACTCCGGCCGCACCCAGCAGACCGTCGCCTCGCTAACCGCGGCGCGGCAGGCCGGGGCGCGCACCATCGCCATGACCGCCTTCCCGGAATCGCCGCTGGCCCGGCAGGGCGAGGTGACGCTGGTCACCCCCGCGGGCTACATGCCGGCTGGCGAGGAACCCCTGTACGAGAGCATGGTCAGCAAGTTCGGCCAGCTTCTGGCGATCGACGCGCTCTATTCGCTGGTCGCGGTGCAGGACTTCGACGACGCCGCAGCACTGGTGCGCAAGGGCGACCCGATCATCCAGCAGAGCCGCAGCGCGAGACGACAGAATGACCAAGACTGACCCCCTGTTCCGCAGCCCCGCGCTGAACCGGCACTGGCCGCATCGCGGCGGCTCCTTCGACGCGCTGTTGCAGGCGCGGCCCGAGGAGCTGCCCTTCGCCCCGCCCGCCCCCGGCGAGGTGATCGCCCGGGTGGAGGCGGTGTCGATCTGCTCCTCGGACATCAAGATCATCCGCATGGGCCGCGACCACCCGCTGTTCGCCGGCGCGGCCGGCCCGGTGGACACCGTGCTCGGCCACGAGGTCTGCCTGCGGGTCGAGGCGGTGGGGGCCGGACAGGCCGACCGCTTCCGCAAGGGCCAGCGGCTCGCCCTGCAGCCGGCGATGCTGGTGGAGGGGCGGCGCTCGATCATCGGCATGGACCTGCCCGGCGGCTTCGCCCAGATGCTGCGGCTCGGGCCGGAGGCGCTGGCCGATTACGTGATGGAGGCGCCCGAGACGGTGTCGGCGGCGACCGTCGCGCTGCTCGAGCCCTACGGCTGCGTCGAGCGTGCATGGAGCGCCAATGTTCGTCGCGCCCTGAAGCCCGGCGGGCGGGCGCTGGTGGTTTCGGCCCCGGGGGCCGACTTCGACCTCTCCGCCCTGCCCAGCTGGGTGACGATCACCGCCGTCGGGCCGCGGCCCGGCTTCCTGCGCGGGCTGAAGGTGACCGAGGCGGCCAGCCTCGAAGGGCTGGCTGGCCCCTTCGACGACATCCTCGCTCTGGGAGACCTGCCCGCCGCCGATCTGGCGCAGCTCTGCGCCCTGCTGGCGGTGGACGGGCTGCTGCTGCAGGGCCGCGACGGGCCTTCGCCAGGGCCGGTGGCCATCGACCCGGCGCGGGTGCATTACGACCGGCTGGCCTTCCTCGGCACGCGACAGCGCGATCTCGCCACGGCGCTGGCCCCGGAGGCGCAGCGCTTCGACACGAGGCCCGGCGGCGTGGCGCTGATCCACGGCGCGGGTGGGGCGATGGGGCGGATCCATGTGCACCGCCTGCTGCAGCTGGCCGACGGGCCGCGCACCGTCATCGCCTCGTCGCGCAAGGGACCGCGGCTGGCGGCCATCGAGGCCGATTTCGGCCCGATCGCCCGGGCCAATGGCCGCAAACTGGTGGTGGCCGATGCCGAGAATCTCGCCACCCTCGTCGCCGAACACGCGCCGGGGGGGCTCGACGACGCGGTGGTCGTGGCCCCCAATCCCGCCGCCGTCGCCATGGCGGCGGGCTGGCTGGCGCCGGACGGGCTGCTCGCGCTCTTCGCGGGCTTCCCCTATGGCCGGTTGCTGGACCTCGATCTCGCCGCCGTCGCGTTGTCGGGTAAGCGGCTGACCGGGTCGACCGGCTGCTCTCTGCAGGACATGGAGGGCGTGCTGGCGCGGGTGGTCGCGGGGTCGCTGGACCTTTCCGCCAACATCGCCGCGGTGGCGGGGATTGACCAGCTGCCCCGGGCGCTGAAGGCGGTGGCCGATGGCGCGGTCTCCGGCAAGATCATCATCTATCCGCAGCGGCCGGACCTGCCGCTGGCCCCGGTGGAGGACTGGGGCGCGGCCGACGAGGCGGGACTGACCGGCTGAGCCGGACCTGAGGGAGGACATCATGAAAGACCATGTGATCGGCGTCGATATCGGCACGACCGGCACCAAGACGGGCATCTACGACCGCGAGGGCCGGCTTGTCGGCGAGGCCTTCGAGGAATCGATCCTGCACTACCCCCGTCCCGGCGAGGTGGAGCAGGACCCGGAAGACATCTTCCGCTCGGTCGTGAACACGGTGCAGGCGGCGATGCGGATGTCGGGCCTCGCCCCGCAGCGGATCGCCGCCATCGCGCTCGACGGGCAGATGGCGGGGATCATGGCGGTGGACGCCGACTGGCAGCCCGTCACCCATTACGACAGCTGGCTCGACACCCGCTGCGCCCCCTGGCTGGAGGAGCTGCGCCCGCACGAGGAGGACATCATCCGCACCTGCGGCATGGCGCTGGCCTTCAACCATGCCCCGAAGATCCTCTACTGGCGCGACCGGCCCGAGGTCTGGGCGAAGATCCACAGCTTCCTGCAGCCCGCGGCCTATGCCGCCGGCAAGCTCGCTGGGCTGAAGGGGCGCGACGCCTTCATGGACCGCACCTATCTGGTGTTCACCGGCTTCGGCAGCGGTGAGCATTCGGTCTGGAACGAGGAGCTGCTGTCGCGCTTCAACCTCACCACCGAGAAGCTGCCGCGCATCGTCGAGCCCTGGGAGATCATCGGCACGGTGCAGGACCGCTGGGCCGAGGCGCTCGGCGTCGCGGCGGGCACACCGATTGCCGCGGGCTGCGGCGACCAGAGCGCCAATGTGCTGGGCGGCGGGCTGGTCGATCCGGGCGTGGTCTTCGACACTTCCGGCACTGCGGCGGTCTTCGCCACGGTGATCGACAGCTTCGGCACCGACACGACCTACCGCTGCCTGATGACCTGCCCGCATGTGGTGCCCGGGCTCTATTTCCCGATGGCCTATGTCGCGGGCGGCGGGCTGAACCTGCGCTGGTTCCGCGACGCGCTCTCGCCGCTGGAGAAGGCGGCCTGGGAGGCGGAAGGTGCCAACCCCTACGACGCGCTGGCCGCCGCCGCGGCCGAAATCCCGCCGGGTGCGGAGAAGCTGCTGTTCTTGCCGCATCTCTCGGGGCGCAACACGCCGAACGATCCCAACATGCGCGGGGCTTTCCTCGGCCTGACCTGGCGGCACGGCAAGGCGCATATGGTGCGGGCGATCATGGAGAGCATCGCCTATGAATATGCCTTCTACCTGCGCGCCGTGCGGCAGATCGCGCCGGGCTACGACCCGAAATTCGCCATCAACATCGGCGGCGGGGCGAAGTCGGCGCTGCTGCGGCAGATCAAGGCCGACGCGCTGGGGCTCGACTACCACACCCAGGACCGCGCCGAGTTCGGCACGCTCGGCGCCGCCATCGTCGCGGGCCATGCCGTCGGCCTCTTCCCCGACCTGCGCGAGACCGCCCGCCGCTTCGCCGGCGTCTCGCAGCCCGCGACCGCGACGCGGCCGGCGGCGACCGCAGCCTATGCGCCCTACGTCGACAGCTACATCGACGCGATGGAAACCCTTTCGCCGCTGTTCACCCGGCTGGGTCGGCGGCTAGCGGATCACACATGTGATTAACACTCACACATGTGATTAACCCTTGCCAGAATCGCAGGGGCCGCCTATCACGGATGTGAGATTGCAACACATGCGTTATGCGGAGGAACCCATGCGCGCCATCGTCCTGCACGCCCCCAAGGATATCCGTCTGGAAGACCGCCCCGAACCGGTCGCCGGCCCGGGCGAGGTGCTGGTCCGCGTCGCCTCGGTCGGGGTCTGCGGCTCCGATCTGCCGCGGATGCTGGTGAAGGGGGCATGGAAGATGCCGCTGATCACCGGCCACGAATTCTCCGGCCATATCGAGGCCTTGGGCGAGGGCGTAAGCGGCTGGGAGACCGGCGAGCTGGTCGCCGTCGCGCCGCTGGTCCCCTGCTACGCCTGCGACCAGTGCCAGACCGGCAACTTCTCGCGCTGCCGGGACTACGATTATTTCGGCAGCCGCCGCGACGGGGCCTATGCCGAATATGTCGCCGTGCCCGTCGGCAACCTCCTGAAGGCGCCGCAGCATGTCGATCCGCGCGCCATCGCCATGACAGACCCTGCCTCCATCGCCATCCACGCGATCTGGAAGGCGGGCGGTCTGCGCATCGGTCAGACCGGCGGCGTGGTCGGCTGCGGCCCGATCGGCCTGTTCGCGATCCAGTGGATGCGGCTGATGGGGGCGAGCGAGGTCATCGCCGTCGACGTCTCCGAGGAGAAGCTGGCGCTGGCCCGCGAGGCCGGGGCGACGATCACCGTGCTCTCCGCCGACCTGCCGTCGCTGAAGACCAAGGCCGATGTGGTGATCGAGGCGGTCGGCATCGACCCCACGATCAACGCCGCGGTGATGCTGGCCGGCCCCGGCGGCCATGTCGCCTTCATCGGCATTCCGGTGCCCGACGTGAAGCTGTCGAACGCCAGCTTCCAGTATTTCCTGCGCCAGGAGATCTCGCTGCACGGATCCTGGAACAGCTTCTCCGCACCTTTCCCCGGCCCGCAGTGGACCACCACGCTGGAAAAATTCGGCACCGGCGAGCTGAAGTGGGAGTTCATGATCTCGCATGACCTCGACCTCGCCGAACTGCCCGGCATATTCGAGCGGTTCGACAAGAAGGACCTGCATTTCTCCAAGGTGCTGTTCCGGCCCTGAGCGGCCGCTTAGGGAGGGGAGGCCCGCATGACCAGAGTTCTGACCCTCGACCTCGGCACCAACGGGGCGCGGGCCGGTGTCTATGACATCGAGGCCCGCAAGCTGATCGCCAAGGCCGAGGCCGGCTATCCGACGCGGCACCTGCCGCCGAACCGTGCCGAGCAGAATCCCGAGCATTGGTGGCAGGCGCTCGGCCAGACCGTGCGTCAGGCGCTGGCCGAGGCGGGCAACCCCGAGATCGCGGCGATCACCGTCGCCACCTTCGCCTCCACCGTGGTGGTCTGCGACCGCGAGGGCGCGCCCTTGGCCCCGGCGATCCTCTGGATGGACGCGCGGGCGTCGGAAGAGGCGCTGGCCTCTGAGCAGGTCGAGCATCCGGTGATGGAGCTTTGCGGCGGATCGAACGCCGTCGAATGGCTGGTGCCCAAGGCGGTCTGGCTGGCCCGGCACGAGCCCGCGCTCTGGTCGCGGGTCGAGGTGATCTGCGAGGCGCTGGACTTCGTCAACTTCCGCCTCACCGGGCTCTGGGCCGGGTCGTTGATGAACGCGACCTGCAAGTGGAATTACGACAGCCGCGCCCGCGCCTTCTGCCCGGATCTTTACGCGGCCTTCGGCGTGCCCGAACTGGCCGACCGCCTGCCGCAGCGCATCGTCAACATCGGCGCGGTGATCGGCCCGCTGAGCGAGGCCGTGGCGCGCGACTGGGGCGTGACCGGTGCGCCCCTCGTCGTGCAGGGCGGGATCGACGCGCATATGGGCAGCTTCGGCGCCGATTGCATCGCGCCCGGCTCGATGCTGCTGATCGGCGGCACCTCCAACGTGCACATCACCCAGGTGCCGGATGACGGTGCCAGGATCGAGGGCGTCTGGGGCCCCTACCCGCATGCGCTGACCGAGGGGCTGCGGATGATCGAGGGCGGCCAGGTCTCGGCCGGGTCGATCCTGAAATGGCTGTCGCAGGACATCTTCGGCCTCGCGGATTCCGAGCTGCCGGCGCTTCTGGCCGCGGCCGGGGCGCTGGAGCCGGCCGAGACCCGGCTGCTGGCGCTGGACTTCTGGATGGGCAACCGCACCCCCTACCGCGATGCCCGGCTGCGCGGGGCCTTCCTCGGCCTGTCGCTGTCGCATGACCGCGCCGCGATCTACCGCGCCGCGGTGACGGCGGTGGCGCTCGGCGCGGCAAACGTGATCTTCGAGCTCGAGCGGCAGGGCGTGGCGGTCGACCGCATCGTCATGGCCGGCGGCATCATGCGTAACCCGCTCTGGCTGCAGGCCACGGTGGATGCGATAGGCAAGCCGGTCGGCATGTTCCCCGACGACAATCTCACGCTCTACGGCAATGCAGTCGCCGCTGCCGTCGGGCTGGGGCTCTGGCCAGATCTGGCCGCCGCGGCCAGCGCTCTGGCCACGCCGGTGCGGGTCGTCCAGCCGGACCCGGCGCGCTCGGCGCAATACCGTCGGCTGCTGGTGCAGTACCGGCATGCGGTGGACGTGCTGACGCCACTTCTGCATGATCTGGCCGATGGCATTCTTGCGGAGCAACCGGCATGACCGAAGACACCGACCGCGCGTCGAACCGCCTGCCGCTGGAAGGCGGCCGCGACCAGCTGATGGTCAGCATCGCCCGGATGACCTACCAGCAGGACAAGACGCTGACCGACATCGCCGCCGAGACCGGGCTGAACCGCTGGCAGGTCAGCCGCCTGCTGCAGGAGGCCCGTGATCTGGGGATCGTGCGGATCGAGATCGTGCCGCGCACCCTGCGGCATCCTGATCTCGAGGCGCGGCTGATCCATGCCTTCGGCCTGCAGGACGCCATCGTGGTGCCCGGCCCGGCCGAACAGGGCCCGGACGGCGTGGCGCAGGCGGCGGGGCAATACCTCGCCGCGCTGAAGCCGAAGCCGCGCAGCATCGGCGTGTCCTGGGGCCGGACCATGGCGGCGGTGGCGCATTGGCTGCCGCCGGACTGGGCCGACGGGATCAGCGTCATCCAGATCAACGGCACCGTCGCTCCGGTGCCCGGCATCGCCCATCACAATGACGTGGCCGAGACCTTCGCCCGCAAGGGCAAGGGCCGGATGATCCCCTTGCCGGTGCCGGCCATCGTCGGCGAAAGGCTGACCCGCGAGGTGCTGGAGAAGGACCGCATCGTCGCCGACGTGCTGCGCCAGGCCAATGCCGCGCAGGTGCTGGCCTTCTCGCTGGGCGTGGTGGGCGAGGCCTCGGTGCTGATGCGCTCCGGCAATATCCTGAAATCCGAGATGGCGGGGCTGCTGCGCTCGGGCGCGGTCGGCGACGTGCTGGGCCATTTCATCGACCGCCGCGGCGAGATCGTCGATCCCGAACTCGACGCCCGCACCATCGGCCTGACCCTAAGCAACCTGAAGCGGCGCGACCGCTCGATCGGCATCGCCTCGGGCCAGGAGAAACACGAGATCACGCTCGGCACGTTGAAGGCCGGGCTCGTCACAGTCCTCGTCACCGACGAGGCCACCGCAACCTTCGCACTGGAGCATGCCCATGACCGTTGAAACAGCCACAGCCGCGCCGGCGGCGCCGCAGGCCGGCGCGCAGGCCGGCGCGCAGGCCGGCGCGAACGACCATCGCAACCCGGGCCAGCCGCTGGATATCGCGATGTTCGAGGGCCACGCGGTGAACCGCAGCGCGGCCGAGCGGCGCACCGCCTCGCTGGGCGCGCGGCGTTCGGTGAAGAAACAGTGGCAGGCCGCCTGGCTGGTGAACGCGATCCGCTGCATCGACCTGACCACGCTGGCCGGCGACGACACCGCCGAGCGGGTGCGCCGGCTCTGCGCCAAGGCGCGCCAGCCGCTGGCCCCGCAGATCGTCGAGGGTCTCGGCCTCGGCGCGATGCGGCTGACCACCGGCGCGGTCTGCGTCTATCCGACCATGGTCGGCCATGCGGTGAAGGCGCTGCGCGGCGCCGGCATCCCGGTCGCCTCGGTCGCCACGGGCTTTCCCGCCGGCCTCATGCCGCTGAACCTGCGGCTGGAGGAGATCCGCTACGCCGTGGCCGAGGGCGCCGAGGAGATCGACATCGTCATCACCCGCGAGCATGTGCTGACCGGCAACTGGCATGCGCTCTATGACGAGGTGGCGGCGATGCGCGAGGCCTGCGGCGAGGCGCATCTGAAGGCCATCCTCGGCACCGGCGACCTGCAGACCCTGCGCAACGTCTATTCCGCCTCGATGGTGGCGATGCAGGCCGGGGCCGATTTCATCAAGACCTCGACCGGCAAGGAAGGGGTGAACGCCACCCTGCCCGTCAGCCTGGTGATGGTGCGGGCGCTGCGCGACTACCGCGACGCCACCGGCCACCGCATCGGCTTCAAGCCGGCGGGCGGCATGAAATCGGCCAAGGACGCGCTGAACTGGCAGTTCCTGATGCGGGAGGAGATGGGTCTCGACTGGCTGAAGCCCGACCTCTTCCGCCTCGGGGCCTCGTCGATGCTCGGAGATATCGAGCGCCAGCTGGAACACCATGTCACCGGGCGCTACGCCGCCTCGTCACGTCACGCCCTTGCCTGAGGAGCCCCGGAAATGACCACGATCACGGATATTCTGCAAACCATGGATTACGGCCCCGCTCCCGAAGACAGCGCCATCGTGCGCGACTGGCTCAAACGGCATGAGGCGGGCTTCGGCCATTTCATCGACGGCGGCTTCACCGCAGCGGGCGAGACCTTCGAGGTCACCAACCCGGCCAGCGGCGAGGTGATCGCCCGCGTCAGCCAGGGCAGCGACGCCGATGTCGACGCGGCGGTGAAGGCCGCCCGCGCCGCGCAACCCGGCTGGGCCGGGCTTTCCGGCCATGACCGCGCCCGGCATCTCTACGCGCTGGCCCGCCACATCCAGCAGCACGCCCGCTTCCTCGCCGTGCTGGAGACGCTCGACAACGGCAAGCCGATCCGCGAGAGCCGCGACATCGACGTGCCGCTGGTGGTTCGCCACTTTTACCACCATGCCGGCTGGGCCGAGATCATGGCCGACGAATTCCCCGGCGCCGCGGCGCATGGCGTCTGCGGCCAGGTGATCCCGTGGAACTTCCCGCTGTTGATGCTGGCCTGGAAGATCGCGCCGGCGCTGGCGGCGGGCAACACCGTGGTGCTGAAGCCCGCCGAATACACCCCGCTGACCGCGCTGGCCCTGGCCGAGATCGCGCGCGAGGCCGGGCTGCCGAAGGGTGTCCTGAACATCGTCACCGGCGACGGCGCCACCGGGGCCGCCATCACCGGCCATCCGGGGGTGAACAAGGTCGCCTTCACCGGCTCGACCGAGGTCGGCCGGCTGATCCGCCGGCAGATCGCCGGCTCGGGAAAGGCGCTGACGCTGGAACTGGGCGGCAAGTCGCCCTTCATCGTCTTCGCCGACGCCGATCTCGACGCGGCGGTCGAGGGCGTGGTGGACTCGATCTGGTTCAACCAGGGCCAGGTGTGCTGCGCCGGCTCGCGCATCCTGGTGGCCGAAGCGGTGGCCCCTCGCTTCACCGAGCTCCTGAAACGCCGCATGGCGACGCTGATCACTGGCAATCCGCTGGAGAAATCCACCGACATCGGCGCCATCGTCCATCCGGTGCAGCTAGAGCGCATCACCGCGCTGGTGGAGCAGGGCCGCGCCGAGGGCTCCGAGATCCATCAGGGCACAGCGCCCGCGGGCTGCTTCTACCCGGCGACGCTGGTGACCGGGGTGGAGCCGGCCTCGATCCTCTCCACCGAGGAGATCTTTGGTCCCGTCGTCACCCTGACCCCGTTCCGCACCCCGGAGGATGCGGTGGCGCTGGCCAACAACAGCCGCTACGGCCTCGCCGCCTCGGTCTGGTCGGAGAACGTGAACCTTGCGCTCGACGTGGCGGCGAAGGTGAAGGCCGGGGTGGTCTGGATCAACGCCGCCAACCTCTTCGACGCGGGCGCAGCCTTCGGCGGCACGCGGGAAAGCGGCTTTGGCCGCGAGGGCGCCCGCGCCGGCATGGCGGCCTACCTCACGCATCCCACTCCGCGGGCGAAGCGGCCCGAGGCGATCCCGGCCGCACTCGACGCCACGCCGGTGCAGGGCCTGCCGGCCACGGCTGTCGATCGCACCGCCAAGCTCTACATCGGAGGCAAGCAGGCGCGGCCGGACAGCGGTTATTCCTATGCCGTCGCCGGGCCGCAGGGCTCGGTCGGGCTCGCCCCGCTCGGCAACCGCAAGGACATCCGCAACGCGGTCGAGGCCGCCCACGCCGCCAAGGGCTGGGGCGCCCAGACGGGCCACAACCGCGCCCAGGTGCTGTATTACCTGGCCGAGAACCTCTCGGCCCGGGCGAGCGAGTTCGAGGAGCGGCTGCGCAGCTTCGGCCAGAGCGACTCCGTCGCCCGCGCCGAGGTGGAGACCTCGATCCGCCGGATCTTCTGGTACGCGGCGCAATCCGACAAGTTCGACGGCGCGGTGCAGTCGACGAAGTCGGCGCATGTCACGCTGGCGATGAACGAGCCCTTGGGCGTGATGGGCATCCTCTGCCCCAGCGCGCAGCCGCTGCTTGGCTTCGTCTCGCTGGTGCTGCCGGCCATCGCCATGGGCAACCGGGTTGTGGCGGTGCCCTCACAAGGCCACCCGCTGGCGGCGACCGATCTCTACCAGGTGCTGGAGACCTCCGACCTGCCGGGCGGCGTGGTGAACATCGTCACCGGCGAGCGCGACGTGCTGGCCAAGACGCTGGCCGAGCATGACGACGTCGACGCGCTCTGGTACTTCGGCACGGCGGCTGGGGGCCAGGCAGTCGAGGCGGCCTCCGCCGGCAACCTGAAGCAGACCTGGACCGAGGACGGCGCCGCCCGCGACTGGACCGGCCCCGAGGGCCAGGGCAGGCTGTTCCTCACCCGCGCAACCCAGGTGAAGACCATCTGGGTGCCCTACGGCGAGTGACGGATTGCGGAGAAGCGTGAGCCGCTGAAGGAAAAACCTCGCTGGCAGGAATGCCGGCGAGGTTTTTTCGTCGAAGGGCGCTACGCATCGGCGTCAAGTCAGACGGACAGAGGGCGGCTTGGCCGCCCCCTGCGCCTTCCGATCAGAAGCGGATCGAGAGCCGGGCGATGGCCGCCTGTTCGTTGTTGTCCTCGGCGAAGAGCGCGTTGTAGCCGATCGACAGCGTGGTCGTCGGATTGACGTCGAAGCGCATCGCCAGATCCAGCACCAGCGCGTCACGGTCGGTGGCGGCGCTCAGGATGTTGAACCCGTTCGAGCCGGCGAAGCTCAGCGTGCTCTCCTGCGCCATATCGCCATAGGCGCGGCGCCAGCCGAGGCCGATCTGCGCCAGACCGTCGGTCCCGCCCATGGTGAAGGCCTGGTTGACCCGGACCCCCAGCGTGCTGGTGACCTGGTCGCGGCTTTCCGACCTGCTCGAAACCGCCGCGTCGCCGCCGGATTCCGAGAAGCCGTCGCTCTCCATCGAGACATAGGCCAGATTGGCGAAGGGCTCGATGCCGAGACCGCGATAGCTGGTGCGCCAGCTGCCCTCGGCGAAGACCTGCGTCGTCGTCGCGTCATACTCCGCATCCAGAGACTGCGAGACGCCGCCGAAGTCGGCTGTCCGCGACGTTTCCAGCTGGTGCATCGCATGGATCGCACCGAGCTTCAGCGTAGCCTGGCCGAAGGAACGCCCGGCATAGGCGGCGAGATATGTGCTGTCGATGTCCGCCGTGGAATTGCCGTTCACCGAGGAGACGTCATCCGTCCCGAAGCCGAGCGCCACGCCGACGCGCCAGTCGCCCAGCTCGCGATCCGCGCCGATCAGGATGCCGCCGCCGTCGACATCGGCCTCGAAAGCGTTGCCGTCATCCTCGTAGTCGGTCCAGCCGCCGAAGCCCTGGCCCCAGAGGGTCCAACCCAGCGAAGGATCGCCCGTCATCATCGCGGCGCCCTTGCTCGACGGGTTCACCGCGAAGCCGAGTTGCGACGCGTCATTCATCCGCGCCAGGATCGACTCGCGGGTCAGCCGGCTGCGGTCGATCAGCGCCGCGGCGGCGACCGAGTGGATCTCGCCGGTCAGCTGGTCGAAGGCGGTCGGCGCCGCCTCGTCGGTCAGGAACAGCGCCCGGTCGAACAGCGAGCCGGCGCCCATGGCGTCGACCGCGGCAGCCGCCGCCTTGGCGTTCGGCCGCATCGCCACGCTGGCGAAGGCCAGCGGCTGGTCGCCGTCCATGGTGCGCGAGAATTGCAGGAAGAGGGTGTTGTCCTCGATCTGCTGATCGGCGGTGAGGAAAGCAAGGTTCTCCTCAACTGAGGCGAAGCTGTCGCTGATGCCCCCGTCGGCCGTGACGAGATCGAACCGGGTGGCGAGATCGAAGGGCGTCAGCGCCGGGGTCGCGGTCAGCCGCAGCACCGTGTCGTCCTCGATGGTGGCGCGGCCCGAGACGTAGAGCAGATCGCTGTCACCCGCGGAGTTCAGGTCCACAGCATAGGCTGAGCCGGCGCGGAAGGTCACGTCGCCATCGATGGTCAGCGTGTCAATCGAGTTGAGGCCGGGGCTGATAGCGCCGCCGGAGGCGACATCAACGTTTCCTACCGTGCCGGATCCGGCGAGAAGCGCCGTGGTGTAGACTTGGACGTTCGCATCGACGCTGCCGTCGACCGCCAGTGTCCCCTCGACGAGATTGATGTCCTCGATGCTCGAGCCGCTGCCGTTCAGGGTCCAGATGCCGCCGCCGAACTTGTAGAGGTTGCCGAAACCACTGTATTTCTGGCCTTCGGCGACCTGAGCCAGCTCCAGACCGTCTGCCCCGGACCCGTTGAGCGCAAGAATGTTGCCCTCGCCCGCGTTCACCACCCGGCCGGTCAGCTGGGAGCCGTCGAACATCATGAAGACGTTCTCTCTCGCCCCCATGCTGACCGCGACGGCATCCTCGCTCGCAGCAGTGATCTGGCCATAGTTGACGACGTTAGAGAAACCGTCGCCAGTGCTGATCACCGGTGACTCCAACGAGGTCACGCTGCCGTAGTTGGCAACAAGGTTTTCGGAGCCATTGACCGAGATCGCGGTCGAAGTCGTGTTGATCGCGCCGTAGTTCAGCACGATCGCGTCGCCCGGCATCAGCGCGCCCGGCTCTCCATCCGCACCGCCCGCGACGACGGCACCGTTGACGCCCGACAGCCGGCCTTCATTGGTGACGATCACCGCCCGGTTCTCGCTCCCGGCACGGATCGCCGCGCCGCTGGCCGCCTCGATGGTCCCGGTCGACGTGTTAGTCACAATGACGGCGATCGGCTCTTCCTCGCCTTCGCCGAGATAGTCGCCATAGGCGTAGATCCCGGTGCCGCTGGCCGAGGAAACTCCGCCGCTGTTGCTGATCGTCACCCGACCCAAAGCGGTCACCGCACTGATGCCAGCGGTCTCGTCGCCGATTGCGGTGATCCGCCCGGCGTTGTCGATGGTGATGTCGCCGGCATCGGCATTCCCGACCCGCACGGCGCCCGCGCCTGCGCCGGAAGCAAGCGAGACGCCGCTGTCGATGGTGACATCGGCGTTCACTTCCGTGGCCTCCAGAGTGCTGCCGAATTCCATGAGCAGCGCGCTCGCGTCGGCGTTGCTCACCGAGGTCGAGCCGTTCAGCAGCACGGTCTGGTCGTACACCCCTGCCTCGGTCGGCGCGGTGTAGCTGATGCTGCCGGTGGTCTGATCCGTCACGGTCAGCGAGCCGGTCCCCGGAGTCATGGTGGCGACGACGGCCGTTGGCTCACAATTCCTTGCGGTTGTGCCGCCACTGCTGATACACTCGGCCGAGGCGAGTTGCGGCGAAAGCAGCAGGCCCCCCATGATGAGCGTCGAGCTCATCAGCGAGCGACGGAGGCTGTTCCTTGGGCGCGAAGCGGACGTAATCGCCCGATGTGCAGAATGCATTGCTTTCTCCTGTAAAGATGCTTGCGCATCCCGACTGCCGGAGCAGTCGGTTCAAAATTTCCAACATGATTAATTCAAAAACGGTCGCCCCAGAGGGCAGTCACTCTTTGTGGACCCATTTATCCAGACTGTGAAGGCACTTCGCACGTCCGGCGTCGCGTCACCCTGGCCATTTCGGGCCTCTTTCCCGCTCTTGGTTAATATCACTCGCGGGAAGACGGCCGCCGTTCTCCCCAAGGAAGAACCGCGCCGAAGGGCAGCCGCCCCCCGGTTGCAAGGAGCGCATTGGGGGTAGCCCCATGAGTCGAAGGGAGAGCTTCCGCAGCCCCGCGCACCCGCCCGGAACCGAATCACCTAAGGCAGACGGAGCCCGCCTCCGCCACCAGACCGCACACGCACAACGTGTGTCGTCGATCCGCCGCTATCCCGTCACAGGCTCCGAGAACACGGTCACCGCCGGCGGGGCGCCCTCGAACCTTTCCACCTCCGCCATCGCGGTCTGGCCGCAGTTGCCCTGCGACAGGCGCGAGGTGGCGATGCCGGTGGTGAGGGTGTTGACGTCGCCGTATTTGCAGAGCGACCCCGCCTCGCGCGCGTCGGCAGGGTCGAACCAGCCGCCCTCGCTGATGCGGATGACGCCGGGCCGGATGACATCGGTCACCACCACCCCGGCGAGGATCTGGCCGCGGTCGTTGAACACCCGCACCACGTCGCCGTCCTGCAACCCGCGCGCCGCCGCGTCCTCCGGGTTCATCCAGCAGGGCTCGCGCCCCGCGACCTCGTAGAGCTTGCGCAGCTCGGTGCCGCAAAGCTGGGAATGCAGCCGGTGGATCGGGTGGTTGGAGGCGACATGCAGCGGGTAGCGGGTGGTCGGCCCGCCCAGCCGCTCCACCGGCTCCATCCACGTCGGATGCGGCGGGCAGTCGTCATAGCCCATCTTCTCGACATTGCGCGAGAAGATCTCGATCCTGCCGGAGGGCGTCCCCAGCGCGTTCAGCAGCGGGTCGGCGCGGAAGGCGGCATGGCGCACGAAATTGCGCTCGGCGTCGGAAAGCGGGAAGGCCAGCGGCTCGTTGCTGTCCCAGAACACGTCGAACACCGGCATCTCCATGCCCCGGGCGCGGGATTCGATCTTGGCCGCCTCGTAGAAGCCGCGGATCCACTCCATCTCGGTCTTGCCCTCGGTGAAGTCGTAGCGCCGGCCCCAGCGTTCGGCGATGCCGGCGAAGATGTCGTAGTCGGACCGCGCCTCGTGCTGCGGCTCGATGATCTGCTTCATCGCCACGATATTGCTCATGGCATAGTCGCCGACCTGCTCGATGTCGTTGCGCTCGTAGGAGGTGGTGGCAGGCAGCACGATGTCGGCATGGCGGGCCGAGGCGGTCCACTGGAAATCATGCACGATGAAGGTTTCGAGGTTGCGCCAGGCCCGCAGCATCTCGTTGCGGTCCTGGTGGTGCGAGAACGGGTTGCCGCCGGCCCAATAGGCCAGCTTGATCAGCGGCAGGGTGATCTTCGACCCGTTGAAGTCCATCTCCGCGCCGGGGTTCTGCAGCGTCTCCACCAGCCGCGAGACCGGGATCGAGGCGTCGCCCGACCCCGTCAGCCATTCGGCCCCGCCGCCCGCCGATTGCCCGGGGCTGTCGGTGATCGCCGGCAGCACCGGCGCGGCATGGGTCGGCGCGCCGCCGCTGGCATAGTGGTAGCTGAGGCCGTAGCCGCCGCCGGGCAGGCCGATCTGGCCCAGCATCGCCGCCAGCGTCACCAGCATCCAGGGCGCCTGCTCGCCGTGGTGCTGGCGCTGGGTGGAATAGCCGAGCGCCAGCATGGTCCGGTTGCCGGCGAAGCGGCGGGCGAGATCGCGGATCGTCTCGGCGCTCAGGCCGCAGATCGCCGAGGCCCAGTCGGCCGATTTCGGCACACCGTCGCTCTCGCCGGTGAGATAGGGCAGGAACAGCTCGAAGCCGCTGGTGTACTTGTCGAGGAAGGCCTGGTCGTGCAGACCCTCGGCCTGCAGCGTGTGGGCGATGCCCAGCATCAGCGCCACGTCGGTCTGCGGCCGCGGGGCCAGCCATTCGCCATCCAGCGCCGCGCAGGTCTCGGTGCGGATCGGGTCGATGCAGATCACCTTGGTCTTCGCCTGTTTCAGCCCGTCGATCCCCGGGAAGGCCCCGTGGTCGGCCACCTGCCAGGAGATCTGCGAGGTGTTCAGCGGGTTCGCCCCCCAGAACACCATCAGCTCGGTATGTTCGGCGACGTTCTGCCACGAGGTGCATTGCTCGTAGACCTCGATCGAGCCGACCACATGCGGCAGGATCACCTGCGCCGCCCCGGTGGAATAGTCGCCCGAGGAGGTGGTGAAACCGCCATTCAGCTTCAGCATCCGCCGCAGCAGGGTCCGGCAGTTGTGCAGTTTGCCGGGGCTCTTCCAGCCGTAGGAGCCGCCGAAGATCGCGGTGGCCCCGTGCTGTTCGCGCACCCGGACCAGTTCGGCCGCGACCAGATCCAGCGCCTTCTCCCAGCTCACGCGCACGAAATCGCCGCTGCCGCGCCCGTCGGGGTCGGCGCCGGGGCCTTGCTCCAGCCAGGCGCGGCGCACCATCGGATATTTGATCCGGGTCGGCGAATAGATCGAGTCGAGCACGCCGGGCAGCTGCTTCGACGGTGTTGGATCGCCCTCCCAGGGGGTGAAGGCGACGGCGCGGCCGTCCCGGACCTCCGCGCGGAACACGCCCCAATGGCTGCCGGAGATCACCCCTTTCGGGGTCTGCGCGCCTGCGGCCCGAGGGAACAACGGGCCCGCAGCAAGGCCGAGGCAGCCGGTGGCGGCGGCGGTCTGCAGGAAGCGGCGGCGCGACAGGGCGCTCATCTTCGGGTTCGGCAGGGTCATGGGCTTTCCTTCACGGCGGCGGGCACGGGGACGGAGCTCAGCGGGCAAGCGGCTCATCCGCGCCAACGTCCTTCGAGTGGTTTTGCAGATAGGCCAGCAGCAGCCGGTACTGGTCGTCGCTGAGCGCGGTGAAGCGCTTCATGGCGTTCAGGTTGCCGATCCACTGGTTGGCGAGGTAATGGCCGGACTCCGGCAGGGCGTGGCAGGTGGCGCAACTGGTGTTGAAGAGATCCGCGCTGTAACCCCAGAGCTCCGGCAGTTGCGTATTCAGCTCGGCCGCGTCGATCCAGGCGGAAAGGCTGCCACGGGTCCAGGTTTGGCCGGTCGCCGAGTCCACCATGCTGTCGCCGCGGACCACCGCAGCCTTGGCGGCCTCGCCCAGCACCGCCTGCATGATGCGCTGGCCCTGCGCGGCGTAGAACACCGTCTCGGCCCCCTCCAGCTGCCAGCCGTCCAGCCGCACCCTGATCCGCCCGCCGCGCCGCTCCTCCACCGTCAGAGCCGCGGCGGCGAGGAACTTGCCGTCTGGGTCTTCCTCATCCAGAGCATCAGCAGACAGGTGGAAGCCCTTGACATGGGTCACGAAAACCCGCTCTGCCTGCCCGATGTCCTGCGGGGTGGAGACCGGCAGCGGGGCCTTGCCCGCGGCGGCGAAGCCCGCCGGCAGCATCACCAGCTGCGGCGTCAGGTTCGGCTCCGGCGCGCCGGGGGCCGGGGCGTCGACCGGCGGCAGGGTCTTCAGATAGGCGGCGATGGCCTGCAGATCCTCGTCCGACAGCTGGCTCGTGTTCGCCACCACCTCGGCCATGTGGCCGCCCGCCGCCCGGCCCACCGGGCTCTCGCCGTATTTCAGGTAGCGGAAGATCGCGTTTTCCGACCACCAGCCGATTCCGGTCTCGTGCGGGGTGATGTTGGGCACATGGCCCGGGCCCTCGGCGCTGGGGCCGCCGGCATAGCGCATGCCGGGAGTGATGTTGCCCATCACCGTGCGCGGCGAGTGGCATTCGGCGCAATGGCCCGGCCCCTCGGCGAGATACTGGCCGCGGGCCAGCTTCGGGTCCGCCGGCGGCTCCAGCGGCTTGCCGTCGAGGAAGGCCAGACGCCAGACGCCGATGCCGCGCCGCAGGTTGTAGGGAAAGCCCAGCTCATGCTCCGGCGCCGTGCCCGCCACCGCGGGCAACGACTGCAGATAGGCGTAGAGATCGCGCAGGTCGTTCGCGCTTAGGTGCTGGTAGGAGGTGTAGGGAAAGGACGGGTAGAGGTTCCGGCCGTCCGGCAGAAACTCCGCCGGAGCGACGCCCTCGCGCATGGCGCGGATGAACTCGGCCAGCGTCCAGCCGCCGACGCCATCCTGCGGGTGCGGCGAGATATTGGGCATGTGGAAGGCGCCGAAGCCGGTCTCGAGCACCCGCCCGCCGCCGAGCATCAGCGGGTCGTCCTGCCCCGGCGTGGCGTGGCAGGTGGCGCAGTCGCCAGCGAGGAACAGGGTGCGGCCATTGGCCAGATCCGGGGCCGAGCCATCGGCCTGATCCGGCGCCGCATGGGTCAGCGACCAGGTCATGGGCGAGGTCAGAAGGAAGAACCCGGCCACGCCCGCGACGATCGCGCCCGCACCGATGAGTCTGGCCGTCCGGAACCGGCCCCTTGTTGGTCTTGGCATCACATCTCCGCCGACCCACGGCGAAGCAAGGCCTCGGCGCAGATCCTGCCTGGGTTTCGAAGGGAGACGGCCGGCAAAGCCCGACCCGCCCCGACACCATCGTCATGGCTGCTGCAGAGAGGTTAACGCGCGGGAGGCGAGCCGTCCTTGATCCAGGTCAGGCGGGATTTCGTGGCGGGACGTCGGGCGCGGCGCGGCGACGGCTCAGCACCGCATCCACCGCGCCGCTGATCGGCTGCTGCAGCCCGCGCACCAGCTGCTGGAAGCGCCCGGTCAGCGCCTTCCAGGCCGGCGGCGCATCCGGCGCGGCGGGCATCATCAGCCGCATGAAAAGATAGCTCTGCGCGCAGATCAGCGCGAAGAACACCGCCGCCATCAGCGCTGCCGTCGCCAGCCCGCGATGCGGATCGGGCGAGGCGTAGAGCAGGATGTTGCCGAAGGAGAAGGTGAAGAGGCTGGTCTTGCCCATGAATTGCAACCGGCTGCCCCAGCTGCGCTGGAACACGTCCAGCGCCAGCACGCAGAGCAGCACGGAGGCGATGGTGAAGCCGAGGCCGAGCGAGAAGTAGATCGGGTGGTTCTCGTTGCGCAGCGACATGTCGGCGATGCCCTGCACCGTGGCGAAGGGCGCCGACCAGTCCCACATCAGCGCCGAGGCGACGACCGCCAGCAGGAACAGCCCGCCGAGCAGCATGACCCCACGCCGCCGCCCGCTCGGCGCCGGGTCGAGGAAGCGCGTCACAGCGTGGCCGAGCACCATGCCGATGCAGACGAGGCTCAGCCCGTGCAGCAGCGAGGGCCCGCCGACCCCCTCCCCGCCGCCGTAGAGAAAGCCGAGCGGCATCTCGAGGTACTCCCGGCCGAAGACC
>NZ_PZKG01000072.1 GCF_003034985.1 Cereibacter changlensis JA139
CTGTTCGATCGCCGCCGCGACGATCTCGGCCGGGGTGAGGCGGATGCCCTCGTAATGGATCTCCATGCCGCAGTCGCGGGCGCGGGCGGCGATCTGCTCGGCGCCGTTGGAATGGCCGTCGAGCCCGGGTTTGCCGACGAGGAAGCTGAGCGGGCGGCCGAGCCGGGCCGAGACCTGCTAGCACCGCTGCGCGGATCGGCTCCAGCCCCTCGGTGCGGTTGGAGCGGTTCTTCGAAACGCCGGTGGGGGCGCGGTATTCGCCGAAGGCGCTGCGGATCGTCGCGCCCCATTCGCCGGTGGTGACGCCCGCCTTCGCCGCGGCGATCGAGGCGGGCATGATGTTGACGCCGCTGGCGGCATCGCGGCGCAGCGCGGCGAGGGCCGCGGTCACGGCGGCGGGATCGCGGCGGGCGCGCCATTGGTCGAGGCGGGCGATCTGGTCGGCCTCGGCATCGGGGTCGGCCAGCATGATCGCGCCATCGCCGGCGGTGAGCGGCGAGGGGGCGGCCTCGGTCCAGCGGTTGACCCCGACGACGGTGGTCTCGCCCGATTCGACGCGGGCGATGCGCTCGGCATTTGCCTCGACCAGACGGCCCTTCATGTAATCGATGGCGGCGACCGCGCCGCCCATCGCGTCGATCTGCGCGAGCTCGGTCCGGGCGCCCTGTTTCAGCGCTTCGACCTTGCGGTCGACGGCCGGGTTGCCGTCGAAGAGGTCGTCATATTCCAGGAGGTCGGATTCGTAGGCGAGGATCTGCTGCATCCGGAGCGACCATTGCTGATCCCAGGGCCGGGGCAGGCCGAGCGCCTCGTTCCAGGCCGGAAGCTGGACGGCGCGGGCGCGGGCCTTCTTCGACAGGGTCACGGCCAGCATTTCGATCAGGATGCGGTAGACGTTGTTTTCCGGCTGCTGCTCGGTGAGGCCCAGTGAGTTCACCTGCACGCCGTAGCGAAAGCGGCGGTATTTCTCTTCGGTGACGCCGTAGCGGTCGCGGCAGATCTCGTCCCAGAGATCGACGAAGGCGCGCATCTTGCACATCTCGGTCACGAAGCGGATGCCGGCGTTGACGAAGAAGGAGATGCGGCCGACCATGTTGGGGAAGTCGGCGGGGGGCACCTTGGCCTTGAGATCGTCGAGCACGGCGCAGGCAGTGGCGAGGGCGAAGGCCAGCTCCTGCTCCGGCGTCGCTCCGGCCTCCTGCAGGTGGTAGGAGCAGACGTTCATCGGGTTCCATTTCGGCAGATGCGTCCGGGTATAGGCGGCGACATCGGTGATCATCCGCAGCGAGGCCTTCGGCGGGCAGATATAGGTGCCGCGCGAGAGATATTCCTTGATGATGTCGTTCTGCACCGTGCCCTGCAACGCCGCGATATCGGCGCCCTGTTCCTCGGCCACGGCGATGTAGAGCGCCAGCAGCCAGGGCGCGGTGGCGTTGATCGTCATCGAGGTGTTCATCCGGTCGAGCGGGATGTCCGCGAACAGCGCGCGCATGTCGCCGAGGTGGCAGAGCGGCACGCCGACCTTGCCGACCTCGCCGCGCGCCAGTTCGTGATCGCTGTCATAGCCGGTCTGGGTCGGCAGGTCGAAGGCGACGGAGAGGCCGGTCTGGCCCTTGGCCAGGTTGCCGCGGTAGAGCGCATTCGAGGCCGCGGCGGTGGAGTGCCCGGCATAGGTGCGGAACAGCCAAGGGGTCTCTTTCGGGGCATTCATCGGCGGCTCCTCGGTCGGGAAACGAAGTTGCGACATGTCTGGCATAAGCGAAAGATAATGTCTCTGTCAATTCGCTGCAATGCGGCGTCGATCTTCGCTGGCGCAAGCGGGATCAGACTTGATCTTTGCCATGCCTCACGGGAATGTGAGCGGGGCGCAGCCTGCCCCGCGCCGCCAACTTGCCAGAGGCAAACATGTTTCACCGTACCGCCTGCGTTCTTCTGCTCTCGCTCGGCCTGCTGGGCGCCGTTTCCGATCCTGCCGCCGCGGCCGACCGCCGCGTGCAGATCGTGAACGAAACCGGCTTCACCATGGTAGAGTTCTACGGCTCCAACAAAGGGTCGCAATCCTGGGAGGAGGACATCCTCGGCCAGGACGTGCTGGAGGATGGCCAATCGGTGATGATCAATTTCAACGACGAGTCGGGCTACTGCCAATTCGATTTCCGCGCCGTCTTCGACGATGGCGACGAGGTGGTGGAGGCCGGGGTGAACGTCTGCGAAATCGGCAGCTTCACCTTCGAGTGAGGCGCGGGCCGGGATTTACGCGGCGCGGCGCAACGCCTAGTCTGCCGCCATGGTGGGCACTGTGGAACTCCCGGTCTGGCTTCTGGTTCTGGTGCTCGGATTCGCCGGGATCGCCGCGCTTGACCGTGTGCTGGTGCCCTCGGTGCGCTGGTTCCTGCGCCGGCGGATGGAGCGTTTCGTCGCCCGGCTGAACCTGAGGCTGGAACGGCCGATCCAGCCGTTCCGCCTGATGCGGCGGCAGGACATGATCGTGCGGCTGGTGCATGACCCCAAGGTGATGCAGGCGGTGGTCGATTACGCGCATGAGAACGGCGTGCCGGAGAGCGTCGCCTTCGACAAGGCGCGCAGCTATGCGCGCGAGATCGTGCCGGCCTTCTCGGCCTCGGTCTATTTCGGCTTCGCCACCCGCGCGGCGCGGCGGATCAGCCGGCTGCTCTACCGCGTGCGGATCGGTCGGGTCGATGGCCGGCTGGCGCATATCGACCGGCAGGCGACGGTGGTCTTCGTGATGAACCACCGCAGCAACATGGATTACGTGCTGGTGACCTGGCTGGTGGCCGGGCGCTCGGCGCTGTCCTATGCCGTCGGCGAATGGGCGCGGGTCTGGCCGCTGAGCCGGCTGTTCCGGGCGATGGGGGCCTATTTCATCCGCCGCAGTTCGCGCAACACGCTCTATCGCCGGGTGCTGGCCCGCTATGTGCAGATGGTGACCGCCGAGGGGGTGACGCAGGCGCTGTTCCCCGAGGGCGGGCTGTCGCTCGATGGGCGGGTCGGCGCGCCGCGGATGGGGCTCCTGAACTACATCGTCACCGATTTCGATCCGGCGGGCCGCGACGTGATCTTCGTGCCGGTGGGCATCGCCTATGACCGGGTGCTGGAGGACCGGCTGCTGGTCGAGGCGGCGCAATCCGGGGTGCGCAAGTTCCGCGCCTCGCCGCTGAGCATCGCCGCCTTCATCGCCCGGATGCTGTGGCGGGTGGTGCGGCGGCGCTTCCCCGGCTTCGGCTCGGCGGCGGTGGCCTTCGGTGCGCCGGTGTCGCTGCGGGGCTATCTCGACTCGACCGACGAGCCCTCGACCGAGGCGCTGGGGGCGCGGCTGATGGCCGAGGTGGTGCTGACCCTGCCGATCCTGTCGGTGCCGCTGGTGGCGGCGGCGCTGGCGGAGGGGCCGGTGCTGCGCAGCGAGCTGGCGGCGCGGGTCGAGGGGCTGGCGTCACAGCTGCGTCGGGCCGGGGCGGTGATGAAGCTGCCGCCGCAGGGCGTGCCCGCCGCGCTGGCCGAGGGGCTGCGCACGCTGGAGGCGCGCGGCATCGTGGTGGACGGACCCTTCGGCCTGCATCCTCCGGCCGACAAGGCGGATCTGCTGCGGTTCTACGCCGGGGCGGTGTTGCAGCGGCTGGAGGCGGAGGAAGGCTTGCTGCAGCGCGGCGGACATAAAATTACAAAACACAGCTTATAACTATTGCAATCTTACGCGGCCAAATCTATCTCATCGGTCAGCGCCGGACGATTCTGCGTCGCGGCATAACGCCTGACTGAAGGAGGCACAGCATGGCCCTCGACGTGCAGACCGATATCGTTGCCTATGACGCGCCGAAGAAGGACCTCTACGCCGTGGGCGAGATGCCGCCCTTGGGCCATGTCCCGGCGCGGATGTGCGCCTGGGCGATCCGGCGCGAGCGGCATGGCGAGCCCGACACCGCGATGCAGGTCGAGGTGGTCGACACGCCCGCCATCGACAGCCACGAGGTGCTGGTGCTGGTGATGGCGGCAGGCGTCAACTACAACGGCATCTGGGCCGCGCTCGGCCTGCCGATCAGCCCCTTCGACGGCCACAAGGAGCCCTATCACATCGCCGGATCGGACGCCTCGGGCATCGTCTGGGCGGTGGGCGACAAGGTGAAGCGCTGGAAGGTCGGTGACGAGGTGGTGATCCACTGCAACCAGGACGACGGCGACGACGAGGAGTGCAACGGCGGCGACCCGATGTTCTCGCCCAGCCAGCGGATCTGGGGCTACGAGACTCCGGACGGCTCCTTCGCGCAGTTCACCCGGGTGCAGGCGCAGCAATTGATGCCGCGCCCGAAGCACCTGACCTGGGAGGAAAGCGCCTGCTACACGCTGACGCTGGCCACCGCCTATCGCATGCTCTTCGGTCATCGCCCGCATATCCTGAAGCCGGGTGACAATGTGCTTGTCTGGGGTGCCTCGGGCGGGCTCGGCTCCTATGCGATCCAGCTGATCAACGCGGCGGGGGCCAATGCGATCGGCGTGATCTCGGAGGAGGACAAGCGCGACTTCGTCATGGGGCTGGGCGCCAAGGGCGTCATCAACCGCAAGGATTTCAACTGCTGGGGCCAGATGCCCACGGTGAACACGCCGGAATATGCGGCGTGGTTCAAGGAGGCGCGCAAGTTCGGCGCGGCGATCTGGGCGATCACGGGCAAGGGCAACAACGTCGACATGGTGTTCGAGCACCCCGGCGAGGCCACCTTCCCGGTCTCGGTCTTCGTGGTGAAGCGTGGCGGGATGGTGGTGATCTGCGCCGGGACCACCGGCTACAACCTCACCTTCGACGTGCGATATCTCTGGATGCACCAGAAGCGGGTGCAGGGGTCGCATTTCGCCAACCTGAAACAGGCGGCGGCGGCCAACAAGCTGATGCTGGAGCGGCGGCTCGACCCCTGCATGTCGGAGGTCTTCCCCTGGGATGACATCCCCGCGGCGCATATGAAGATGCGGCGCAACCAGCACAAGCCGGGCAACATGGCGGTGCTGGTGCAGGCGCCGGTGACCGGGCTGCGCACCTTCGGCGACACGCTGGAGGCCAGTCTCCGCGCCTGAGGCACCGGCGCTGCGGGTGGCTGGCCTATTCCCCTGCGCTTGGATATGGTCGCCGCCATGCAGCCGCCCGCCCTAGTCTTTTCCGACGATCAGGCCGAAGCCTACGACCGCGTGGCCGACCAGCTGCGCGGCATGGGCATCGATCTGGCCAAGGGCACGGTGGCGCCGGCGGTGGAGGGGAAATCCTCGGTCCTCGCGGTGATCGGCAAGGCCGGGTCGGGCAAGACGATGCTGCTGGCCAGCCTCTACAAGGCCTTGCAGGAGGCCGGGCTGGAGATCGTCTCGGGCGATTACGAGGGCAAGAAGCGCAAGGAGCGGCGGACGCTGGCGATCCTTGCGCCGACCAACAAGGCGGCGAGCGTGCTGCGCCTGCGCGGGGTGCCGGCGACGACGATCCACCGAATCCTCTACACCCCGGTCTACGATCCGCAATACGAGCGCATCGCCGAATGGCTGGCCGGCAACGGCAAGCGCCCCGAGGTGGAGGGGCTGACGGAAGTGGCGCTGGATCGGGCGAAGGCCTTCTACGATCAGGTGCCCTCGATCCCCGGTGCGCTGGCGGCGGCAGGCTTGCGCGGCTCGGATTTCATCAAGGGCTGGAAGCGGCGGGAAGAGCCGCTGGACGTGGGCTTCGTCGATGAATCCTCGATGCTCGACGAACGCCAGCTCGACGACCTGCGCGAGATTTTCCCGACGCTGGTGCTGTTCGGCGATCCGGCGCAGCTGGCGCCGGTGGGGCAGAGCGGCCAGATGGTGTTCGACGGGCTGGGCGAGACGCGCAAGCTGATCCTGAGCCGCATCCACCGTCAGGCCGAAGACAACCCGATCCTCGATCTTGCCCATGCGCTTGCCGATCCCGATCTGGGCTTCGAGAGCTTCGAGCGGATGGTCGAAAAGGCCGCGGAGCGCGACGACCGGGTGCAGATGGCGCAGCGGGTCGATGCCGATCTGATGGCGCGCTCGCCGGTGCTGGTCTGGCGCAATGCAACCCGCATCCGGCTGATCACCGCCTTCCGCGCGGCGCAGGGCGCGCCGGAGACCGCGCTGATCCCGGGCGAGCCCCTGATCTGCGACGGGCTCGAGCTGCCGTTGAAGCACCGCAAGAAGCGCATCGATCTCGAGGCGCGGGGGCTGATCAAGGGCGCGCAGGTGATCTACCTCGGGCCGGGCAACCGCGACGGTTTTGCCCGGCTGCATGTGGTGGGGGCCGAGGACCCGCAGGTCTCGGCCGCCTCGATCATTAAGATCGAGAAGCCGGGCGAGGAGGAGCCGTTCATCCCCTCCGCCGCGCGGATGGGCGCGGCCTTCCTGCACGGCGCGGCGGTGACGATCCACAAGGCGCAGGGCTCGCAATGGGAGACGGTGCAGGTCTTCGCCCCCGATCTCTGGGCCGCCTCGCAGGCCGGACGGATGGAGGCGGGCGTGCCGCTGTGGAAGCGGTTGGCCTATGTGGCGATCACCCGCGCCGAAAAGCGGCTCTTGTGGGTGGTGCGCAACCGGCTGGCGCTGCCGCAGACCGCGCTGGGGGTGGAGGACCTGCCGAAGGTCGCGCCGCGGCTGAAGCTGAAGCCCGAGCCCGAAGCGGATGCGGCTTCCGGCTGAGGCGTGACTTGGCCGCGGGGCCGGGCTAAAGTCGCCCGGTGTTTCAAGGAGCAAACCCATGCGCTGCGTCTTCGTCCAGTTCCGCTGCACCCCCGGCAAGACCTATGAGGTCGCCGATGCGATCTATGACCGCGAGGTGGTGTCGGAACTGTATTCGACCTCGGGCGAATACGACCTGATCGCCAAGGTCTATGTGCCGATGGATCAGGACGTGGGCCGCTTCCTGTCGGACGCGCTGTTCGACATCCCGGGCATCGTGCGGACCCTGACCACCATGACCTTCAAGGCCTTCTGAGGCTCAGATCCAGTCGCCGCGCCCCGTGCCGACGGCTTCCGCCACCGAGGCGAAGCCGTCGCGCGCCAGCAGGCCGTCGAGCCCGCGGGCGACAGTGGCGGCGACCGAAATCCCCTCGTAGACCATCGCGGTGTAGAGCTGCACCGCCGAGGCCCCGGCGCGGATCTTGGCATAAGCCTGTTCCGCCGTGCCGACGCCGCCGACGCCGACCAGCGGCAGGTTGCCGGCTGTCAACTGCGACAGCCGCGCCAGCACCCGGGTGGAGCGTTCGAACAGCGGCTGGCCGGACAGGCCGCCGGTCTCGGTCCGATGTGCGGAGCGCAGGCCCTCGCGCGACAGGGTGGTGTTGGTCGCGACGATCCCGGCGATGCGCGAGGCGAGCACCACCTCGACGATCTCGGCCAGATCGTCGTTGGTCAGGTCGGGGGCGATCTTCAGGAAGATCGGGATCGGCCGCGCCAGCCGGTCATGCACCTCCATCACCGTGGCCAGCAGCGCGGTCAGCGCGGCGCGGCCCTGCAGGTCGCGCAGCCGCTCGGTATTGGGCGAGGAGACGTTGACCGTGGCGAAATCGACATGCGGCCCGCAGGCGGCCAGCACGGCGGCGAAATCGGCGGCGCGGTCGGCGCTGTCCTTGTTGGCCCCGAGATTGATGCCGATCGGCACCGGGCCGGAGGGTCGCATCGCCAGCCGGGCGCAGATGGTCGAGGCGCCGTCGTTGTTGAAGCCGAAGCGGTTGATCGCGGCGCGGTCCTCGGTCAGCCGGAACAGCCGCGGCTTGGCGTTGCCCTGCTGCGGCCGCGGCGTGGCGGCCCCGACCTCGAGAAAGCCGAAGCCGGCGCGCATCAGCGGCTCCACCGCCACCGCGTTCTTGTCATAGCCCGCCGCCAGCCCGACCGGGTTGGTCAGCGCGATGCCGGCCAGCGAGCAGGCGAGGCGGGGCGATGTCAGCCGGCCTGGCAGCGGCACGAGACCGGCGCGCAGGGCGGAAAGCGACAGGCTGTGCGCCTGCTCCGGGTCCAGCCGGTGCAGCGCTGCGAGACCGGCGCGTTCGACGATGTTCACCAAAGTCCCTCGGGAAAGATGTGGCCGGTGGCGCCCAGCGGCAGGGACTTGTCCCAGACCACGTCGGCCAGCGTCAGAGGACGGTAGAGATGCGGGAACAGCTGCCCGCCGCGCGAGGGTTCCCATTTCAGCGCCGGGCCCAGCTTTTCCGGGTTCAGCGCCACCAGCACGAGGTCGCTTTCGGTGGCGAAATGCTTCGCCGCCGTCTCGGCCACCTGAGCCGAGGTGGAGAAATGGATATAGCCGTCGGCAAGATCGACCGGCGCGCCAGCCGTGACGCCGGCGTCGCGGAAAGAATCCCATTCTGAGCGGCGGAAAATCTTGAAGATCAGCATGTGAGCCTCATGCACTTTGGCAGGGCGTCGGTCAATGGGTCGGATTCGGCCATGGAAGCGTCGTTGCCGCGGAAAATCCGGCCTTGGGCTTTGACAGCGGCCTCGGTCGCGACGCAGTCTGCTGGCATCAGGTCCTGAACGGAGTGTTTCGATGAAAACCAGACTTTTGGCCGGGGCGGCGTTTCTCGCCCTGAGCGCGGGCACGGCCTCGGCAGATTTTGCGCTGACCATCCTGCACACCAACGATTTTCACGATCGGTTCGAACCGATCTCCGGCTCGGCCTCGACCTGCTCGGCGGAGGACAACGCGGCGGGGGAATGTTTCGGCGGCACGGCGCGGCTGGTGACGGCGCTGGCCGAGGCGCGCGCGGCCAAGGAGAACACGCTGCTGCTCGACGGCGGCGACCAGTTTCAGGGCACGCTGTTCTACACCTATCACAAGGGCCGAATGGCCGCCGAGTTCATGAACCAGCTCGGCTATGACGCGATGGCGGTGGGCAACCACGAGTTCGACAACGGCCCGGAAGTGCTGGCGGAATTCGCCGACCTGCTCGACGCGCCTTTGCTGATGGCCAACGCCGACCTGACCTCGGAGCCGCTGCTGAAAGGCAAGATCGCCAAGTCGACGGTGATCGAGAAAGCGGGCGAGAAGCTGGGCCTGATCGGCCTGACCCCGGTCGACAATCCCGAGTTGGCGAGCCCCGGCAAGAACATCGTCTTCACCGATCCGGTGCAGGCGGTGCAGGCCGAGGTCGACGCGCTGACCGAAGACGGGATCGACAAGATCATCCTGCTGTCGCATTCGGGCTACGGGGTAGACCAGAAGATCGCCGCCGAGACCACCGGGGTCGACGTGATCGTCGGCGGCCACAGCCACACGCTGCTGTCCAACACCGAGGAGGGCGCCGAGGGGGCCTATCCGACCATGGTGGGCAAGACGGCCATCGTCTCGGCCTATGCCTATGGCCGGTCGCTGGGCATGCTGGACGTGACCTTCGACGACGCCGGCGAGGTGGTCGAGGCGACGGGCGAGCCTCGGCTGCTCGACGCCTCGGTGGCCGAGGATCAGGCGGTGGTGGCCCGGATCGCCGAGCTGGGCAAGCCGCTGGAGGAGATCCGCAACCGGCTGGTGGCCGAGACCACCGAGGCGATCGACGGCAGCCGCGAGACCTGCCGGGTGCAGGAATGCGCCATGGGCAACCTGGTGGCCCAGGCGATGCTGGACCGGGTGAAGGATCAGGGCGTGCAGATCGCCTTCACCAATGGCGGCGGGCTGCGCGCCTCGATCGACGCCGGGCCGGTGACGATGGGCGAGGTGCTGACGGTGCTGCCGTTCCAGAACACGCTCTCGACCTTTCAGGTCACGGGGAAAGAGGTCATCGGCGCGCTGGAGAACGGGGTGAGCCAGATCGAGGAGGGCGCCGGCCGCTTCCTGCAGGTGGCCGGGCTGCAGTACAGCTTCGACCCGTCGAAGCCGGCGGGCGAGCGGGTGTCCGACGTGAGGGTGGCCGAGGGCGACGGCTTCGGGCCGATCGACCCGGCCAAGACCTATGGCGTGGTGTCGAACAACTATGTCCGGCAGGGCGGCGACGGTTTCGCCAGCCTGGTGGGCGCGGCCAACGCCTATGACTTCGGCCCGGATCTCGCCGACGTGCTGGCCGAGTACATGGCCGAGGTCGGTCCCTACACGCCGGCGCTGGACGGCCGGATCACCCGCAAGTGAGCGTATGCCCGGGCGCGCCCGCCTTGGCGCGCCCGGCGGAAATTTCGTGGGTGGGGTCCGCCGCCGCCCTAGTCTCGCCGCGGTTCAAGTGTATGTGGTCCATTCCAAAATCGGGAAGGGCCTGATTTTCCGGTCAGGCCGCGGGCGAGAGATGATGATGACGGGACGGGCATCGGACGGAGCGGAGACCGCGGCCTTGCAGGGGCTGGCGTCCGGCCTGTTGCGCGCATCCGTCGCCGATCTTCCGCCCCTTCTCGCCGCGGCGCTGGCCCGGCTCGGCGAGGGCTGCGGCGCGCGGTGGGTAGTGCTTTGCGCCATCGCGGAGGACGGCGGTCAGCTGCCGGTCGGCGGCTGGCCCGACGCTGCCGCCCCGGAGCCGCTGTCGTCGGCGTGGCGCGCGCTGCTGGAGGCGGGGCAGGGCGTTTCGGTCGATGACATCCTGCTGGCCCCGCTGATCGCCGGCGGGCGGCTGGCCGGGTTCTTGCGGCTGGAGGGCGGCGCGGGCCGCGAGGCGGCGGTGGAGCCGCTGGCCGATGCGCTGGCCAATGCCCTGCTGCGTCTGGCGGGCGAGGCGGAGCGGCAGGCGCTGCGCGACCGGCTCGCCCGCACCGCCGGCGAGCGTGACCAGGCGGCGCAGCGGCTGGAGAGCTTCGCCGCAATCGGCGACCAGTGGTTCTGGGAGATCGACGCCGACCTGCGCCATGTCTTCTCCGCTGAATCGCAGGTGGCCCGGGCGATCTTCGATGGGATGGATCTGGCCGGCAAGACCATCGAGGAGCTGGCCTTGGCCTTCGGCTGCGACCCGTTCGACCGGCAGTGGCGCGCGATCCGCCGCACGCTGGCGATGCAGGAGCCGTTCGACGGCTTCACCTTCGTGCTGCGTGACCGTCGCGGCGGGGAGCATCACCTGAGCGTCAGCGGACGCCCGGTGTTCGACGCCGAGGGGCTGTTCGCCGGCTATCGCGGCGTGGGGGCCAGCATCACCGACCGCATGCACCGCGAGGGCGCCGCCCGGGCCACCGCCAACCGTTTCGAGGCGACGCTGAACGCGTTGCCGGACCTGCTGATCGAGGCCGACCACATGGGCCGCTACACCAGGATCTATTCCGACGCCGGTTCGGCGGCGCGGCTGCATGACAGCGACTGCCTCGGCCGGTCCTTCGACGAGGCCTTGCCGCCCGAGATCGCCGCGACCTTCACCGAGGCGATGCGCATCATCGAACGCTCGGGTCGGGCCGAAAGCCTGCGCTACCGCAGCGGCGACGTCTGGCACGAGCTGTCGGGCGCGCGCCGGGTGCCCGAGGCGGCGGAGGACGCGCCGGGCTTCGTCTTCCTCGTGCGCGACGTGACGGCGGACGAGCGGCAGAAGGAGCGCCTGCGGCTCTTGGGCAAGATCGTCGAGCTGATGACCAACCTCGCCACCGTGGTCGATGCCGAGCAGCGGGTGGTCTGGGTCAACCCGGCCTTCGAGGCGCATACCGGCTACCGGCTGGACGAGATCCGCGGCCTGCCCATTGCCGAGCTGACCCAGGGCGAGGACGCCGATCCTGCGGCTCTGGCGCGAATGGTGGAAGCCGTCGACCGCGGCGAAGACTGCCGGGTCGAGCTCCTGAACCGCGACAAGGCCGGCAGACCCTATTGGGTCGACCTGAACATCCACCCGTTGAGGGGCGAGGCGGGCGAGATGCTGGGCTATGTCTCGGTCGCGACGGTGATCACCGAGCATAAGCAGGCGCTGGCCGATCTCGAGGCGGCGCAGCAGCGGATGGCGCGGATCGTGGAAGGTGCGGAGGTCGGCACCTGGGAGTGGATGGCCGGCGACGACAGGCTCACCGTCGACAGCCGCTGGTGCGAGATGCTGGGGTATGCACTGGTGGAGCTGGCGGCGCCAACCCTCGACTGGATCCTCACGCGGATCCATCCGGACGACCTGCCGGCGGTGCTCGACACCCGGGAGACCGCCCGCGGCAACGACGGGCTGGCGCTGGCCGAGTTTCGAATGCGGCACCGCGAGGGGCACTGGATCTGGATCCTGTCGCGCGGCCGCATCACCCGCTGGGGCCCGGACGGCAGGGCCGAGAGCGTGGCCGGGGTGAATATCGACATCAGCGAGCGCAAGGCGCTGGAACAGCGTGTGGTGGCGGCGCGCAATTTCTTCTTCAACGCGATGGAAAACAGCATTGCCGCGATTACCGTGCTGAATGCCAAGGGCCAGATGGTTTTTGCGAATTCGGAGGCGGAGCGTATTCTGGGTCTGCCGCGTTCGGAATTGCTGGGCCGCGACCATGCCTCGCCGAAATGGCAGCTTACCACTTTCGAGGGTTTTCCGGTCGAAGACGCGGCCTCGCCACTCCATCTCGCCGTGACGACGGGAGAACCGGTGCGCGCCATCCGGCATGGCATCGTGCTGCCCGACGGCAGTCGGCGCATCCTGTCGGTCAATGCGGTTCCGATGCAGGAAGAGGGCGAGCTTCAGGTGCTCTGCTCCTTCACCGATATCACCGACCAGCTGGAAACCCTTGGCCAGATCCGCGCGGCCCTGTCGCATGCCGAGGAGGCCAGCCGGTCGAAGTCGCTGTTCCTGGCGAATATGAGCCATGAAATCCGCACTCCGCTGAACGGCGTTTTGGGAATGGCGGAGCTTCTGGATAACAGCTTGTCTGAGCCCCGACAAAAGCTGATGATCAGGACGATACGCAATTCAGGCGAGACATTGCTGAGCATCTTGAACAACATTCTGGATATGTCGAAGATCGAGGCCGGCAAATTCGGTCTTGAGAATGTCCCGTTCAATCCGGCCGATCTGGCGCGGCAGGTCGAAGCCGTCTACGCCATGAAAGCCGAGGAGAAGGGGCTTCAATTCGAGGTGCTGGTCGGCCTCGGCGGCGACGCGGCCCGGATGGGCGATCCGCACCGCATCCTGCAGATCCTGCACAACCTGCTGAGCAATGCGGTGAAGTTCACCGACAAGGGCCAGGTGACGATGCGGCTGACCTGCCGGCCCGGCAAGCCGTTGGCGGTGGAGGTGTCGGATACCGGCATCGGCATGACCGAGGAACAGGCGGCGCGGGTGTTCGACAGTTTCGACCAGGCCGACGGCAGTGTGACCCGGCGCTTCGGCGGCACCGGGCTCGGCATGTCCATCGTCCGCCAGCTGGTGCTGCTGATGGGCGGCGAAATCGCGGTGAGCAGCCGGCTGGGCGAGGGGACCAAAGTGCAGGTCAGCCTGCCGCTGCCGGCGGCCGAGCAGGAGGTGGCGCCCAGCGTGGCCCCGCCCGCCGGCGCGGAGCCCGGCTTTGCCGGCCGCCGGCTGCTGATCGCCGACGACAGCGCCACCAACCGGCTGGTGCTGAAGGAGATGCTCGCCGACACGGGCGCCGAGGTCACGCTGGTCGAGGATGGCCGCCAGGCCCTCGCCGCCTGGACCGGCGCCGCCTTCGACCTGCTGCTGCTCGACATCTCGATGCCAGTGATGGACGGGCTGACAGCCCTGAAGCAGATCCGCGAGCAGGAGGCCCTGCGCGGGTCGGCCCCGGTGCCCGCGGTGGCGGTGACGGCCAACGCCATGGCGCATCAGGTGGCGGATTACATTATCGGCGGCTTCGACACCCATCTCGCCAAGCCGTTCCGGAGAAACGAATTGCTGCACGCCATTTCTACCTTGCTGCGCCGGCCCTGACTGGCCGTCGCGCAGCTGACAGGAGACCGTGATGCCGAATGACCAGCACCGCCTGCGCATCCTCTTCGCCGAGGATGACGAGATCAATCGGCAGATCGTCGAGGGCATGCTGCTGTCGCGGCCGGACCTGGAGCTGACCTTCGTCGGCGACGGCCGCGCGGCGCTGGAGCGGGCGGTCAGCGAGCGCTTCGACCTCTTGATCCTCGACCAGCAGATGCCGCATCTCAGCGGCGAGCGGGTGATCCGGTCGCTGCGCGCCAGCCGCACCCAGAACAGCGACACGCCGATGCTGCTGGTCACCGCCTCGGTGGATGTGCTGACCGGCATCGGCTTCGCCGACGCGGCGCTGGAGAAGCCGCTGGGCCGGGAGACTTTGCTGCGCGAGATCGACCGGCTGACCGGACTGCGGGACAGGCCGCGCGCGCGGCTGCAATAAGTTGTCATAGTGACAAAATTTTGCCATCTTGCGAGCGTCTGCTCACCCGTGGGTTGAGTTGCGTCTTGAGGGGTTGGGGCATGGGAATCCTCCGGATTTTGGCTGTCGATGACGATCCGGTTTTTCTCATGCTGCTACAGCATGTCCTTGGCCGTCTCGGATATGACGATGTCGAGGTGGCGGGCACCGCCGCCGCGGCGCTGGAGCGTTTGCAGGAGGAGGAGGGCTTCGACTGCCTGCTCCTCGATTTCGACATTCCCGGCGTCGATGGCATCCAGCTCTGCCGCCGCATCCGCCAGATGCAGGGCTATGCCGATGTGCCGATCCTGATGATGTCCAACGCCCATGCGGCCTCGGTGATCGAGGCGGCCTTCGCCGCCGGGGCGACCGACTATTTCACCAAGCCGCTCGACGACCTCGAACTGCGCGCCCGCATGGGCATGACGGCGCGGCTGGTCGAGGAGCGCCGCCGCCGCGCCATGCTGGCCGACCGGGTCCATGCCCAGCTCGGCCTGCCCGACGAGCCGATCCGCTTCGCCGATCCGATCCCGCTGCGCGACGTGCCGGATGTGGTGGAGTATGAGGCGCTGGAGAATTACCTGCTGGCGCTGGGCCGCTCCAAGCTGCACGGCCATGCGGCCATCGCCTTCCGCATCGGCAATGCCGAGGAGATCTTCGCCGCGACCGACGCGATCTGCTATGCTGACGTGCTGGCCCATGTCGCCTCGATCATCGCCGACCAGTTGAAGGACCACGAGTTCCTGATGGCCCATGCCGGGCGGGGCGAGTTCGTCTGCATCACCGCGCGGCACCTGCCGGTGCAGGCGCATGTGCTGGCGCAGGAGATCGCGGCGCGGCTGGCCGACCGGGCGCGGATCTATGCGCAACTCGGGGTGCCGCGGCCGGTGCTGCAGGTCGGCGACCCGATGACCACCGGGCTGTTCAGCCGCAGCGCGCCCAGCGACCTGCTGGGGCGCGCGCGCCGGGCGCTGCGCAACGCGGCCGCCCGGCAGATCCGCGGCGAAGTGGTGGTCTGAGGTGGCGCCGGCCGACGGCCTCGACCCGGTGCGGCGCCGCTTTGCCGAGGTGACGGCCGAGCGCCTGGCGCTGATCGAGGCGCATTTCGACGGCGAGCGCGATGCGGCGGCGCTGCGCGAGATCGGCCGGATCGCGCATATGACCGCCGGGGTTGCGGCGACTCTGGGCCATGCCGCATTGGGCCGTGTGGCGGGGCAGGTGGCGGTCGAGCTGCATTTGCAGCGCGGGCGCGACTGGCGGGCGGTGGAGCCGCGGATGCGCCAGATGATGCTGGCGATGCGCGCGGTCCCGGTCTGGTGCGAGGCGACGTGACGGGAGGGAGCCGGCCGCGCTTCCCCGGGCGCGCCCCGGTTCCGGCGCTGCCGCAGCGCCGCCGATGATCGCCTGCCTGATCCCGGACCTCGTCAGCATGGGCGCCGTCCTGGCGATCCTGCTCTGGGCGGTGCTGGCGGCCGAAACCGACTGGCTGCGCCGGCAGATGCCGTTCTTCGGCAAGCTGTGGTTCCTGATCGCCCATGCCGCCCTGCTGCTCTGGCTCGCAGCGGTGATCCTGCGGCTGATGGTCTCCGACGAGCATTGCCTGCTGTTCTGGGAGCGGCTTGCCGCGCTGCCGATGGTGGTGCTGCTGACCGCCTGGGCCTTCTTCCTGCTCGACCACTCCTTCCTGCGCCGCTCGACCTGCGCGCCCTGGCAGCTGGTGCTGCTGATCGGCGGGCCGGTGGTCGTCGGTCTCGCCATGGCCGCCGATGCGCTGGAGCCGCGGCTGGTCGCGGCCGTCGATGGCGCGAGCGCCTCCTGGCGACTGGCGGTCGCCGGGCTGGAGGGGATGCTGTCGCTGGTCATGGGGATCTACCTGTTCCTGCTCTTCTCGGCGGGGCTCTTGATCTCGGTGCTCGGGGTGGCGCGGACGCCGCCGCGCTGCCGGCCGTTCTACCTGAGACTGCCGGCCATCGCCGCCCTGCCGCTGGTGGCCAATGCGGCGCATCTGCTGGGCGGGGTCACGCTGGCCGGCCATGACCCGACGCCCTTCGTCTTCGCCTTGGTGCTCTTGGCCTTCACCTGGACGATCTTCAACGACCGGCTGATGGACATCACCACCGTCGCCAACGACCTTCTGTTCTACAACACCGTCGATCCGATCATCGTCTTCGACATCGAGGGCCGGCTGGCCGGGCTGAACCCCGAGGCGCAGCGCCTGCTGCACCGCAGCCTGCCGGCGATCGGCGGCGACCTGCGCCATATCGCCCATGTCGGCGAGGTGGTGCGCAATGTGCTCGACGGTCACGGCCGGCGCGCGGCGAAGCCGCTGACCATCGGCACCCGGCATTTCGACCTGCGCGTCCTGCCGATCGAGAAGCCGCTGGACCGGACACGCTCGGCGATGGGCTGGGTCTTGGTGATGAACGACGCCACCGAGCGGCGCTTTCTCAGCGACCAGCTCCTGGCGGAGCGCGACTTCCTCAGCAAGCTGATGGACACCAGCATCTCCGGCATCATGGCGCTCGACGAGTGCGGCCGCATCATCTACGCCAACCGCGAGGCGGAGCAGATCTTCGGCTATCCGCAGGCGGCGCTCTGCAAGCTGCGCTACGACGACCCGCTGTTCCAGATCGAGCCGGTCGGGCATCACGGCCCCGGCGCGCCGCTGCGCCAGCTGCTGGCCGCCACCGCGCCGGAGCGCGACCGGCGCTTCTCGCTGCAGCGGGCGGACGGATCGCGGCGGGTGGTCTCGGTCAACTCGGCGCCGATCAGCCATCCCAACCGCAGCGCCCGGGTGGTGCTGGCGGTGGCCGACATCACCGAGCAGGTCGCAGCCGAACGCGACCTGCGCCAGGCGGTGGAGCGCGCAGAGGCGGCGAGCCGGATCAAGTCGCAGTTCCTCGCCAACATGAGCCACGAGATCCGCACGCCCTTGAACGGCGTGCTGGGCATGGCCGAGGTGCTCGACCGCGCGGTCACCGACGCCGAGCACAAGCGCATGGTCACCACGATCCGCCGCTCGGGCGAGATGCTGCTGACCATCCTGAACGACGTGCTCGACATGTCAAAGATCGAGGCGGGCAAGATGGAGCTGGAGCGGGTCGCCTTCCGCCCCGACGAGCTGGCGCTGCGCGTCGACGAGATGCACCGCCAGATGGCCGAGGAGAAGGGGCTGGCGCTGGAGGTCTACGCCAGCGTCGGCGCCGATTCGCCGCGCACCGGCGATCCTCTCAGGATCATGCAGATCCTGCAGAACCTCGTCAGCAACGCGGTGAAGTTCACCGAGGCGGGCGAGGTCGTCGTCACCTTCTCCTGCCCGCGCGGCGCGCCGATGGTGATCGAGGTACGCGACACCGGCATCGGCATGACCGAGGCGCAGTCGGAGCGGATCTTCGACGAGTTCGAGCAGGCCGATGGCAGCATGACCAGGCGTTTCGGCGGCACCGGGCTCGGGATGGCCATCGTGCGGCGGCTGGTCGAGAGCATGGGCGGCGGCATCGCCATCGACAGCGCGCCGGGGCAGGGCACGACAGTGCGCGTCACCCTGCCGCTGCCCGAGGCGGTCTGAGCGCCCCGGCGCGGAACGCACAGGAATTCAGCACATCGGCGGCTTCGCCCGGTCCTGCCCATTCTGCGGGCGATAGCCCATGGCGCCACTGCCGTTTCTGTGAAACCGTCAAGGCTGAAGCCCGAACCGAGACGAAAACGCACATGTCGATCAAGGCCAGCATCCATCACCTGACCCATTATCGCTACGATCGGCCCGTCATCCTCGGCCCGCAGATCATCCGCCTGCGCCCTGCGCCGCATTCGCGGACGAGGGTGATCTCGCATTCGCTCAAGGTCAGTCCGGGCGGGCATTTCGAGAACCACCAGCAGGACCCCTATGGCAACTGGCTGGCCCGCTTCGTCTTTCCCGAGCCGGTGACCGAGTTCAAGATCGAGGTCGATCTGGTCGCCGACATGACGGTCTACAACCCGTTCGACTTCTTCGTCGAGGAGTCGGCGGAGCACTGGCCTTTCGAGTATCCCGAAGACATCCGCCCGGATCTGGTGATCTACAGCCAGCCCGAACCGGCGGGACCGCGGCTGCAGGCGTTTCTCGACTCGATCCCGCGCCAGCGGATGCGGACGGTGGATTTCGTCGTCGGGCTGAATGCACGCATCGCCAACGAGATCGCCTATGTCATCCGCATGGAGCCCGGGGTTTACTCGCCGGAGGAGATCTTCGAGGCCGGCCGGGGGTCGTGCCGGGATTCGAGCTGGCTTCTGGTGCAGGTGCTGCGCCATCTGGGCTTTGCCGCGCGCTTCGTCTCGGGCTATCTGATCCAGCTGAAGCCCGACCTGAAATCGCTGGACGGGCCCTCGGGCACCGAGAACGACTTCACCGACCTGCATGCCTGGACCGAGGTCTATCTGCCCGGCGCGGGCTGGATCGGGCTGGATGCCACGTCGGGCCTCTTGACCGGCGAGAGCCACATCCCGCTGGCCGCGACGCCGCATTACCGCAACGCCGCCCCCATCGCCGGGATGGCGAGCTATGCCGAGGTGGATTTCGCCTTCGACATGCAGGTGCGCCGCGTGGCCGAGCATCCGCGCATCACCAAGCCCTTCTCGGACGACGCCTGGCAGGAGCTGAACGCGCTCGGCCACAAGGTCGATGCCGCGCTGGCCGAGGGCGATGTGCGGCTGACCATGGGGGGCGAGCCCACCTTCGTGTCGATCGACGATTTCGAGGCGGGGGAGTGGAACACCGATGCGGTCGGCCCGACCAAGCGGGTGCTGGCCGACCAGCTGATCCGCCGGTTGCGCGACCGTTTCGCGCCGGGCGGCTTCCTGCATTACGGGCAGGGCAAGTGGTATCCGGGCGAGACGCTGCCGCGCTGGACCTTCTCGCTCTACTGGCGCGGCGACGGCAAGCCCTTGTGGAGCGACCCGGCGCTGGTGGCGGGCGAAAGCGCGCAGACCGGGGCGGGGCATGCCGAGGCGGCGGCGCTGCTGCAGGGCATCGCCACGCAGCTTGGCGTCGAGGGCGATCTGGTGGTGCCGGCCTATGAGGACCCGGGCGAATGGCTGCTGAAGGAAGGCAAGCTGCCGGAGAACGTGACGCCGGAGAATTCGCAACTGAAGGATCCCGAGGAACGCTACCGGATGGCCAAGGTGTTCGAGCGCGGGCTGACCGAGCCTTCGGGCTTCGTGCTGCCGGTGCAACGCTGGCAGGGCCAGGTCGCCAACAAGCCGCGCTGGCGGTCGGAGCGCTGGAAGCTGCGGCGCAACCACCTGTTCCTCGTGCCCGGCGACAGCCCCGTAGGCTACCGCCTGCCGCTGGGTGCGCTGCCCTATGTGCCGCCCTCGCGTTATCCCTATACCAATACCGTCGATCCCACCGTGCCGCGTGGCCCTCTGCCCGATCTTCCGCCCGCCCCCGGCCTCACCCCCGCCAGCGCGGTCGCGCCGCCGGATGGTCCGCAATCGGTCGCGCATTTCACCGCCTCCGAGCCGGTGCAGGAGCGGGTGGAGCAGATCATCGGCTCCGGCGACGACGCGGTGCGCACGGCGCTTTCGGTCGAGCCCCGCGACGGCAGGCTTTGCGTCTTCATGCCGCCGGTCGAGGCGGTCGAGGACTATCTGGAGCTGGTGGCCGCCGCCGAGGCTGCCGCGAAGGAGCTGGGCCTCCCGGTGCATATCGAGGGCTACGCCCCCCCGCATGACCCTCGGCTGAACGTGATCCGCGTTGCGCCCGATCCGGGGGTGATCGAGGTGAACGTGCATCCCGCAACGAGCTGGGACGACTGCGTGGCCATCACCAACGCCGTCTACGAGGAGGCGCGGCAGACCCGGCTCGGCGCCGACAAGTTCATGATCGACGGCAAGCATTGCGGCACTGGCGGCGGCAACCATGTGGTCGTCGGCGGCTCGACCCCGAACGACTCGCCCTTCCTGCGCCGCCCGGACCTGCTGCGCAGCCTGATCCTGCACTGGAACCGGCACCCCTCGCTGTCCTACCTGTTCTCGGGCCTGTTCATCGGCCCCACGTCACAGGCGCCCCGGATCGACGAGGCGCGGCACGACAGCCTCTACGAGCTGGAGATCGCGCTGGCGCAGATCCCCGGACCGTCGGACGAGCGGCCCTTCCCCTGGCTGCCCGACCGTCTGCTGCGCAACATCCTGACCGATGTCACCGGCAACACCCACCGGGCCGAGATCTGCATCGACAAGATGTATTCGCCCGACGGTCCCACCGGGCGGCTTGGTCTTGTCGAGTTCCGCGGCTTCGAGATGCCGCCGGACCCGCGCATGAGCCTGGCGCAGCAGCTCCTGATCCGCGCGATGATCGCCCGGATGTGGACCAACCCGATCGGCGGCGAGCTGACGCGCTGGGGCACGGTGCTGCATGACCGTTTCATGCTGCCGCATTTCGTCTGGGCCGATTTCCGCGACGTGCTGGCCGATCTGGGCGCGCATGGCTTCCCGCTGCGGTCGGACTGGTTCGAGGCGCAGCAGGAGTTCCGCTTCCCCTTCTGCGGCGAGGTCGAGTACGAGGGCGTGCATCTGGAGCTGCGGCAGGCGCTGGAGCCTTGGCATGTGCTGGGCGAGACCGGGGCCATCGGCGGCACGGTGCGCTATACCGACAGCTCGACCGAGCGGCTGCAGGTGAAGCTGACCACCACCGATCCGGCGCGCTACATCGTCGCCTGCAACGGCCGTCCGCTGCCGCTGCAGCCGGCGGGGACGGGCGGGGTGGCGGTGGCCGGGGTGCGCTACAAGGCGTGGCAGCCTTCGGCGGCGTTGCATCCCAGCCTGCCGGTGAACGCGCCGCTGACCTTCGACATCTACGACCGCTGGTCGGGCCGGTCGCTGGGCGGCTGCGTCTATCACGTCGCCCATCCGGGCGGGCGCAACTACGAGACCTTCCCGGTGAACGGCAACGAGGCCGAGGCGCGACGGCTTGCGCGATTCACCCCGCACGGGCATACCCCGGGGCAGTTCAGCGTCCCGCCGGAGCAGCCGCACCGCGAGTTTCCGCTGACCCTCGATCTCAGGAGGCCTGCA
>NZ_PZKG01000073.1 GCF_003034985.1 Cereibacter changlensis JA139
CGGTGCAGACCTTCGACCCGAAGCCCGATTCCTACACGCTGGTCATCAACGGCACCGATGCGCTGGCCACCGGCTGGAACGCCCGCGCCCAGTATTACGCCGACGAATCCGGCGGCAAGCTCGGCGTGGCGCTCCCCGAGGAAGGCAGCATCCTGCAGATCAACACCATCAACCTGATCGAGGGCGCCAAGAACGAACCCGCCGCCAAGGCCTTCATCGATTACGCCCTCTCGCCCGAGGCGCAGGCCGCCTTCACCGAGGCCATGTTCTACGCCCCGGTGAACACCAAGGCCGAGGTCAGTCCCGAGGCCACCGCCCGCACCGTCTCGGGCCAGCTCGACAAGATGCTGCCGCTCGACTGGGCCTGGGCCGCGACCAAGACCGACCAGTGGAACCAGATCTGGAAACGCCAGATCATCTCGGCCAACTGAGCAGGACGGGACCGAGCATGACCGACGCCCAACCCTCCGCCCCGCCGCCGCATATCAGCATCCGTGCGCTGACCTTCGACTATGGCGGCAAGCGCCCGGCGGTGGATGCGCTGTCCTTCGACATCGCCAAGGGCGAGTTCATCGGCCTGCTCGGTCCCTCCGGCTGCGGCAAGTCCACCACGCTCAGGCTCTTCGCCGGGCTGATGGCCCCCACCTCGGGCCAGATCTCCATCGGCGGGCAGGACATCGTCTCCCGCCCGCCGTGGGAGCGCAATCTGGGGCTGGTGTTCCAGTCCTACGCGCTGTTTCCGCACATGACCGTGACGCAGAACGTGGCCTTCGGGCTGAAGCTGCGGAAGATCGGCAAGGAGGAAACCGCCGCCCGCGTGGCCGAAGCGCTGCGCGCGGTTCGGCTCGACGGCTTCGGGCACCGCCGCCCGTCGGAACTGTCCGGCGGCCAGCAGCAGCGCGTCGCCATCGCCCGCGCCATCGTCATCGAGCCCGAGATCCTGCTTCTCGACGAGCCGCTCTCCAACCTCGACGCGCGCCTGCGCGACGAGATGCGCTTCGAGATCCGCGACATCCAGAACCGCACCGGCATCACCACGCTGTTCGTCACGCATGACCAGCAGGAAGCCCTGACCATGTGCGACCGCATCGCGGTGATGAACGCCGGGCGGCTGGAGCAGATCGGCACCCCGACCGAGGTCTTCGACCGCGCCGCCACGCCCTTCGTCGCCAATTTCATCGGTCGCGCCAACACGCTGCGCTCCACGCTCGACCGCAACGGCCCCTCGCTCCTCTGTGACGGCCAGCCCCTGCCCGCGCCGCCCGCCAGCGAACTGCCCGCCAGCGGCAGCGACGTCTCGGTGATGGTGCGCCCCCATGCCATCCGCCTGCGGCCCGCCGGCAGCGGCGGCGTCGCCGCCACGGTCGCCCGCCGCGTCTTCGTCGGCAACATGATCGAGGTGGAGCTGACCCTGACCGGCGGCCAGACCGTCGCCGTCGAGCTTCAGCCCAACGATCCCGCCGTGCCGCTCGCCATCCCCGGCGCCGCCGTCGATCTCGACTGGAGCCGCGACGACATGCGGATCTTCGCCGCATGACCGGCTTCGCCCCGCCCGGCACGGGACACCGCCTGACCCCCTTCCTGCTGCTGGCCCCGGTGCTGGCGGTGCTGTCGATCTCCTTCGTCGCGCCGATCCTCTGGCTGTTCCGCATGTCGCTGAACGAGTCCGACTTCGGCGCGATCATCGAGGCGCTGAGCCTCGGCACCTATATCCGCATCCTGAACGACGGCTACTACCTCGACCTCCTCGGCCGCACGCTGCAGCTCTCCGTCACCTGCTCTCTGGTGGCGCTGGCGCTGGCCTATCCGATGGCGCTCTACCTCTCGCGCATGACCTCGCGCTGGCGCACGCCGCTCACCGTGCTCGCCGCCTCGCCGCTTCTGGTCTCGGCGGTGGTGCGCTCCTTCGGCTGGCTGGTGACGCTGGGCGACGCGGGGCTGGTGAACCACCTGCTGCAATCCTCTGGGCTGATCGAGCAGCCGCTGCGCATGGTGAACAACTACTTCGGCGTGGTGATCGGCCTGTCGGAAAGCATCATGCCCTTCATGTTCCTCACCATCTCCGCCGGTCTCGGCCGCCTCGACCGCCGGCTCGACGATGCCGCCATGTCGCTCGGCGCGCCGCCGCACACCGTCTTCTTCCGCGTCACCCTGCCGCTCAGCCTGCCCGCGATCATCGCCGGGCTGACCATCGGCTTCGTGCTCTCGGTCTCCTCCTTCATCACCCCCTCGCTGCTCGGTGGCGGCCGCGTCTTCCTGCTCGCGACCGAGGTCTACGACCTCGCCCTCGTCTCGCTCGACTGGCCCACCGCCGCGGCGCTGTCCTTCCTCATGCTGGCGCTCTTCCTCGCCGCCATGATCGTCACCACCCTCGTCCTCCGCCTGCTGACAAGGAGCCGCTGAGAATGGCCAGACTCATCAGTCTCCTCGCCCGCGCCTATGTCATGGCGGTCTTCGCCTTCATCTTCATCCCGCTCCTGATCATCGTGGTGATCTCCTTCAGCGCCGACAGCTACCTTTCCTTCCCGCCCTCGGACTGGAGCCTGAAATGGTATGGCGAGGTGCTGTCGAACGAGGGCTTCATGCAGGGCCTGAAGAACAGCGCGATCATCGCCGCCATCGTGGCCCTCCTCAGCCTCGGCTTCGGCCTGCCCGCCGCCTATGCGCTGGAACGGCTCGACTTCCCCGGCCGGACGCTGATCCGCAACCTGATCCTCGCGCCGCTGATCCTGCCCGCGATGATGCTCGGCCTCGGCATCCTCATGGTCTTCACCCCCGCCGGTCTGGTCGCCACCTACCCCGGCCTCGTCCTCGCCCATCTGGTGATGACGCTGCCCTTCTCGGTGCGCATCCTGCAGACGACGCTCTCCAACCTCGGCGCCGATGTCGAGGAGGCGGCGATGACCCTCGGCGCCCGCCCCCTGCAGACCTTCCTCAGGATCACCCTGCCGCGCCTCATGCCCGGCGTCGTCGCCTCCAGCGCCATCGCCGCCATCCTCTCCTTCGACGAGATCGTGCTCTCGCTCTTCATCGTCGGCCCCCGCCTCACCACCCTGCCCGTCGCCATCTACCGCTATGTCGACGAGCGCACCGACCCGATGGTCGCCGTCCTCGCCGTGCTGCTGATCGCCATCTCGCTCGCCATCGTCCTCGTCGTCGAGCGCAGCGTCGGCTTCGCCAAGGCTTTCGGCCGCTGATTTCCCCTTCCCAAGAACGGACCTGCCAGATGACCTACAAGATCAACCCGATGCCCGCCCAGATCGCCGCGGCCGACCTCAAGCTCCTGTCGCAGGTCGAGACCGCCACCCTGGGCCACTGGCGCCAGTTCGGCTTTCTCAGCCGCCAGATCCAGCCCCTGATCCCGCGCCGCCGCGTCGTCGGCACCGCCGTCACCATCGCCATCCCCGGCCCGGATTCCACCCTGCTGCACCACCTCCTCAGCCTGCTCCGCCCCGGCGATTTCGTCATCGTCGACCGGCTGCACGACGACCGCTACGCCTGCTGGGGCGGCGGCGTCACCGTGGGGGCCAAGGCTGCCGGCGCAGTGGGCGCCGTGGTCGACGGCCCCTGCACCGACCTCGAGGAGATCGAGCAATCCGATTTCCCGATGTGGTGCCGCGGCATCTCGCCGATCACCACCCGGCTCTACGATCTGGGCGGAGCGATCAACGTGCCCGTCTCCTGCGGCAATACCGTGGTCATGCCGGGCGACGCGGTGCTGGCCGACGAGAGCGGCGTCATCGTGCTGCCGCCCGAAGAGGTCGCCTCCGAGGCGCAGAAGGCCATCGACACCCAGACCCGCGGCAAGGCGCGCGAGGCCTCGGTCCGCACCGAAGGCGTGAAGCTCGGCGATCTTTCCGGCGCCACCGCCAAGGTTCTGGCCAAGCTCGCCTGACCGATACAGACTGCCGCGGGGCCAGCCGGCCCCGCCCTCCTTCTGCCGCAGGGCCACCCGGCCCCGCCGCCAGCGTCCTGACCGAAAGCCACTCCGATGACAGCCCCGACCCTGCCCTTCACCTGCGAGAAAACCCCGGCCAGCGGCGCGGGCGGGGTTGTCGTCACCAACCACCCGCTCGGCTCGGCGGCGGGGGCCGAGATGCTCTCGGCCGGCGGCAATGCCGTCGATGCCGCCGTGGCCAGCCTTCTGGCGCTGACCGTGGTCGAGCCGATGATGGTCGGCATCGCCGGCGGCGGTCTCTCGCATCTGCGCATGGCGGGCGGCCCGCATCTGGTGATCGACGCGCTCTCCACCGCCGCGGCCTCGATGCACCCCGGGATCTACGAGCCCGTCTCGGAAGACCCGGCGCTCTACATGGATGCCAAGGACCGCCGCAACCTCGTCGGCGCCTCCGCCGTCGCCGTGCCCGGCAACCTCGCCGGCTGGTGCGACATGCACGCCCGTTTCGGCAAGCTGCCCTTCGCCGATGTGATCGAGCCCGCGATCCGCCTCGCCGCCCGGGGCTTTGCCGTCACCGATTACCTCTCCGGCGCCATCGCCGAACATGCCGGGGATCTGCTGGCCGATCCCGCCATGGCCAAAGTGCTGCTGCCCGAGGGCCGCGCCCCGCGCCCGGGCGAGCGGCTGGTGATGGGCGACTATGCCGCCAGCCTGCGGCTGATCCAGACCGAAGGCGCCGCCGCCCTGCATGGCGGCGCGCTCGGCGCGGCCTTGGCCGAGCGGATGCGCACCGGCGGCCCGGACGCAGGCTATGTCACGCTCGACGATCTCCGGGCCTATCGCCCGATGGACCGCACGCCGATCACCGGCAGCTATCGCGGCTTCCGGATCGCCGGCCCGCCGCCGCCCGCTTCCTCCGGCGTGCATGTCACGCAGATGCTGAACCTGCTCGAAGGCTACGACCTGCGCGGCATAGGGTTCGGCTCCACCGACAGCCTGCACCTTCTGGCCGAGGTGATGCGTCTCGCCTTTGCCGACCGCCGCGCCCATTCCGGCGATCCGGCCTTCGTCGATGTCCCGGTGGAGCGGCTGACCTCCAAGGCCTATGCCGAGGCGGCCCGCCCGCAGATCCGCCCCTTCGGCGCGCCCGGCCCAGCGCAGCCGGGGCACGAAAGCCGCGACACCACCCATATCACCGTGGCCGACCGTGACGGCAACATCGTCACCGCGACCCACACGATCAACGGCCTCTTCGGTGCGCGCTTCATCGTGCCGGGCACCGGGATCATCCCGAACAACTACATGAGCAACTTCGACCCGCATGCCGGTCGCGCCCTCTCGGTGGTGCCGGGCAAGCGGGTGCCGACCTCGATGGCGCCGATGCTGGTCTTGAAGGACGAAAAGCCGGTCTATGCCCTCGGCCTGCCCGGCGGGCTGCGCATCTTCCCCTCGGCGCTGCAGGCCATCGTCAACCTGATCGACCACGGCATGACCCTGCAACAGGCGGTCGAGGCCCCGCGCATCTGGACCCAGGGGCAGGAGGTGGAGCTGGAAGACGGCCTCGCCGCGCAAAAGCCCGGGCTGGAGGCGCTCGGTCATCAGGTCAAGCTCGTGCCGCATATCGGCGGCGGGATGAACGCGATCTCCTTCGGCAAGACGATGACCGGCGCCGCCTGCTGGCGCGCCGATGGAACGGTGCTGGCCTTGGGCGGCGGCCTCGCCCGCCCCGGCGTCCGCTTCTGGCCCGACAAGGCGCCCGAGGGCGAGGAGGAGTCAGCAGCGGGCTGATCCCGCCGCAGCCCGACGAAGCGGCTGATGACCTGCGCCCCGGTCGAGACATCGGCGGTGGCGGTGCTCTCGACGCAGATCAGGATATCGGGTTCACCGGAGCGCGCGGGCGCTGCCGATGCCTTTGCGCCGACCGCCTGACCGGCGCGAATGGTCGAACCTTGTCGGATCGGCGCCGAGCGAGCCCCAAGGACCGCCGGTCAACAGGTTAACAAAACCCTAACATCTTCAGGAAATCCCTGCCGCTTCAATCCCTTGGCCGGATTTTCACGCGTGAAACGTCCCGAACCCCTGCACCGCCTGCCGCGCCGCCGCGAACCGCGCCGCCCATTCTTCCGGCTGCGGCGCGGGCTGCAAGATCCGCCCCCGCACCGGCACGTCCAGCCTTCCCCCGGCCCCCGAGGCCGCCAGCTGCGCCACCCCCAGGGCCGTCAGTTCCGGCTCCTCCGACACCCGGATCGGCCGCGCCAGAACATCGGCAAGAAATTGGCAGAACCAAGGGTTCGCGCTCATCCCCCCGTCGATGCTCACCACCCCCCGAACCGGCCCCATCTCCCGCATCACCTCGGCCGTCCGGAAGGCCACCCCCTCCAGCACCGCCTGAACCATGTCCCGGCCCGAGGTCTCCAGCCCCAGCCCCAGCCAGGCCCCGCGCGCCCGCCGATCCCAATGCGGGCAGGCAAGCCCCGCCAGCGCCGGCACGAAAGCCAGCCCGCGCGAGATCGCCGGCGGGGCGTCGAAGCCGTTGATCTCCTCCCACGCCCCGAACAGCCCCAACCCCCGCGCCCAGTTCACCGCCGAGGAGGCGGCATAGACGCCCCCCTCCAGCGCCCGCACCGGCGCCTCGCCCGCCCGTTGCCAGGCGATCGTCGGCACCGCCCCCGTCCCCGCCCCGCCCCCGCTCAGGGCCAGCGCGAAGGCCCCGGTCCCGAAGGTGATCTTGGCATCCCCCGGCGCGCGGCAGCCATGCCCGAAAAGCGCCGCCTGCTGGTCCACCACGCTCGCCGTCAGCGCCAGCCCCCCCATCCGCCCCAGATCGCCGGTACTGGCCGTGATCGCGGGCAGCGCCTCCCGTGGCACGCCGAAGAGGGCGCAGAGATCGTCGTCCCAGTCGCAGGTCTCGAGGTTCATCAGCGAGGTTCGCGAGGCCGTAGTCACGTCGGTCTCGAACCGCCCGGTCAGCCGGTCGCGGAAGAAGGCGTCGGTGGTCCCCAGCCGCAGCCGCCCCGCCGCCGCCAGCTCCCGCGCCCGGGGGATCTCTCGGAGGATCCACCCCAGCTTCGCCGCCGAGAAATACGGATCGAGCGGCAGCCCCGCCCGCGCCGTCACCAGAGCCTCGGCTCCCCCGGCCTTCAGCCGGTCGGTCGCGTCGCGGGTGCGGTCGTCCTGCCAGACGATCACCGGGCCCACCGGCTCGCCGGTCCGCGCGTCCCAACCGAGGCAGCTTTCACCCTGATTGGCGAGGCCCACGGCCCTCACCCCCTCGGTCGTCGCCGCCGACGCCAGACAGGTGCCGAGATTGGCGAGCAGTTCTTCGGCATCATGTTCCACCCAGCCGGGGCGCGGGTAGTGCTGGCGGTGGGCGAGGCTGATGAGCGGGGTGATGCCCTCGGGGGTGACGAGCAGCGCCCGGGTGCTGGTGGTGCCCTGATCGATGGCAAGGATCTTCATCGCCCCTCCTCCAGAACGATCTCCACCGGACCCTGCGCAGCCGGCAGGTCCAGCGATATTCGCCGCTCCGGCAGCGCGGTCAACAGACGGCTTGCCACCTCGCGCCCGTCCACCCGGACCGAGAGCCGACCCGACACCGCGCGGCTGACCCGAAGCTGCAGCCCCAGCGCCGCCCCGCCCCGCCGCTGCGGCATGACCCAGGCGAGGCCTTCGCCGCCGAGGCTGATCCGGTCGGCTCCGGGCGGCGGCAGGGCGTCGGCCAGCGCTTCGGCCATCGCGGCGCCGATCCGGCAGCCCTCGGACCAGCTGACGCCCGCCGTCTCGACCGGGCGCAGCAGGTTTCCAGCTGCGAAATAGGCCGAATCGGAGCAGCGGCCATAGCCGTCCACCTCCGGCCCCCCGGTCGCCGGATCGAGGGCGAGGTGGCTCGAGCGGACCAGCGTCGCCTCGGGGCGGAAGCGGCCGGTGACCACCACCCCGTCGCAGGCCACCCGCCGCTCGCCCTCGGGGCCGCGCAGGACGGCGCCGGTGACGCGGTCGCGCCCCTCGATCGCCAGAAGCTCGGTCCCGAGCCAGAGCGGCACGCCCAGAAGCCGGGGCAGCAGCGCGCTGGGGAAGCGTGCGGTGGGGCGCGGCCCCGGCTCCACCATGCCGACGGGCCGGGCGCCAGCGTGGCGGCAGGTGAGCAGGGCCGAGAAGGAGACGAGCTCGGAGCCGAGGATCAGGGGCGCGCGGAACGGGCGCAGCCCGTCGAGATAGACCAGTCCCTGCAGCGCGCCGGTGTTCATCACCCCGCCCGGCTTGCTGCCGCCGATCAGCCGCCCGGCGCGCGAGGTCTCGCGCACCCCGGTGGCCAGCAGCACCCGCCGCGCCGCGATGCGCCGCACCCCGGCGTTGGAGCTTATCTCGACGACCGGCCCGGGCAGGAGCGACATGACGCTGATGCCGCAGCGGATCTCCACCCCCGCCGCGACGGCCTCCTCGGCCAGTCGTTCGGCATAGGCGGGGCCCGTCATCGGGCGGCGGAACTCGCGCAGGCCGTAGGGCGAGTGGCCGCAGTGGCGCGGGATGCCGCCGGGCGCGGGCTCGCGGTCGAGCACCAGAACCAGCCCGACGCCGCGCCGGCGCAGTTCGGTCGCCGCTGCCAGACCGGCGGGGCCGGCGCCGACGATCAGCACGTCGACCTCGCGCGGCATGTCAGTCATGGCCGAGCATCGGCTGCGCCAGCCGTCCCTCGGTCAGCCGCGCGAGCTCTGCCGAGCAGTAGAAGCCCTGACAGCGGCCCATCGTTACCCGCGTCCGCCGCTTCAGCCCGGCCAGCGTCTGCGCCTTGAGCGGGCCGTCGAGCGCCGCGAGGATCTCGCGCCGGGTCACGCTTTCGCAATGGCAGACGATCCCGCCATTGCCGGGCTGCTGCCAGTCGCGCCGGGCGAAGGCGCTGATGGCGGGAACCTCGGGCCAGACCGGATCGACGGGCGGCTGCGTCGCATGGCCCATCGCCTCCGCCAGCCGCAAGACATGCCGCGCCGTGCCGAGCGCCGAGCTGAGCCCGGTGGAGCGGATGCCACCGACGGTGATCATGCGCTGCGCGCTATGGGCGGTGATGCGGTAGTCCTTGGTCTCGGTCGCGGGCCGCAGCCCGGCATAGAGGGCGGTGACCTCCTCGGCCTTCAGCCCCGGCAGGATCTCCTCGCCGCGCCGCCGCAGCGCCTCCAGCGTCTCGGGCACAAGGGCGGCGGTCTCGCGGTCGTCCTGCTCCTCGGCGGTGGGACCGACAAGGAGGTTGCCGAAGGCGGTGCGGCAAACGACGATGCCTTTCGTCACCTTGTTCGGCACCGGCAGCAGGATATGGCTGGCGAGGCTGGCTGCGGGCTTGTCGTAGACGATGAACTGGCCCTTGCGCGGGCGGATGGCGAAATCCTTTTTCCCCAAGAGCCGTTCGTCCAGCACATCGCCGTAGAGCCCCGCCGCATTGACGACGATCCGCCCCGTCACCGGGCCGCGCGTCGTCTGCAATGTCCAGTCGCCGTCGAGCTGCCCGCCCGTCACCTCGGCGCCGCGCAGCAGTTCCGCGCCGTTGGCGATGGCCTGCGCGAGATAGGCGAGCGGGGCAGACCAGGGATCGACGAGATATTCGCGCGGCACCCGGAAGGCGGCCTGAAGACCGGCGCCGAGTCCCGGCTCCAGCCGGCGCGTCTCGGCCTCGGTCAGCGGCTCGACGTCGGCCACGCCATTGGCCTCGGCCTGCGCGATCAGCTCGGGGAGCAGCGCGGCCTCGGCCTCGGTCCAGGCGATGACCAAAGCGCCGCAGCGGATCAGCGGCAGGTTCAGCTTCGCGTGGATCTCCTCGTATTCGGCATAGCCCGCCGCGACGCAGACCTGTTCCAGCGAGCCCACCGGCGCGTCGAAGCCGGTGTGCAGGATGGCGCTGTTGGCCTTGGAGGCGCCGTCGAGGATGTCGTCGGCCTTCTCGATCACCGCCACCCTTGCCCCCTCGAGGGCAAAGCGGCGCGCGATGGCGCAGCCGATGACGCCGGCCCCGATCACCACGACGTCGAATGTTCCCGGCAGGGCCGGCGAAACTGCGGGCATGGGCATCCTTTTGTGGCGCGCCTGCGGGAAATATGACCGAATTCTGCCATGCATCGCCCGTTCAGTCAATAATTGCCGGATCATCCGCGCAGTCCTTGGCAATCTCCCGCACAAAACCGTTGACTCGGTCATTGGCGGCACGCTTAACTTTTGCGTAAAGCCGGAGACAGCGTGAAACCGAAGCAGCGCCAGTCAAAGATCATCGACCTGATGGCCCGCGATGGCGAGGCCACGGTCGAGGCCTTGGCGGCGGCCTTCGACGTTTCCGCCGAGACCATCCGCCGCGATCTGGCGCAGCTGGCCGCCGATGGCGCGCTGCAGAAGGTGCATGGCGGGGCGCGGCGGCTGAGGCTGCATGCCGAGGGCAGCTTTCAGGAGCGGATGAACGAGGATGCCGAGGCCAAGGCCGCCATCGGCCGCAAGCTCGCGGCGGTGATCGAACCGGGCGACACGCTGTTCATCGACACCGGCACCACCACTCTCGCCTGCGCGGCGGAGCTGGCGCGGGTCGGCGGGCTCACCGTCATCACCAATTCGCTGCGCATCGCCCGGGTGCTGGGCGAGGGTGAGGGCCGCGCGCGGGTCTTCCTGCTGGGGGGCAGTTTCAGCGCCGACAATGCGCAGACCGTGGGGCCACTGGTGCTGGAGCAGATCGCCCGGTTCCAGGCCGATCATGCGGTGCTGGCGGTGGCGGCGCTGGATGCCGCCGCCGGGGCCCTCGACGCGGATTTCGACGAGGCGCAGGTCGCGCGGGCGATGAGCGATCGGGCGGGCAATACGATCGTGGTGGCGCAGGCGGCCAAGCTGGGGCGCAAGGCCGCGTTCAGGGTCTGCCAGCTCGACGCTATCGACATGCTCATCTGCGAGTCCCTGCCGGACGCGGGCTTCCGCGCGGCGCTGGAGACCGCGAGGGTGGAGATCAGATAAACCGCCGGTCAACGGCGGAAACAACAGGGAAGGCGTTTCATGCCATATGGGATAAGGGTCTACGTCCGCCTCATGGACCGGCTGGCCGATTGGGTCGGGCTGGTTGCGATGTATCTGATCTTCGTGATGATCGGCGTCCTTCTGACCGATGTCGTGTCGGACAAGATCTTCAGCCTGCCGCTGCACTGGTGCGTCGAGGTCGCGCAGTTCACGCTGGCGGCCTATTACTTCATGGGCGGCGCCAAGACCCTGAAGGACAATGACCACGTCCGCATGGACCTGTTCTACGCCACGCTTTCGGAACGCAATCAGGCGCGCATGGATGCGGTGACGGTGTTTTGCCTGATCTTCTATCTCTGCGTCATGCTCTGGGGCTCGCTGTCGTCGCTGTCCTATTCCTGGGCCACCGACCAGCGGCTGCCCTCGATCTGGAATCCGTCGCTGGTGCCGATCAAGGTGCTGATGGTGGGCTGCCTGATCCTGATGCTGCTGCAGAGCTTTTCCCTCCTGTTCAAATATGTCGCGGCTTCCCGCGGGGAGCAGCTTGCATGAACTACGAAATGATCGCGCTCTTGATGTTCGGCAGCATGATGGGCCTCATGCTGACCGGACAGCGGGTCTTCGCCGCCGTGGGTTTCGTCGCGGCGGGCACGGCGCTTCTGCTCTACGGCACGGGCGGGATCGAGATGCCGTTCAACGCCACCTTCAAGCTGTTCAGCTGGAACGCGATCCTGACGCTGCCGCTGTTCATCTATATGGGCTACATGCTGTCGGAGTCGGGGATCGCGGAAGATCTCTACGAGATGCTGCATGTCTGGTTCGGGCGGATGGCGGGCGGGCTCGCCATCGGGACGATCCTCCTGATGGTCATCATCTCGGCGATGAACGGGCTGTCGGTGGCGGGCATGGCCATCGGCTCGGCCATCGCCCTGCCCGAGATGCTGCGGCGCGGCTACGACAAGGTGCTGATTTCGGGCGTGGTGCAGGGCGGCTCGTCGCTGGGCATCCTGATCCCGCCCTCGGTGGTGATGGTGCTCTATTCGGTGATCGCGCGCGAGCCGGTCAGCCATCTGTGGCTGGCGGGGGTCGGGCCGGGGCTCTTGATGGCGACGATCTTCTGCATCTACATCTACATACGGGTGAAGGTGAACCCGTCGCTGGCCCCTGCCCTGACCGAAGCCGAGCTCGCCATGCCGCTGCGCGAGAAGCTCCTGCTGCTGCGCGCGGGCATCATTCCCGTGGTGATCTTCGTGCTGATGCTGGGGCTCTTCATCCGCGGCGTCACCAGCCTGGTGGAAAGCGCCGCCGTGGGCGCGGTGGCGGCGACAGTGGCCGCGGCGCTGAAGGGGCGGCTCAGCCGCCGGCTGATCCACGAGACGGCGAGGAAGACGCTGGCGATCTCGTCAATGTTCCTCTGGCTGATCCTCGCGGCGCTGGCCTTCTCCGCCGTCTTCGACGGGATCGGCGCGGTGCGGGCGATCGAGAGCATCTTCATCACCAACTGGGAGCTGACGCCCTGGCAGGCGGTGATCCTGATGCAGGTCAGCTTCATCATCATGGGGATGTTTCTCGACGACACGGCGATGCTCGTCATCGTCGCCCCGCTCTACGTCCCGCTGGTGGACCGGCTGGATCTGGGGATCGACGGGCAGATGGTCTGGTTCGGCGTGCTCTACACCATGACCTGCCAGATCGCCTACATCACCCCGCCCTTCGGCTACAACCTGTTCCTGATGCGCGGCCTCGCTCCCAAGGAGATCACGCTGATCGACATCTACAAGTCGATCTGGCCCTTCGTCATCATGATGGTCACCACCCTCGTGCTGGTGATGGTCTTCCCGCAGATCGCGATGTGGCTGCCGCAATACGTCTACAGATAACCCCGTCGGCGGATCAACCGCCGCTTTCCCCGCAACAAGGAGATCCAGATGACCACCCCGAAGACACCGCAATCGCCCTCCGAGAAGATCCTCGCCAGCCGGCGCAAGTTCATGATGGGCACCGCCGTGGGCTCCGCCTCGCTGCTGGCCGCGCCCTATGTCAATGCGCAGAGCGGGCCGATCCGCTGGCGGCTGCAGACCTATTCCGGCGCGCCGCTGGGGGCGCATGTGATCAAGCCGCAGATCGACGCCTTCAACGCCGCGGCCAATGGCGAGATGGAGATCGAGCTCTACTACGCCGACCAGCTGGTGCCGACCTCGGAGCTGTTCCGCGCGCTGCAGAGTGGCACGCTCGACGCGGTGCAGTCGGACGAGGCGACGATGGCGAGCCCGGTCGATATCTCGGTCTTCGGCGGCTACTTCCCCTTCGCCACCCGCTACAGCCTCGATGTGCCGGCGCTGTTCACCTATTACGGCCTGAAGGAGATCTGGGAAGAGGCCTATTCCGAGGTGGAGAACGTCACCTGGCTTTCCGCCGGCGCCTGGGATCCGCTGCACATCTTCACCAAGGATCCGATCCGGTCGCTCGCCGACATGCAGGGCAAGCGGGTGTTCGGCGTCCCGACGGCGGGCAAGTTCCTGTCGAAATACGGTATGATCCCGGTGACGGTGCCGTGGGACGATGTGGAAGTGGCGCTGCAGACCGGTGATCTGGACGGCGTGGCCTGGTGCGGCTTCACCGAGGCCTATGAGGTCGGCTGGGCCGACGTCTGCAACTATGCGCTGTCGAACTCGATCACCGGGGCGTGGTTCGGATCGTATTTCGCCAATACCGCATCCTGGGACAAGGTGCCGCCGCATCTGCAGCAGCTGTTCCGCAGCACCATCGACCAGTCGCACTACTATCGCAACGTCTGGTACTGGGGCGGCGAGGCCAAGCTGCGCGTCGAGGGCGAGAAGATGGAGCTGACCTCGCTGCCCGCCGAGGAATGGGCGCAGGTGCTGCAGGACGCCAACGGCTTCTGGGACAGCGTGGCGGCCGAAAGCCCGCGCGCGGGCCGGGTGGTCGAGGCGTTCAAGAAATACGCCGCGACCATGGAGAAGGCGGGCTACCCCTACCGCTGAGACAAAGGGGGGAGCGGAGCCGCTCCCCCTCGCCTTCCTGCGGCGCTGCCGCAGTGGAGTGACGGACGGCCGAGTCCTCGCCCGGCGGGGCCGATCTCTCGGCGCGGAGGCCGAGGCAGGCGCGGCCTGTAGGAGATGCAAGGGCCGCCGGCCCCCTGAGGCATAATGTCCCGCCCCTGCCAAAGGCGCCGGGACGGCCCGAAACGTCGCTTCAGGAACCCCCGGCAAGCGGCTGTTGCGCGGCCTGATTTCCACCATCCCCCAACGGTCTCCTCCCCAGCGTCCCGCTGGGTGCATGGGCCTGCGGCGGCAACGCGCGTAGACAATGCTGCATCGCGGCAATAGCTTTCCGGTCGAAGCGGGCCTTTACCGCCTGTCTCTGTCCGAACTGGAAAAGCCATGAAAACCCTGCTGATCACCGCCCTCGCCTCGCTGACCCTCGCAACCGCCGCGCTCGCCGACGAGGTGGCGCTGAAGAAGGCCCATCAGGCCGGCAGCCTGCACACCGGGCAGCTCGACATGGTGGCCTATCGCACCGATCTCGCCGACGGCGCGCATGAGGTCACCGCCACCTTCCGCGCCCGCACCCCCTCGGCCGAGCCGCAGCGCATCGTGATGCGTCTGGCCGAAACCGACAGCGTGCAGTTCTCGATGCCCTCCGACCTGCGCACGATCTACACCTTCGCGAACAGCGATCAGGGCGTGTCGATCTCGGCCCGGCCGGTCTCCTTCGAGCTGGCCTCGCAGTAAGCCTCAGTCGGTGACCTCGGTCGCCATGGCGAAATCGGTCAGCTCGGCCTCGACCAGGATATAGATGTTGTCCGGCGGGGTGATCATCGCCTTGGCCATCATCCTGAGGTCGATGCCCATGGCCGAGAGATAGTCCAGCACCTCGCCCTGGCCGCGCTGGATGCTCTCCACCGCGACGAAGGCGGGCAGCAGGGTGTTCTCGCCGAAATAGTGCTGATGCACCCCGACGAGGGCGCTCCGGCTGACCTGCCGTTCGACCCCGGCGGCGAGGATATAGGGGCAGGCCGAGAAACAGGCCGCCCCCGGCTGCATGATCGTGTCCCAGCCCGCCTCGCGGATCGTCCGGCCGATGGCCAACGCGTCGCCCACCGACCCGCCGGGGCTGTGCAGCGCGATCAGCGCCGGAGCCTCGGCCCGGCTGGCGAGATAGTCGGCGAAACGCACGGCGTCGCCGGGCGCGATCGAGCCTTCCAGCAGCACGGCATTCTCCACCTCGCCGATCTTGGTCGCGGTGAAGCCGAGCCGCGCCGGCACCGCGTCGCTGCGGGGGAACTCCGGCCCGGCGGGCTGTTCCTGCGGCAGGTCGCGCGGGGTGAAGCGGCGAGTCTGGTCGCCGGGCCGCACCGGCACCTCGGCCGGCGGCGCCCGGTCGGCGCCCGACCACAGCCCCGGCGCCAGCCGCTGGAAATCGCCGAAGGCGATCAGCCCGGCAAGCCCGATCTGCAGCGCCAGCATCGCCTGCAGCACGCGGCCCGAGCGCGGGACCACCCGCTTGGTCGGCGCCTCGACCGTCACCGACGGCCGCCGACGATATGCGGCGGCTCCGCCGGTCGCTCCTGCGGGTCCGGTTGAACCACGACCGGCTCGGCGGCAGCCGGCTCGGCGGCGACCGGTTCGGGGACGGCGGGAGCCCGGGAGATCTCGCCATGCATGTCCATCTCGCGCAGCGCAGCCAGCGCGGCGCGGATCTCGCCCAGGGTCATGGTCTCCTCCGGCGCGGTGGTTCCGCGGTCGGCCCGGATCGCGCTTTGCGACACCATCATGATCAGCACCAGCACCGCCGGCAGCAGGTCGATGGCGATGGCCCCGGCCCAGGAGGGGATGAAATCGCCGGCGTAGCGCAGCACCGCGTCGGCCGTGGAGATCGGCGTGTAGGTGATGTCATCCGGCGTCGGCATGGCGATCACGTCATTGGCCGCCTGCTCCAGCGTCTCGGCGCGGCGGCCGAGCAGGGTCAGCACCGAGTCGATGGTCGATTGCTGGCCGCTGCGGATCACCGCGGTGGAGCCGTCCAGTTCCGGCAGCACCACCGAGGCCGACAGGTCCTGCGCCGCCCGCGCCACCAGCGGGGCGACCGAGAGCTGGCGCAGCTGGGCGATCAGCCCGGCCAGCCGGACCGACTCTTCGGCGAATTCCACCGAGCGCTGCTCCACGTCGCCGCTGGAGGCGGTCAGGGTGCGCATCCGGCTGAGGATGTCGTTGCCCTCGGAAAACGCCGCGGCGACCAGCGGGCCCTGCCCCTCGATCTGGGTCTCGAGCACGGCGAGCTCGTCGGCCTTCTGGGTCAGCACCCGGAACACCGCGCCGCGCCCGGCGGTGCCGGAGAGATCGCCGGTCGCCTCCTGCGCCGAGAGGTCCTGGAAGCTCTGCCGCGCCCTCGCCACGTCGAGCCCCAGTCCCTGCGCCGCCACCGCGACCCGGTTGGCCTGCTCCAGCCCGTTCTGGTAATCCTGCACCGTCAGCGCCAGATGCTGCTCCACCGCCGCCGAGCCGGCCAGCGCGGCGGCGTTCAGCCAGCTCGACATGGCGATGATCGCGAGCGATCCGAGCGCCATCGACAGGAACAGGCCGAGCCGGGCCGAGGCGGTGCGCATCGCCGGCAGGAGGCGGATCAGGTAGCTCCAGAACACGAAGATCGCCACCGAGACCGCCAGCGAATAGGCGATGGCGGCGAAGAAGCTCATCGCGCCCCCGTCGCTGAGCAGCGAGGAGACGCCGAGATAGGTGTAGATCCCCGAGGCGACAGAAAGCACGCCGAGCGCCATCGGGGTGAAGCTCTCCAGCGCGGACAGGTGGCCCTCGATCTCGCGGGCGGATTGCAGGCCCCGGGCTTCCGCCTGCGTCGGTCTGGTGGTCATGCGGACGGAACTCCCGGGAGGGCGCTGCCGGGGGTCGGCAGGGCGGATGCAGGGGAAGATAAGGTCGCGCGGGACGCAGACCAAGTGCCAAGCCCGTGAAGAGGAGGAAGCGGCCCCGGCGACAGGCGCGGCCGCGGGATTTTCACGCGTGAAAATCGGTGCAAGCCATTGTTATATATTGATATCCGGGAATCTGTTAGGAATTCGTTAGGAAATACCCGGGCGGAGGCGCGGCCCTGTGGGCGGCGGCCGGTGCGGCATCATCCGCAGGCGCCGGCCCCGTTGCCCCGCGCGGGGCTTTGGCCTAGCGTCTTCCCGGACAATCCAGATTGGGGGGACACCATGACCGAACCACGCACACTCGGCTTCGACACGCTGCAGATCCATGCCGGGGCCAAGCCCGATCCGGCGACCGGCGCGCGGCAGGTGCCGATCTACCAGACCACCGCCTATGTCTTCAAGGATGCCGACCACGCCGCCCGGCTGTTCGGGCTGGAGGAGGTCGGCTACATCTATTCGCGGCTGACCAACCCGACCGTCTCGGCCCTGGCCGAACGGGTCTGTGCGCTGGAGGGCGGCGCGGGGGCGATCTGCTGCTCCTCGGGCCATGCGGCGCAGATCATGGCGCTGTTTCCGCTGATGGGGCCGGGACGGAATATTGTCGCCTCGACAAGGCTTTACGGCGGGACCATCACGCAGTTCAGCCAGACGATCAAGCGCTTCGGCTGGTCGGCCAAATTCGTCGATTTCGACGATCTGGCCGCGCTGGAGGCGGCGGTGGATGACGACACCCGCGCCATCTTCTGCGAGACCATCGCCAACCCCGGCGGCTACATCACCGATCTCGACGCCGTGGCCGAAGTGGCGAACCGCGTCGGCCTGCCGCTGATCGTCGACAACACCACGGCGACGCCCTGGCTTACCCGCCCGATCGACCACGGCGCGACGCTGGTGGTGCATTCGGCGACCAAGTATCTGACCGGCAACGGCACCGTCACCGGCGGCGTGGTGGTGGACTCGGGCAAGTTCGACTGGTCGGCCTCGGGCAAGTTCCCCAGCCTGTCGGAGCCGGAGCCCGCCTATCACGGCCTCACCTTCCATGCGGCGCTGGGGCCGATGGCCTATACCTTCCACTCCATCGCCGTCGGCCTGCGCGATCTCGGCATGACCATGAACCCGCAGGGCGCGCATTACACGCTGATGGGGATCGAGACGCTGAGCCTGCGCATGGCCAAGCACGTCGCCAATGCGCAGAAGGTGGCCGAGTGGCTGGAGGCCGATCCGCGCGTCGATTACGTCACCTATGCCGGGCTGGCGTCCTCGCCCTATCACGACCGCATCGCGCGGATCTGCCCGAAGGGCGCCGGGGCGCTGTTCACCTTCGCGGTGAAGGGCGGCTATGACGCCTGCGTGAAGCTGGTCGACGGGCTGGAGTTGTTCTCGCATGTGGCGAACCTCGGCGACACGCGGTCGCTGGTGATCCACTCGGCCTCGACGACGCATCGCCAACTGACCGAGGCGCAGCAGATCGCCTCGGGGGCGGCGCCCAATGTGGTGCGGCTGTCGATCGGGATCGAGGATGCCGAGGACCTGATCGCCGATCTGGATCAGGCGTTGACCAAAGCCACGGCCTGAACGGAAACGGGGCGGCCCTCGCGTGAAGGCCGCCCCGCAATTCACTGAATTTAGATGATTACTGGTTGATCGCGTAGACCACCGTCACCGAGGCGGCGGTCGAGACCTCGCCCTCGGCCACGGGCACGGCCGAGGCCTCGGCCGCATCCATCCGGTACATCGGCCGCGGCGGCTCGAAACCGCCGCCCTCGGTGATCGACAGCACCTGACCGAGCTGCACCCCGGCCGCCGTGGTCAGCAGCGCCGCCCGCGCCGCCGCATCCTGCACCGCGCGCTTGCGCGCCTCGTCCTCGACCGGCTTCGGATCGGTCAGGCCGAAGGTCACGCCGTTCAGCGTGTTGGCCCCGTCCTTCACCGCCGCATCGAGGATGCCGCCGAGGCTGTCCAGCGCCCGCACCCGGATCGTCAGCTGGTTCGAGGCGACATAGCCGCTGATCGTCGCCGCCGTGCCGTCGTTGGAATTGGTCCAGTTCGGGTTCAGCGACAGGCCGGAGGTCTGCAGGTCGCGATCCTCGACGCCCGAGGCGCGCAGCTTTTCCAGCACCCGGGCCAGCTCTTCCGAGTTGCGGCCCATCGCCTCGGCTGCGGTGCCGCCCTGGGTGGTGACGCCCAGCGAGATCGTCGCCATGTCGGGGCGGCTGTCGACCGAGCCCGTGCCGGTGACGGTGATCCGGGGGCTCTCGGCCTCGGCCATCGCGGCGGCGGCGGGCATCGCGAGGGCGGTGGCCAGCATCAGGGCATTCAGAATTCGCATGGTCTAATCCTTCCAGATGAGAGGCGAGATTTCACAGTTGTGACCGGGCCTGCAAGTTGATCCTCGGGTGTTTTCCTTCCCTTCGGCAGATTCCTGCTATAGGACATGGGGTGTCGCGGCGGCAGACTCCCCGACTTCCCCGAAAATATGCTAGACCCGCGAAATGAAACCCAGTTTTGCCCTCAATCTGACTTCCGACAGCATCGGCCTTCTGCAACGGACAGAGGGCGGATGGCAGGATATCGGCAGTGTTCCCTTCGACTCGCCGGACCTTCCGGCGGCGCTGGGGACGCTGCGCGGCAAGGCCGGCCCCGGCCTGATTAGCAAGATCGTGCTTCCGGACTCGCAGATCCTCTATACCGAGGTCGTGGCCCCCGGTCCCGACACCGGGGCGCGGCGGACGCAGATCCGCGCCGCGCTGGAGGGGCTGACGCCCTATGCGGTGCGCGAGCTGGTGTTCGACTGGCACGGCTCGGGCGACCGGGTGAAGGTCGCCGTCATCGCCCGCGAGACGCTGCAGGAGGCCGAGGCCTTCGCCGAGGAGCACGGGTTCAACCCGCTGTCCTTCGTCGCGGCGCCGAGCCCGGAGAAATTCGGCAAGGAGCCGTGGTTCGGCACCACCGCCGGGGCGCAGAAACGGCTGCCGAAGGGCGAGAAGGTCGAGCGGGATCTGGAGGCGCTGGTTCTGGCCGGGGCCGCGCCGGAGGAGGACGCCGCGCTGCCGGAGGCGGCGGAGCCGCTGGCGCATCCTGTGCCGGAGATTGTCGAGCCGGAGATCCCGGGCTCGGAGTTGCCGGAGGCGGTGGCGGAGGAGCTGCCGCCGTCCGAAGCGGAGGCGGCGCCGGAGTCGGCCGAGCCGCTGGCGCATCCCCTGCCGGAGACCGTCGAGCCGGAGATCCCCGGGTCGGAACTGCCGGAGGAGCCGGAGCTTGAGGCCGAGGCGCCTGAGGGTGCCGAGCACGACGACGCGCCGGAGGCTGTCGAGCCGGTGACCGAGGCGGAAGCGCCGCAGCCGGAGACGCCGGAGGTGATCGCCGAGCGGTTCACCGATGTGATCCTGCCGGCGGAGGCCGAGCCGGTCGCGCCCGAGGAGATGTCGGAGCCGGAGGCCGCGCCTGAGGACGAGCCCGAAGACGCGCCGCTGCCCGCCACGCCGGAATTCGTGCCGCCGCCGTTCCGGCGCGCGCCGGAGAGGCCTATCCCGCATGCCCGCGATCTGCCGCCCTTCCGCCCCCCCGGTGACGCCGCCGGTGTTCCCCGCAGGGCCGGCGAAACCGGCCGCGCGGCCGCAGGTCGGCGTCGCCGACAGCGAGATTCCCGAAGCCCCCTTCGTCGAGGTGGCCGAAGAACCGGCTGCGGGCGCCCCGGCGACCTTCGCCAGCCGGCGCGGACTCGAAGGCGCCGCGGCGCCGCTGGGGCCGGCGCCCGGTTTTGCCGCAAAGGCGCGCAGCGGCAAGCCCGGCGAGACGGACCGGATCCCGCCGCGTCCCGTGGGGCTGAAGACCGCCGGCGCCGCTCCCGCCCCTGCGGCGCAGCGTGCCGCGGGTCTCTCGGTCACCGCGCCGAGCCTGCCGGGTGCGCGGGGCCGCAAGCCTGCGGCCAAGCCGGCGCCGCAGCCGGCGATCCCGCCGCGGCCCGCCGCCGCGACCGCCACCCCGGCGGGCCCGTCCAGCATCGACTCGCTGGGCAGCTTCACCGGGCGGCAGTTGCCGAAGCGCGGCAAGCCGAAGCATCTTGGGCTGATCCTCACCGGCCTGCTGCTGCTGGTGCTGGCGGCGATCGCCGCCTGGGCCTCCTTCG
>NZ_PZKG01000074.1 GCF_003034985.1 Cereibacter changlensis JA139
TCTTCGGGCTGGAGGGCTCGGGGGCCGAGGAATTCTCGCGGGCGATCTTCGGTATCGTGCCGCCGGTCTCGGGCCGGGTGGAGCTGCTGGGCCAGCGGGTCACCGATCTGACCCCGCACGGGCTGATGCGCCGCGGCCTGTCCTACCTGCCGGCCAACCGCAAGGAGGAGGGGCTCTACATGGAGCGCAGCATCGCCGACAACATCGCGGCGCCGATCCTGCGGCGGCTGTCGCGGCTGGGGCTGGTGAACCGCGCCTCGGTCGACCGGCAGGCGACGGCGGACATCAAGCGCTTCGCGATCCGGGTGCCGGGGCCGGACGGGCTGCCGCGCCAGCTCTCGGGCGGCAACCAGCAGAAGGTGATGCTTTCGGCCTGTCTCGCCAGCGCGCCCGAGGTGATCGTGCTGAACGAGCCGACCCGCGGCGTCGACGTCGGAGCCAAGGCCGAGGTGCATGAGGTGGCGCGGCGCGAGGCGGCGGCGGGACGGGCGGTACTGGTCTTCTCCTCCGACCTGCCGGAGCTTCTGCGGCTGGCGCATCGCATCGTGGTGATGCGCTCGCGCCGCGGCGTGGGCGAGATCGCCGGCCGCGACATGAGCGAGGAATCCGTCATGGCGCTGGCCGCCGGAAGCCGCTGAGCAAGCGAGGAAGACAGGATGATGACCGAAAGCAGCAGCGGCCCCGCCGCCGTCCCCGAACCCCGCATGAGACGGCCCGGCTTCGGGTCCAACATCCTGCCGCTAGCGCTGATCACCGCGGCCGTGCTCGGCTTCCTCATGCTGACGCGCGAGAATTTCGCCACGGCGCAGAACCTGAACTCGATCCTGTTCGGCGTGTCGATCGAGTTCCTCGCCATCGTCGGCTTCACCTATGTCATGGTGATGCGCGAGATCGACCTCTCCGTCGGCTCGGTCTTCGCGTTGACCGGCACGATGACGGGGGCGCTGCTGGTGGCCGGCTGGGGTTTCTGGCCCGCGGCTGCGCTGGCGCTGGCGGTCGCAGGCTTCATCGGCTTCCTGAACGGCTTTCTGGTGGTGCGCTTCAACATCAACTCGCTGATGCTGACCATCGGCACCATGCTGATGGTCCGGGGCCTCGCCAATGTGCTGGCCAACAATCTCGGCGGGCAGACCTACCCGCGGGCCTTCCGCCAGCTGGCGCGGACCAATGTCTTCGACGTGCGGCTGACCGTGGTGGTCATGGTCGTGCTGGTGCTGCTGGCCTGGGGTTTCCAGCGCCGCTCGACGCTGTTCCGCAAGATGTGCTTCATCGGCGAGAACGTGAAATCGGCGACGGTGCACGGCATCCAGGTCGGGCGGATCAAGATCCTCGCCTTCATGGCCAGCGCGATGACCGCCGGTCTGGCCGGGATCTTCACCGCCTCGCGCATCACCTCGGCCGATGTGCGCATGGGGCTGGGGCTGGAATTCGTCATGGTGACGGCGGCGATCATCGGCGGGGCCAGCCTCTACGGCGGCAAGGGCGACCTGCGCGGCTCGGCGCTGGGGCTCCTCCTGCTGGCGGCGGTGCTGAACGGCATGATCATGTATGACGTGGAGCCGGTGTTCCAGCAGTTCGTCATCGGCCTGCTGCTGATCGTCACTGTCGCCTTCGACACGATCATGAACCGCCGGAGGGGCTGAGATGAGCATCCGCAAGATATCCTTCCTGCGCGTGCAGCGGCTGGAGCAGGAAAGCCTGACGCTGGGCGTGGCTTTGCTGATGGCGGTGGCGCTGGCTTTGCTGTCACCGGCCTTCCTCGACGCGAACAACCTCGCCTCGCTGCAGACCTCGATCGCGCCGAACCTGATCGTCGCGCTGGGGATGATGACGCTGTTCATGATCGGCCGCTTCGACCTGTCGGTCGGCGCCGTCATGGGCATCTCGGGCATCGCCGCGGCGATGGCGCTGGACGCCGGCGCACCCATGCCCTTGGGCATCGCGGCGGGGCTGGCGGCCGGGCTCGCCATCGGGGCCTTCAACGGCTTCATGGTGGCCTATCTCGGGATCAACCACCTGATCGTCACGCTGGGCGTGCTCTACATGACCCGCGGCATCATCGAGGTGATCATGGTCGGCGCCAAGCTCGCCGGATTCACCAGCTTTCCCGCCAGCTTCTCGGCGCTCGGCCAGTGGAGCTTCGGCGGGATCTCCGCGATCTTCGTCTTCGCGCTGCTCCTTTGCCTCTGCGCCGAGCTGTTCCTGCGGCTCACCTTCCCGGGGCGCAGCCTGCTGTTCCTTGGCGGCAATCCGCAGGCGGCCGAGGCCACCGGGCTGAACCGCCGCCGCATCGAGTTCTGGGCCTTCGTGCTGTCGGGCGGGCTGGCGGCGCTGGCCGGGGTGCTGATGACCGCGCGGATCGGCATGGCCAACCGCTACATGGGTGAGGGGCTGGAGATGCAGATCTTCATCGCCTGCCTCGTCGGCGGCGGGTCGATCGGCGGCGGCAAGGGGTCCTATGTCGGTGCGCTGGTGGGGGTGCTGTTCATCGCGCTTCTGACCAACGCCTTCAACCTCTTGGCCGTGCCCTCGGAATGGCAGGCGGTGGTGATCGGCGGGGTGCTGGTGCTGGTGGTTACGGTCGACGCCATCCTGGTGCTGCGCAAGGCCGGCCTTGGCGCGCCATCCTCGGGCTGAGGCCGGCGCATCTGCGCGGCTGATCCTACTGCCGGAAAGACAAAGGGGCGGCCCGGAGATCCGGGCCGCCTCTCGCTGCTGGAAACCCCGGGAGGTCAGGCTTCCAGCGGGTTGCCGCTGGCGAAGCCGCCATCGACCTCGAGGCACATGCCGGTGACATAGGCGGCGGCGGGCGAGGCGAGGAACAGGCAGGGCCCGACCAGGTCATGCGTCGTGCCCCAGCGGCCGACGGCGGTGCGGTCGGCCACCGCCTTGTTGCCGAATGGGACGGACCAGATCGGCTTCGTCATGTCTGTCTGGTGGTAGCCCGGGGCGACGGCGTTCACCCGGATGCCCTCGCGGCCCCATTTGTGCGCCAGCGCCCGGGTTAGGCCCAGCACGCCGGTCTTCGACGCGGTATAGGCCGGCACGCCCGGATCGGCCATGAAACTCAGCATCGAGGCGATGTTGATGATCGAGCCCTTCGCCTCGGCCAGCCGGTCGTGCAGGCCGATCGCCAGCCGGAACTGGCTGTTGAGGTTCACGTCCATCGTGTCGAGCCAGATGTCCTCATCCCATTCCGCGCCGCCACGGGCGATGCCCGCGCCGTTCACCAGCACGTCGCAGCGGCTCTGTCGGGCGCAGAAGGCCTTCACCGCCGCGCGGTCGCGCACGTCGAGCTGCTCGAAGCGAATGTCGGCCGGTTCGCCGGTCAGCCCGCCGATCTTGGCGGCGGAGGAGCCCGTCGCCGTCACCTCGGCCCCCAGTTCGGCGAAGCCGCGGGCGATCTCCAGCCCGATGCCGCTGGTGGCGCCGGTCAGGATCACGTGCTTGCCGGCGAAGAGATCGCTGCGGAAGCTGGCTGTCATCTCGGATGTCATGTCGTCTTTCCTCTCAGACCAGTTGGCGCAGCGCCGCGACCACCATGTCGGGGGTGATGCGGATCGGTTCGTTCTCCATGATCTCGCCGGGGCGGCAGGCCCGCTCGGCGACCCGGCGCAGCTTGTCTTCGGTGACTTCCTCGATGCCGATGTCGGCCAGCCGCACCGGCAGGCGCACCGAGGCGCAATAGGCGCGGACTCTGTCGAACTCCTCGCGCTGGCCGTGGATCAGCAGCGTCGCCAGCACGCCGATGGCGACCTTCTCGCCATGCAGGTGGTGATGCACGTCGGGCAGTTCGCAGAGCCCGTGGTGGATGGCATGCGCCCCCGCCACGCCGCCGGATTCGAAACCGGCGCCGGAGAGCAGTATACTGGCCTCGACCACCCGCTCGAAGGCCGGGCCGGCGGTATTGGCGTCGCATTCGGCCAAGGCCGCCGCGCCATGTTCGAAGATCGTGTCGCGGCAGAAGCGGGCGATCTCGAAGGCCAGCGGCGAGCCATGCGTGCCCCAGCAGTTCGGCGCATCGGCCAGCCGCGAGCTTTCCGCCTCGTACCAGGTGGCGAGGGCGTCGCCGATCCCGGCGGCGAGGAAACGCGCCGGGGCCTCGGCGACGATCTGGCTGTCGACCAGCACGAGATCGGGGTTGCGCGGCAGGAAGTAGTCGTAGGCGACGGTGTGGTCCTCGCCATAGACCACCGCCAGCGCCGAGCAGGGCGCGTCGGAGGCGGCGATGGTCGGCACGATCACCGTCGGCAGCCCGCCCAGCCGGAAGGCCACCGCCTTGGCGGTGTCGAGCGCCTTGCCGCCGCCGATGCCGATCACCATATCGACGCCGGCCGCCTCGCCCGCTGCGACCGCCCGGGCGATCTCGGCCTCGGAACATTCGCCGCCATGCACGAGGATCTCGACGGCAAGCGGCGCCGCCCCGGCGCGCACCGGGCCGTCGAGCCGGGAGGCGAGGAAGTTGTCGAGCAGGATCAGGGCCTTGGAGCCGAGGCTCTTCGACTCCTCGCCGAGGCGGGAAAGCAGGCCGGGGGCCTGGATGTAACGGCCCGGAAACCGGGCGCCGGTGACGCGCAGGGTCATGTCTGTCTCCTTACCAGCAGGTGTAGCCGCCATCGGCCAGCACGATGGAGCCGGTCATCAGGCTCGCGGCGTCCGAGGCGAGGAAGAGGATCACCGCGGCGACCTCGTCGGGGCGGCCCATGCGGTTCTGCGGGGTGCCGCCGACCCAGTGCCGCATCAGCTCTGGGTCATCGTAGACATAGGCGTTCATCTCGGTCTCGATATAGGTCGGGGCCACGGCGTTGACCCGCACCCCGCGCGGCGCCCATTCGGCGGCGAGCGACCGGGTCAGCTGATGCACCGCCGCCTTCGAGGCGTTGTACTGCGCCTGCTCCTGCGGCCGGTTGACGATATAGCCGGACATCGAGCCCACGTTGACGATGGTCCCCGCCTGCCGCTCCAGCATCCGCTTGCCGAAGGAGCGGCAGCACCAGAACAGCCCGTTCAGGTTGATGTCGACAACGCTGGACCAGACATCGTCGCTCATCGTCTCGGCGGGCACGTTGGAACGGGCGATGCCGGCGTTGTTCACCAGCACGTCCACCTCGGGATATCTCGCCGCCAGCGCCTCGACCGCGGCGGAGTCGGTCACCTCCAGCCGGTCGGCGCGCACGTCGTGGCCCTTGTCACGCAGCCCCTGCGCCGCGGCCTCGGCGGCCTCGGCGTCGCGGTCGGTCAGGATCACCCGCGCCCCGGCCTCGGCCAGGGCTTCGCAGGTGGCAAGGCCGATGCCCCGCGCCCCACCGGTCACCAGCGCGGTGCGGCCATCGAGACGGAAGCGGTCGAGGTAGGTCATGGAATTCTCCTGAATGTCAGTCGGCCGCGGCGTCGAGGCGGTCGAGGTCGTCATAGAAGGCTTGCGACGAGTCGTAGATCCGGTCGAACACCGGCTGCATCAGGGCGTAATGCTCCTGCCAGCGCGGCTCGGGCCGGATCTCGCGGTCATGGCGCACGATGCGGGCGGCGGCGGCGGCGACATCGCTGTCGGCGCCGGTCGCGACCGCAGCCAGGATGGCGCAGCCGACCAGCCCGCATTCGGCCTCGGCCGGGATGCGGATCGGCTTGCCGTAGATGCTGGCCTTGATCCGCAGCCAGAGATCGGCCTTGGCCCCGCCGCCGGAGGCGACCAGCGCCTCGGGGGTCGTGCCGGTGGCTTTCTCCATGATGCGCAGGTGGCGGTTCACCGCGAAGCCGACGCCCTCCAGCACGGCGCGGTGCATCTGCGGCAGGCCGTGGCGCGCGCTCAGCCCGAAGAACTGCGCCCGCGAGTTGCGATGCGCCCCCAGCCTTTCGCCGACGAGGAAGGGCAGGAAGAACAGCGAGTCCGCCCCCGCCGCGGCCGCCTCGGCTTGGGCCAGGATGTCGCCGTAGCTCAGGCTGTCGTCGTGGAAGGCGCGCCGGGCCCAGCGGGCGGAATCGCCGCCGGCCTCCAGCAGCACGAAGGCGCCCCAGTTGCCTTCGGCGGTGCCGACATTACTGATCTCGGGGTCGAGCACCGGGGTCTCGGTCACCAGCGTCAGGATCGACGAGGTGCCGGCGACCTCGGAAGCCAGCCCCGGCCGGCAGACGCCGGAGCCGAGCAGCGCCAGCGGGTAATCCGCCCCGCCGACCAGCACCGGCGTGCCTTGCGCAAGCCCGGTGGCCGCGGCGGCCCCGGCGGTGACCCGGCCGAGGATCTCGGAGGGCAGCCGGATCGGCGCCACCATCGCCATGTCGAGCCCGAGCCGGTCGAAGATCGCCGGCGACCAGCCCTGCGTTCTCGCGTCGATCAGGAAGGAGCAGGCGGCGTCGGTCCAGTCCATCGCCCGCTCGCCCGTGAGGCGCAGGTTGAGGAAATCCTTGGGCATCATCACCGTGGCGGTGCGCGCCCAGGCGCCGGGGTCGTTGGCGCGCAGCCATTGCAGCTTGAAGGCGGGCCAGGCCGGGGTGGGCGGATTGGCGGTCAGCGCCAGCCACTCGGCCAGATCCTCGCGCGCCTCGAAGTCGTGCACATGGTCCAGCGTGCGCTTGTCGTTCCACAGCGGCACGGTCTCGCGCGTCGGGTTGCCTTCGGCGTCCACCAGCACGGTGCCGTGCATCTGGCCGCAGGCGCAGACCGCCTCGATCGCCAGCCCCTCGGCGCGGGCATGGGCGGTCACCTCGCGCAGCGTGGCGCAGGCGGCGGACCACCAGTCCTCGGGGCGCTGCTCGGACCAGCCGAAGGCCGGGGTGATCTGGCGGTACTCGCAGGCGGCGACGAACAGCACCTGCCCGTCGCGGCCCATCAGAGCGGCACGGGTCGATCCCGTGCCGAGGTCGATTGCGACGGTTGCCATCGGCTCGCTACCTGCGGATGAAGGAGGTGCCGTTCTGGATCAGCACGGCGACGACGATGATGACCCCGAGATACACCTGCTGGTGATAGCCCGGCACGCCGGCGAGGTTCATGATGTTGCCGATGACCCCGAGGATCAGCACGCCGATGAAGGTGTTCAGCACCCCGCCGCGGCCGCCCATCAGGCTGGCCCCGCCGATCACCACCGCGGCGATCACGTCGAGCTCGTTGCCCGAACCGACCGAGGCCGAGCCGACGCCGGAGCGCGAGGTGACCAGCACCCCGGCCAGCGCCGCCAGCGCGCCGGAGATGACGTAGACCGCCAGCACGTACCAGGAAACCGAGATCCCCGACAGCCGCACCGCCTCCTCGTTGGACCCGATGGCCTTCACCAGCCGGCCGAAGCGGCTGAAGTTCAGCACGAGGAAGGCGAGGGCGAAAAGCGCGATCATCAGCAGCGCCGGGTTGGGCACGCCGAGGGTGAAGGAGGTGCCGAAGGTCTGCAGCGCCTTGCCCGGCGCGCCGAGGGTGATCGGCTGGCCGTTCGACAGGATCAGCGCGAAGCCGCGGGCCCCGGTCATCATCGCGAGGGTGATGACGAAGGCGGGCAGGCGGAAGAAGGCGATGAAGATGCCCGAGATCAGCCCGCAGATCGCGCCGGTGCCGATCACGATGGCCAGGGCCACCGGCATCGGGAAGTCCTGCACCATCAGCGCGGTGGTGACCGAGCCCAGGGCGGCGATAGAGCCGACCGAGAGGTCGATGCCGCGGGTCAGGATCACGAACAGCATCCCGATCGCCATGACGCCGATCCCCGACATCTGGCGCAGCACGTTCATCACGTTGCGCTCGGTCAGGAAGGCGTCGGACTGCGACTGCGCCAGCAGGATCAGCAGCACGAAGATGGCGAAGGTGCCGTACTGGCGGAAGGCCTTGCCGAAGTCGAAGCCGCGGCGGGTTTCCGCCTCGTTGAAGGTGATGGTCTTTTCGGTCATGCCAGCCTCTCCGCGCTTGCGGGCTGACGGCGCGTCATGGACAGCGTCAGCAGTTTTTCTTCTTCGAAATCAATGGGCATCAGTTCGCCGCGCAGCTCGCCCTCGCCCATGACCAGCACCCGGTCGCAGAGCCCGAACAGCTCGGCATGTTCCGAGGAGATCACGATCACCGCCTTGCCGTCGGCGGCGAGCCGGTGTATCAGGGTGTAGATCTCGGTCTTGGCCCCGACATCCACGCCGCGGGTCGGCTCGTCAAGGATGATCAGGTCGGGATCGACGTTGAACCATTTGGCCAGCACCACCTTCTGCTGGTTGCCGCCCGAGAGGCTCGACACCGGGTCGTGCATCGAGCCGAGCTTGATGCGCAGCGATTGCACCAGCTTCTGCACCAGCCCGCGTTCGGCCCGGCCGCGGAAGAAGCCGCCGGTGGTGACAGGCGCGGTGTTCGCCATGGTCGCGTTCTTCAGGATCTCCATGTCGAGCACGATGCCCTGGCCCTTGCGGTCCTCTGGCACGAGGCCGACGCCGCGGCGCACCGCTTGGCGGGGGCTGCGCGGCCGGTAGGGGGCGCCGTGCAGGAACATCTCGCCGGAGGAGACCGGGTCGGCGCCGAAGATGGCGCGGGCAAGCTCGGTCCGGCCGGAGCCGACCAGCCCGCCGAGCCCGACCACCTCGCCGCGGCGGATGGAGAAGCTGACATCGTGGATGCCGTTCGGCAGCGACACGCCGGAAAGCCGCAGCACCTCCTCGCCGAGCTCGGTCTTCGGCTTCTCGCCGAAGAGCTGCGACAGCGGGCGGCCGACCATCATGCGGATCAATTCGTCGACCGGTGTCGAGGCGGGGGTGACGGTGTCGACCCGGCGGCCGTCCTTCATCACGGTGACGCGGTCGGCGATCTCGTAGATCTCGTCCAGCCGGTGCGAGATGTAGACGATGCCGACGCCGGCCGCACGCAGGTCCTTGATGATCTGCAAGAGCCGCCGGGCGTCGCCGGTGGACAGCACCGCGGTCGGCTCGTCGAAGACGATGACCTGCGCGTCGCGCGACAGGGCCTTTGCGATCTCCACCACCTGCTGATGCGCCACCGACAGGTCGCAGACCCGGTCGCCCGGCGCGATGTCGAAGCCGAGCCGCTGGATCAGCGCCCGGGCGCGGGCGCGCAGCTTCGGCCAGTTGATGCCCGGCGGCAGGGCGCCGAGGAAGATGTTCTCGGCCACAGACAGATCAGGGGCCAGCGCCATCTCTTGGTGGATCACCGAGATGCCGCGCCGGATGGCGTCGGTCGGCCCGCTGAGCCGCACCTCGGCGCCGCCGATCAGCGTGCGGCCGGAATCGGGCCGCATCTCGCCGCCCAGCACGCGCATCAGCGTGGATTTCCCCGCGCCGTTCTCGCCGCAGAGCGCGTGGACCTCGCCCGCATGCAGGTCGAAATCGACATTGGTCAAGGCATGGATGCCCGCAAAGGACTTGGTGATGTCCTCGAGCTGGATCAGAGCTGCCATCGGGCCTCCCCCCTTCGGCGTAGGGTCGTGCGGGCCGCCCGGAGATCCCGGGCGGCCGCGCGTTGCATCAGAACAGGGATTCGGGATTGTAGTAGGTGTCCACGTTTTTCTGGGTCACCACCGCCGGATCGGTGAAGGTGAACTTGGTCAGCTCCTGCTCTTCGCCGTTCAGCGCCTTGACGCCGATCTCGACGGCGAGCTTGGCCAGCGCCGCCGGATCGTTCAGGCCGGTCGCGCCGTATTCGCCGTTCTTGATCATCTGGTAGGCTTCCTTCTGGCCGTCGGCCGCCGCGACGAGCAGCACGCCGTCCAGACGGTTCGCGGCCTTCAGCGCCTCGCGGGCCCCGATCACCATCGAGTCGTTCTCGCCCAGCACGACGTTGATGTCGTCATGCGCGGTCAGCAGGTCTTCCATGGCGGTCAGGCCGCCCTCGGTCGCCCAATTGCCCCAGCCCTGGCCGACGATCTCAATGTCGGCGCTGCCGTATTGGGTGATGGTGGCCTCCATCAGGCCCGAGAGCACGCCGGTGCGGCGGGCCTGGCCGACGACATTGCCCTGCGAGCCCGAGAGCAGCGCGATCTTCAGCGGCTTGCCGCCGGACTGCTTGGCCAGCCATTCGCCGACCAGCTTGCCGTTGGCCTCGTTCGAGGCCGAGACGTTGGTGATGAAGTTGGCGGAGGGGTCGAGCATGGAGTCCATCGCGACCACATGCACGCCGGCGGCGGTGGCGGCGTCGACGGCCGGCACGAGGCCCAGCGAGTCGCGCGGGTTCACGATCAGCACGTTCACGCCCGCGGCGACCATGTCTTCGATGTCGCCGATCTGCTTGATCATGTCGTTCTGGCCGTCGGCGGTCCGCACGGTGCAGCCGAGCTCCTCGGCAGCGGCGCGGGCGGCGACTTCCTGAGCCGCGAAATAGGGCGCGCCCAGCGTGTACATGGCGACGCCGACCGAGCAGGCCTCCTGCGCGGAAGCGGCGGACGTCATCAGCGTGGCGCCCAGAAGAGCGCCCGTCAGAGTTCTCATTTTCATTCTAATCCTCCCATGGATCGAACCTCCCGGAACGGTCCACCTGACAGCGGCGGCAGACGGTCGGCTCCCGGGAATGCTAGGCGGCAAAATTTCGCGCGTCAACAATATTCACAGATAAAAATGTAGCAGAAGCAACAAAACTGTTTGATTATGCGGCCTCTGCTTCGTAATTATCGGATAAGTTGGTAGTTCTGCTACCGGAAACTATGGAGAATGCCATGATCTTTACCGAGCCGCGCCTCTGCGACATCTCGGTCGCTACGGGGATGCTTCAGAATGCCGATGGGCATTACCGCAAGAGCTACCGCGACCTGACCGGGCTCTACGCCGACAGCGAAGCCTTCGACGCGATCCTGGCGCAGAAGGCCGACGCCATCGCCTACGAGGTCACGTCCTACACGCCGGGCGCCAAGACCTCGGACATCATCATGGGGGTCACCCGGATGGAGCCGGGCAAGGTCGGGCGCGAGTATTTCCTGACCCGCGGCCATATCCACGCCAACGGCGACCGGCCCGAGGTCTACCACACGCTCTCCGGGCGCGGCGTCATGCAGATGGAAAGCCCAGAAGGCGAGGTGCGGCTGGTCGAGATGGGGCCGCAGCAGGTCTGCTATGTGCCGCCCTATTGGATCCACCGCTCGGTGAACATCGGCGACGACGACCTGGTGATGTTCTTCGCCTATCCGGCGGATTCGGGTCAGGACTACGGCATCATCGAACGCTCCGGCGGCATGCGCGTCCGGATCATGGACGACGGCCGCGGCGGCTGGGTCGCCGAGGACAACCCCGCCTGGCGCAACCGCACTCCCGACGAGGTCGCGTCGATCCTGAACCGGGCGGAGGCGATGGCATGAGCGGGATCTTCGAACGGGTCGCAGCCCTCGGCGTCGTGCCGGTCATCGCCATCGAAGACGTGGCCCATGCCGTGCCGCTGGCCGACGCGCTGCTGGAAGGCGGGCTCGGCATCGCCGAGATCACCTTCCGCACAAAGGCCGCGGCCGAGGTCATCGCCCAGCTCAGCGCCGAGCGGCCCGAGCTGCTGACCGGCGCGGGCACGCTGCTGTCGCCGGAGCAGGTGACGGCGGCGGCGCAGGCCGGGGCGACCTTCGGCCTCGCGCCCGGCTTCGATCCGGCGGTGGTGTCCGCTGCGGCGGCCGCGGGCCTGCCCTTCGCGCCGGGGGTGATGACGCCCTCCGACATCAGTCTCGCTACGGCGCAGGGCTGCCGGCTGATGAAGTTCTTCCCCGCCGTGCCCGCCGGCGGTCCGTCGATGCTGAAGAACATCAGCGCCCCCTTCGCCCATCTGGGGCTGAAGTTCGTCCCCACCGGCGGAGTGACGCTCGCCACCGTCGCCGACTGGCTGGCGCTGCCCGAGATCGCCGCGGTCGGCGGCACCTGGATCGCCCGCACCGAGGACATGCGCAACGGCGACTGGAAAGGCATCGCGACCCGCGCCCGCGCCGCCGTCGATCGGGTGAAGGAGATCCGGGGATGAGCCGCTACACACCCGCCGAGAAACCGACGCTCTATTTCATTGGCGTCACCACGGCCAAGAGCTCGATCATGAAGGTCTTCCCGGCCTGGGCCAAGGAGCTGGGCCTCGGCGACGTGCAGATCAAGGGCATGGATTTCCCTCTGCACGCCGACCCCGAGGCCTATCGCGCGGCGGTGGCCTTCATCCGCGACGACCCGCAGTCGCTGGGCGCGCTGGTGACCACCCACAAGATCGACCTGTTCAACGCCTGCCGCGACATGTTCAACGTGATCGATCCCTTCGCGCAGCTGATGAAGGAGACCTCCTGCATCTCGAAGCAGGACGGCCGGCTGGTCTGCCACGCCAAGGACCCGATCTCCTCGGGCCTGTCGATCGACGGCTTCCTCGGGCCGGACTACTTTGCCCGCACCGGGGCCGAGGTGTTCTCGATTGGCGCCGGCGGCTCGACCATCGCGCTGACCTGGCACCTGATGCGCAAGGAGCGCGGCGCCGATGTGCCCTCGCGCATCGTGGTGTCGAACCGATCCGAGCACCGGCTGGACGAGATCCGCGGCATCCATGCGCAGATCCCGACCGACGCGGCGCTCGACTACGTGCTTGCCCCCGCGCCCGCCGACAATGACGCGGTGCTGCCGCGGCTGAAGCCGGGCTCGCTGGTGATCAACGCGACCGGGCTTGGCAAGGACGCGCCCGGCTCGCCGCTGACCGATGCCGCGGTCTTCCCGGAGGGCGCGGTGGTCTGGGACCTGAACTACCGTGGTGACTTGGTCTTTCTAGACCAGGCGCGGGCGCAGCAGGCGGAGCGCGGGCTGACCGTCGTCGACGGCTGGACCTACTTCATCCACGGCTGGACCCAGGTCATCGCCGAGGTGTTCCACATCGAGATCGGCACGGACGAGGCGACCATCGACCGGCTGACCCGGATCGCCCTGCAGGCGGCGAAGGGCTAGGCAATGGCGCGCATCCTCATCACCCCGCGCTCGCTGACCTCCGAACCGCCGCAGGAATTGCAGGCGCTGCGCCGCGCCGGGCACGAGCTGGTGTTCTCCAGCTCAGGCCAGACTCCCGACGAGGCCGAACTGCTGCGCCTCGTCCCCGATGTCGAGGGCTGGCTGGCCGGGGTGGAGCCGGTCTCCTCCGCCGTCATCGCCGCCGCGACCCGGCTGCGGGTCATCAGCCGCAACGGCAGCGGTGTCGACAACCTGCCGCTGGCCGAGACGTCGGCCCGGGGCATCCACGTCGAGCGGGCGCTGGCCGCCAATGCCACCGGCGTGGCCGAGCTGGCGGTGGGGCTGGCGCTCTCGGCCTGCCGCCGCATCCCCGATGTCGCCGGCGGCGTCCGTGCAGGGGCTTGGCCCCGACCGAAAGGGCGCGAGATCGACGGGGCCACCGTCGGTATCGTCGGCCTCGGGGCAATCGGCCGCAAGGTGGCCGGAGTGATGGCGGCGCTCCGGGCCCATGTGCTGGCCGCCGATCCGATGCGCCCGCCGCTCGGCCCGCTGCAAGGGCTGGTGAGCTATGCCGAGCTGGACGAGGTACTGCGCCGCGCCGACATCCTCACGCTGCACTGCCCGCTGCCGGAGGACGGCCGCCCGCTGGTCGACGCCGAGGTGCTGGAGACCATGCGGCCGGGGATGATCCTGATCAATACCGCCCGCGCCGGTCTGGTGGACGAGACGGCGCTGCGGCCGGCGCTGGAGCAGGGACGGGTGGCGATCTACGCCACGGATGTCTTCGCCACCGAACCGCCGCTGCCGGGCGGGCTCGCCAGCCATCCGCAGGTGATCGCCACCAGCCATATCGGCGGGCTGACTGACGCCAGCGTGCGCCGCGCCACCGAGATCGCCGTCGCCAACCTGCTGGCGCATCTGCCGGGGCAAGACCATGCGGCTGGTTGAGACGCCCTTGGACCGACCGCTGGCCGAGCTCCTCGCCGCCCCGCCCGGCGAGGCGCTGCGGCTCTGTTGGCTCGGCCAGGCCGGGTTCGTCATCGACGGCGGCGGGCGGCGGGCGGTGATCGACCCCTATCTCTCGGACTCGCTGGCCGAGAAGTACCGTGGCAAGGCCTTCCCGCACCGGCGCATGATGCCCGCGCCGGTGGCGCCGGACCTTGTCGCCCATGTCGATCTGGTGCTGGCGACGCATGCCCATACCGACCATCTCGACCCCGGCACCCTGCCGGCGCTGCTCGCAGCCAACCCGGGCGCGACGCTGCTGGCCCCGCGCTCTGCGCGCGAGGCGGCGCTGCAGCGCTCGGGTGTCGACCCGTCGCGGCTGCGGCTGATCGAGGCGGGGGAGAGCTGCATGATCGCCGGGATCGGCGTCACCGCCACCCGCGCCGCGCATGAGACGCTGGAGCGCGACGCCGAGGGCTTCCACCGCTTCCTCGGCCTCGCGTTGCGGATCGGCGGTGCCACGGTTTTCCACTCCGGCGACACCATCCCTTTCGACGGGCAGCTCGAGGAGGTCCGGGCGCTGGCCGCCGATCTCGCGCTTTTCCCGGTGAACGGTCGGGATGCGCTGCGGGCCTCGCAGGGGGTGCCGGGCAACCTGACGCTGGACGAAGCGCTGGCCCTGGCGCGCGAGGCCGGCATCCCGGCGCTGATCGCGCATCACTTCGATCTCTTCGACTTCAGCACCGTCCCCCGGCCCGAGGTCGAGGCGGCGACAGGTTCGTCGCAGCGCCCGCAGGCGGTGGCGGCCTCGGTCGGAATGGCGTATGGCTTGGACCAGTCTGCAGTCGAGCGAGCCCCATGAACACTCCGGCCGAAGCGCTTGCGCCGCGCAACATCCTGGAAATCGTGCGCATGATGCGGCCGGACCTGCGCAAATCCGACCGCAAGGTGGCAGATGTCGTGCTGGGCAGCCCGCAGCGCATCATGAACGCCACCGTGGCCGAGACCGCCGAGATCGCCGAGGTCAGCCAGCCGACGGTGATCCGCTTCTGCACCGCCATCGGCTGCGATGGTTTCCAGGATTTCAAGATCCGCCTGGCGCAGAGCCTGGTGCTGGGCACGCCCGCGACGCAATCGGCGATCTCGATCGACGACACGCCGGACGAGGTGGCGGCGAAGATCTTCGACTATACCATGACCTCGCTCGACTGGGCGCGGCACAAGCTCGACATGACCCAGGTGAACGAGGCGGTGGCGCTGATCCTCGCCGCGCGCAGCCTCGAGATCTTCGGCTTCGGCGCCTCGGCCATCGTGGCGCAGGATTTCCAGCAGAAGTTCCCTCTGCTCGGCGTGCCCTGCCACGCCACCACCGACAGCCACCAGCAGCTGATGGCCGCCTCGATGATGAAGCCGGGCGACGTGGCGGTGGCGATCTCCAACACCGGCGAGACCATGTCCATCGTCGAGCTGGCCCGGCTAGCGCGCGAGCAGGGCGGCAAGGTGATCGCGATCACCGGCGCGACCAACACGGCGCTGGCGAATTACTCGGACGTGCTGATCAACGTCGAGACGCTGGACAACACCGACCTCTTCACCCCCACCACCTCGCGCATCGCCGCGCTGGTTGCGGTGGACATAATCTCCACCCTCGTCGCCCGAAGGCTAGACCGGGTGGAGAACCAGCGGCTGGTGCGGATGAAGCGCTACCTGGCGCAGATCCGCAAGAACCAGATCTTCTGAGGACCCGCGGGAGCGGATGGCGCCTGTCGGACCTGCGCGGGGCGGGCGGGTAAGCCCCGCCCATAGGCCGACGAGAGCGTTCTGGGCAGGGCAGTTTCTCATATCGACTGGCCGTGGGACGGGACCGCGGCCTGTCGTCCCGCCTTTTCACTCGCGCGGAAAGTGTATTTCTTTGCTGGCAATTTGCCCGGGCGGCTGTAGGCTGATCGTATTTTAGTCATTTTGATAAGTGTGAGTCAGGGCGATCCAGGATCGCAGCAATGGACACCGGTCTCTGCGCAACATGGTTCAGGGACCTTCTGACAGGGAAGTCCCATGCAAGCACGCACCATGACACCCACCCGCCCCGGCTGGCCCCACTCCTGGCGCCGGCGCGCCTTGGCGACGACAGCGCTGATGTCGGCCTCGCTTCTGGCCCATACCGCTCTGGCCCAGGCCACCTGGACCGGCGCCGTCAGTTCCGATTTCGACACCGCCGGCAACTGGTCCGAGGGTGTGGTTCCGGACTCGACAAGCTTGTCCTTCGTCCGACCTCGGGCCAGACCACTGTGACGCTCGAGCGACCCAATGAAACGTCGCCTTACCTGATCAGCGGCGGCCTCACTTTCGAGGATGCGGCCCAAAGCTACCTGCTGGATGTCAAAGAGGGTGCATATCTCGGCATTCTGGGGCCGGTGACCAACAGTTCCGGCGTCACCCAGCAGTTCAACGTGTCCGGCGGAGCTGGAGGGGTGATCTCGTTCATCGAGCTCCAGGGCGAAACCGGATCGAACGTGATCTATACGGCCGGTGAGAACGGCAGGGTGAGATTGCGGACATCGGTCCCGGAAAACAGCGCAAGCTTCGTGCTGGACGGCGGGCGGCTGGAGTACTCCGGGTCTGGCGTCCTCGAGCTGGGCTCGCTCACCGGCACGGGAACGCTAGCATACGAGCTCAACGGAGCGGAAACCGGCACGATCCGCCTCGGCGGTTTCGGGACGTCCGACACGGTCGAGGTGCTTGGAGCGACGATCGCGCAGGTGGGGGCGCTGACGCTGGAGAAGGTCGGAGCCGGAACGCTGATCATGACCGGCAGCAATGGCTACTCCGGCGGCACCCGGATCCTGGGCGGTACGCTGCAGTTCGGCCAAGGGTCGTTCGACAGCCCGCTCGTCGGCAATGTCTACACAGGCGACAGCGAGGACTCGGGCCGGCTCGCCTTCGGCTACGAGGGCGACACCAGCTATTCGGGGGTGATCTCGGGGGCGGGCGATCTGGCGATCCTCGATGGTGCGGTCACCCTGTCAGGGATGAACACCTTCACCGGGCTCACCAGCATCAGCGAGGGCGCGACGCTGGCGCTGACGGGGCAGGGCAGGGTCAACCAGTCCAGCGGCGTCGAGGTGAACGGCGCCCTCGATGTCTCCGGCGCTTCGTCGGCGGCCGTGAAATCCATCTCCGGGTCGGGGATCATCAGTGTGGGAGGCGCCAGCCTCAGTCTGACGGACTCGACCGGCAGTTTTGCCGGCAACGTCACCGGCACGGGCGGGCTGAGCATCGATGCCGGCAGCCTCACCCTGACCGGCGCCAGCGACCTCACCGGCCAGTTCGGCGTCGGCGACGCCGCGAGCCTCACGGTGGGCGACGGCGAAACCTCCGGCTGGATCTCGGCCAATGTGCTGAACTACGGCGCGCTCACCTTTGACCGGAGCGATGGTGGAACCTATTCGGGTAGGATCAGCGGCACGGGCGACATCACCCTCACCGGCGGCGGCAGCTACATCCTGACCGGCGAGAACAGCAATTCCGGCAGCGTCACAATCTCCGAGGGCACTTCGGTGCAACTGGGCGATGGCGGCGCCACCGGCAGGCTGGGCGGCAGCGGCCCCAATTCCGGCAGCATCGCCAATGACGGGACGCTGATCATCAACCGGTCCAGCGCCACGACCTATGCCGGCGTGATCTCCGGCGGGGGCAACCTGCACCAGATCGGCAGCGGCAGGCTGACGCTCAACGGGGTGAACAGCTTTTCGGGGGGACGAGCGTCGAGGCCGGCGAGCTGTTGATCGGCGGCTCGGAGACCTTCGCCGCGGCGACGGTCGGCGGTGACGTTTCCGTGGCCAATGGAGCTGTGCTGGGCGGCTTCGGCACGATCGACGGCGGCCTGTCCATCCTCGACGGAGGCAGCCTGCGCGCGGGCAGCTCGACAACCATCGGCGCACTGCGGGTGAACGGCAATCTGAAGTTCGGCGGGGACTCGCTATTCAATGTAAGGGTGAATGGCGAAACCGGCTCGAGCGACCATGTCTCCGTCGGCGGCACGGCCTTGCTCGCGGGCTCCGTCGCCCATATCGGTTTCGCGGGGATCTACGATCCCGTCTCCACCTACACCATCCTCACCGCAGAGAGCCTCAGCGGCGAGTTCGACGGGGTGACCAGCGACTTCGCCTTCCTCTATCCGGTGCTCGACTACTCGGAGACCGAGGTCACCCTGTCGCTGGCGCGAAACGACATCGAGCTCACCGGGGTCACCCAGACCCCGAACCAGTTCGCCGTCGCCAAGGCGCTCGGCGCGCTGGGGCCGCAGTCGCCGATCTATACCGCCGTGTTGCCGCTCGGCGAGGCCGAGGCCAATGCCGCCTTCGACAGCCTGTCCGGAGAGGCGCATGCCTCGACCGGTTCCTTCCTGATCGGCAACAGCGCGCTCTTGCGCGACGCGCTCGGCCAGCGGATGCGCCGCACCGAGGCTCAGGGCGCGGGCGGCGTCACTGTCTCCAGCAAGGGCGCGGCCACCACGCCGGTCTGGGCCAGCTCCTTCGGCTCCTGGTCCGAGATCGACGGCAGTTCGAATGTCGAGGGCCTGTCCGGCTCCGCGGGCGGGCTGATGGCGGGGGTCGACCGGCAACTCGACAGCGGCTGGCTGATCGGGGCGGCGCTCGGCCTCGGCCGGTCGAGCTTCGATCTCGACGACGGCAGCGCCTCGGTCGACAGCAACGACTGGCATCTCGGGCTCTACGCCGATCGCAGCTGGGGGCGGCTCGCCTTCCGCGGCGGGCTCGGCTTCACCTCGCATGACGTGAGCTCCGAACGCGAGGTGGCGGTGGGCCTGATCTCGGAACGGCAGGAGGCCGATTACGACGCGCGCAGCCTGCAGGCCTTCGGCGAGCTCGGCTACCGGATTGACCGGGGCAGGGCGGTGTTCGAGCCCTTCGTCAACCTCGCCCATGTGCGCTTCTCCAGCGACGACATTGACGAGACCGGCGGCGTCGCCGCGCTGGAGATCTCGCCCAAGAGCCGCTCTACCACCTTCGCCACGCTCGGGCTGCGCGGCGCGCACGGCTTCAGCCTGCAGGGCGCCCCGGCGCGGCTGGAGGGCGCGGTCGCCTGGCGGCGCGCCTTCGGCGACCTGAACGCTGCCTCGGACAACAGCTTCATCGGCGGCGGCGGTTTCACCGTCGCCGGCGTCGATCTGCCGAGGGACGTGGTGACGCTCGAAGCCGGGCTCGGCCTCAGCCTCGGCGCCGGCAGCGACTTCAGCATCGGCTATGCCGGCCAGTTCGGCGACGGCGTGCGGGAGGACGGTCTCCGCGCGACGCTGAAGATGCGCTTCTGAGCGGTGAGGTGGCGGCGCCGGTAGAAGATGGTGCCGCCACCTTCGATAAGCTGCGCATTGCAACGGGTTGAGAGCCCTTTTGAAGGTGCGAACGTAAGAAGGCCCCAAGGTATGATGGCCGCCGCCACTTGCCGGCGGCTGCAACACCCAGTCTCCTCAGCGGAAGCGCTCGATGAAGGCGTCGATGTCGAGGCTGCGGATCTCGGGGAGGGCGGCGCGGAGGCGGGCATGGTCCCAGTCCCACCAGGCGATTTCCAGCAGCGCCTCGGCCTGTAGCGGGGTGAAGCGGCGCTTGAGCGGGCGGGCGGGGACGCCGCCGACGATCTCATAGGGGGCGACATCCTTCGAGACCACCGCGCCGGCGCCGATCACTGCGCCGGTCCCGACCGTGACCCCGGCGAGGATGGTCACGCCATGGCCGATCCAGACGTCGTGGCCGGTGGTCACCCAGTGGTCGCGTCGCCACTGGAAGAAGGCGGCGTCATCCTCGCCCAGCCCGTATTCCGCCGCGCGATAGGTGAAATGGTGCTGGCTCGCCCGCCAGGTGGCGTGGTTGCCGGGGTTGATCCGGGCGCCCTCGGCGATGGAGCAGAACTTGCCGATGGTCGACCAGACGACGTTGCCGCCGCGCACGATGTAGGAATAGTCGCCGAAGCTGGTCTCGCGCATCGAGACATCGGCCTGGATCTCGGTCCACTTGCCCAACTCGCAGTCGATGACCTGTGCGGTCTCGTGCACCGTCGGGGCTTCGGAGAGGTGTTTCATCGTTGGGACTCCCATGTGCCGATGATGCGGCCGCGGATCGCGGCGGAGGCGGCGTCGATCAGATAGACCATGCCGATGATGAGGAAGATGATCGACCAAGCTTCATCCCAGCGGTAGGCGCCGATGCGGTCGGCCAGGAGGAAACCGATGCCGACCGCGCCGAAGACGCCGAGGATGGCGCCGCAGCGGACATTGGCCTCGAAGGAGATCGACAGCCGCACCTGCGGCAGCACGGCGAAGCGGACCGATTGCAGCACGGTGATGTCCTGCCCGCCGAAGCCGATGCGGCCTTCCGTCGGC